>JBIOTM010000169.1:0-11628 GCA_044865955.1 Actinomycetota bacterium | reverse complement strand
CGGGCCATATAGAACGCCGTCAGGAAGGCGGCCGCGAGCCCCATGGCGTAGAACAGGTAGAACACCGGCATCTCCGCCCCCCGAGCGAAGGCGGCGGCGAGGATCTCGTCCTTGGAGAAGAAGCCCGAGAACGGCGGGATCCCGGCGATGGCCAGGGTCGCGATCAGCATCAGCCAGAAGGTCACCGGCAGGTAGCGCTTGAGGCCGCCCATGTTGCGCATGTCCTGGGCATCCTCTTGCGAGTGAGTGGCGTGATGGGCGTGGTGCATCGCGTGGATCACGCTGCCCGAGCCCAAGAACAGCAGCGCCTTGAAGAAGGCGTGGGTCGCCAGATGGAAGATGCCGGCCGCATACGCCGCGGACCCCACGCCGACGAACATGTAGCCGAGCTGGGACACGGTGGAGTAGGCCAGCACCTTCTTAATGTCGTACTGCTTGAGGGCGATCGTCGCGGAGAAGAGCGCGGTTACGGCGCCGATCCCCGCCACCACCGCGCTGGAGACCGGAGCCATGGCGAAGAGCACATTGGTCCGCGCCACCAGGTAGACGCCGGCGGTCACCATCGTGGCCGCGTGGATCAGCGCGGAGACCGGCGTCGGACCGGCCATCGCGTCGGGCAGCCAGACGTGCAGGGGCACCTGGGCGGACTTGCCGATCGCCCCCGCGAACAACAACAGGGAGATCGCGGTCGCCGTGCCCGTGGCGATCGTGTCACCCGGCGAGCCGAGGACCGTGCCGAAGTCGAGCGATCCGAACGTCGAGACGATCAACGCCAGGCCGACGAGCATCGCCGTGTCGCCGATCCGGGTCGTGACGAACGCCTTCTTCGCCGCGCTCGCGTTCTCGGCCTTCTCGAACCAGAACCCGATCAGGAGGTACGAGCAGAGCCCGACCCCTTCCCACCCCACGTACAGGACGCCGTAGTTGTCCGCGAACACCAGCAGCAGCATGAAGAACACGAACAGGTTCAGGTACGCGAAGAAGCGCCCGTAGCGAGGGTCCCCCTCCATGTAGCCGATCGCGTAGACGTGGATCAGGAGACCGACTCCGGTGACCACGAGGATCATCACGGCCGAGAGCGCGTCGAGCCGCAGGTCCGCGCCGACCGAGAAGCTGCCGACCGTGATCCAATCGAACAGATGCCGCACGACCCTGCGATGCTCCGCAGGGAGCGCCAAGAGATCGAAGACGACAACCGTCGACAGCAAGAACGAGACGCCCACCGATGCGCTTGCCAGGACGCCGGCGACCTTCCCGAGGCGCCTGCCGACGAAGAGGTTCACGAACGCGACCGCCAGCGGGAGCGCGGGGATCAGCCAGATCAGCCCGAACCTCGAGGACATGATGATGGGCTCGTCCATCAGCCCGCGAGCCCTCGCGCCTGGTCCACGTCGACCGTTCCGCGGCGCCGGTAGGCCGCGACGATGATCGCCAGGCCCACCACGACCTCGGCGGCGGCCACGACCATCGAGAAGAACGCCAGCACCTGCCCGTCGAGCGCCAGGTGCATCCGCGAGAACGCCACCAGCGCCAGGTTCACCGCGTTCAGCTGGAGCTCGATCGACATGAAGATCAGGAGCGCGTTCTTCCGCAGCAGGACGCCCAGCGTCCCCAGGGTGAACAGGACCCCGGAGAGGACCACGAAGTCGGCGATCGGCGTCCTCACGATCCCATCGCCTCGAGCTCCGCCTGCGTCACGGCGCGAGCCTTGCGCTGGCCGAGCACCATCGCGGCGATCGCGGCCACGATCAGCAGGATCGACGTGACCTCGAATGGGAAGAAGTAATCGCGGAACAGCACCCTCGCCAGGGCTTGGGTGTTCCCTGGATCGTTGACCGCGTCGAACCCCTTCGGCGCCTTGGTGGCGAACCCGATCCCCGCCCGCGCCGCCACCGCGATCTCGACCACGAAGCCGGCCCCCAGGACGAGCGCGAGGGGACGCTGCGCGACCAGCCGCTCCCGGAGGTCGTCGCCCTGGTCGACGCCGAGCAGCATGATCACGAACAGGAACAGGACCATGATCGCGCCGGCGTAGACGATGATCTGGACCGCGAACAGGAACGGCGCGTCGAGGAGCAGGAAGAACACGGCCAGGCAGAAGAAGTTCACGATCAGGAACAGCGCCGCGTGGACCGCGTTGCGCATCAGCAGCATCCCGATCGCCGACGCCACGGAGATCGGCGCGAAGACCCAGAACACGAGGTTGTCGAGGGGCACCTACAGGCCTTCCTTCGCGCCCGGGGTGGTCCCGAGCTCGGGCGGCGGCTCCAGGAGCTGCTCCTTCGTGAGGATCGCGTCCTCGCGCGACGTGTAGGACATCTCGAAGTAGCTCGTGAGGGTGAGGGCGCGCGTCGGGCAGGCCTCGACGCACAGGCCGCACATGATGCAGCGCAGGTAGTTGATCTGGTAGTCCTTCGCGTACCGCTCCCCCGGCGACGTCGGGTGCTGGGGGTCGTTGTCCTCGCCCTCGACCCAGATCGCGTCCGCCGGGCACGCGAACGCGCACAGCTCGCAGCCGATGCACTTCTCCAGGCCGTTCTCATGGCGGTTCAACCGGTGGCGGCCGGTGTGCGCCCGCTCCGGGATGGGCGCGATGACCTTGGGGTACTCCTCGGTGGTGTCGGGACGGAAGGTCTGCTTGAAGACGGTCACCATCCCCTTCAGGACCGCTCCGGCGTCACCGAGGAAGGTGCGATCGCGCCGCGGCTGGTCGCTCATCGAGGCGCCTCATCCGGGGGAGCCTTGCGGCCGATCGGCACGAACGAGATCGCCAGCGCCACGGCGACCCCGACCGCGGCCCATGTGAGCACCGTGCCGCGGTCGAGCTCGAGGCGATCGGGGAGCACCACGACCGCTCCGGTGACGAGCACCCAGAGCAGCCCGAACGGGATCAGGACCTTCCAGCCGAAGACCATCAACCGGTCGTACCGGAACCGCGGGAGCGTGCCGCGCACCAGCACGAGCAGGTAGATCACGAGCGTGATCTTCAGGAGGAACCACAGCAGCGGCCACAGCCAGGGCAGGAAGCCGGGGGCCGGCCCGCGCCAGCCGCCGAGGAACAGCGTCACGCCGATGGCGGCGACCGTCACCGTCGAGACGTACTCCCCCAGGAAGAACATCGCGAACGTGATGCCCGAGTACTCGGTGTGGAAGCCCGCCACCAGCTCGGTCTCCGCCTCTGCCAGGTCGAACGGCGGGCGGTTCGTCTCGGCGATCGCGCAGATCATGTAGACGACGAACGCCGGGAACATCGGGACGACGTTCCACACCCGGTCCTGCGCGGCGACGATCTCCGAGAAGGCCAGGTGGCCGCTGTACATCAGCACGGCCACGAGCGAGAGACCCATCGCCACCTCGTACGAGATCATCTGCGCCGACGATCGGACGGCGCCGAGAAGCGGGTAGTTCGAGCCGCTCGCCCACCCCGCCAGGACCACGCCGTACACGGCGATCGAGGTCATCGCAAGGACCCACAGGATGCCGATGTTCAGGTCGACCACCTGGAACGGGATCCTCCGGCCGAAGAGCGTCACGCCGGTGCCGAAGGGGATCGTGCTGAACGCGAGGAAGCCCGGGAACATCGCGAGCACCGGCGCCAGCAGGTAGACGGGCCGGTCGGCGTTGGACGGGATGATGCCTTCCTTGAAGAAGAGCTTGATGCCGTCGGCGATCGTGATCAGCAGCCCCCGGGGCCCTGCTCGCATCGGGCCCTTCCGCGTCTGCATGTCGGCGATCACCTTCCGCTCGAACCAGATGTAGAGCAGCACGGCGAGCAGCAGCGCGAAGAAGACGACCACGACCCGGGCGACGAGCAGGAGCCAGTCCAGCCAGTCCATCAGGCCGCACCCCCGACGCCGATCCCGGGAGCCTCGGATCCGGCGGGTGCGTCGGCCGCCTCGAGGGTCGCTGGGACCGTGAAGTGCCCCTGCAGGAGGGTGTTGGCCGCGAACCCGGGCTGGTTGAACGGCACGAAGATGGCTCCCCTGGCGACGTGCTGGGTGACCCGGACCGGGAGCTCGGCCTGGCTCGCGCCGGTCCGCACGGTCGCCCGACCGCCGTCGACGAGACCCCGCTCATCGGCGTCGTCGGGGTGGACCTCCACGTACGGCTCGTCGGCCAGGGCCGCCTTCAGCTCGTCGGCCCGCTCCGACAGCCTGCCGTCGTCGACCAGCAGCGGGTAGGTGAACAGGAGCACCTCGCCTGCGGCGACCCGCGCCGGCGATGCAGCCGAGCCACCGATCGTGCGTTCGCGCCCCTCTCGCGGCGCCAGCAGCCGTCCCATCTCCTCGTGGAGCTCGTCCAGCGTCTCGAAGCTCAGGTCGCCCCCACAGGCCAGGGCCAGGCTGGCCGAGAGCTCCCAATCGGGACGGCTGATCCCGAGGGGATCCCGCACGCGTCGGATCCGCTGGCTGCGGCCTTCCCAGGTCGTCACGTGCCCGTCCTTCTCCAGGAACGCGGCGGCCGGCAAGAACGCGTCGGCGAAGCGTTCGAGCGAGTCGAGCTCCAGCGACTGGATCACCTTCCGCGGAACGTTCTCCAACGCCCGGCGGGCGAGCGCCGCGTCCGGGTAGTCCCTCAAGGGATCGACGCCGATCAGGAACAGCACGTCGACCTCGCGATCGGCACACGCCTGGAGGATCCCGCGCCAGTCCCTGCCGTCTTCACCGAGCTCGAACGGACCCCAGACCTCCTCGACCTCGGCGCGCTCGTCCGCCGCGCCGAAGAGCCGACCGCCGGGGAGGAGCCGCGGGTGGACGCCCGCGGCCAGGGCGCCGCGGTCGTTCGCCCGGCGGGTGACGAAGGCGAAGCGCGCGCCGGTCTCGGCGGCGAGCGCCCTGGCCCGGTCCACGCCTTGGTGGTGGTCGGCGAGGCGGGGTCCGGCGATCACGAGGCCGGCCTCTCCCGCCTCGGCCAGGGCGGCCACCACCGGTCCGAGCTCGGGTCGGTGATGGCCATCCTCCATCTCCAGGAGCCACGCCTCGTCCCACGGCCGGCACAGGATGTGCTCGGCGACGTCCCACAGCCGGGTGCGCCGGGGATGCAGGACGAAGATCCTCGCTCCCCGCCCGGCGGCCTTCCGCAGGCGCAGGTGGAGGATCGGAACCTCTTGCTCGGCGTCCAGGCCCGCCACGAGGATCACCTTCGCCTGCTCCACGTCTCGGTACGTGACTCGCATCGCTCCGGTCGCGACCGCGTCCTCGACGAAGCCGGCGCCGTGATCGCGGCGATGGTCCAGGTCGTTCGTCCGGAAGACCGTCCGCGCCAGCTTCGAGATGGCGTAGTAGTCCTCATCCATCAGGCGACCGCCCGTGAGCACGGCGACGCGGGCCCCGTCCACCCACCCGGCGATCTCCGTCAGCACCTCGCCGAACGAAGCCGGCTCCAGCCCTCGGTCCCGGATCAGGGGGGTCGTGATCCGCCGCTCGGAGTCGGGGTACCGGAAGGCGTACCGGCCCTTGTCGCAGAGCCAGGCGTCGTTGACCTCGTACTCGTCGCGCGCCAGGTGCCGAACCACCTCGCCGCGCCGGACGTCCACGCGGAGGTTGCACCCGGCCGAGCAGTGGGGGCACACGGAGTCGCCGTACGTCAGGTCGAACGGCCGAGCCACGAACCGGTACGGCGTCGACGTGAGCGCCCCGACCGGGCAGATCTGCACCGTGTTCCCGCTGAACGGCGACCGGAAGTCCTCGCCGGCCGCGATCGAGACGCGCTCCCCGGCGCCGCGGGCGAACAGCTCGAGGGATCGGTCGCCCGAGATCTCGTCGCAGAACCGGGTGCAGCGAGCGCACAGGATGCAGCGCTCGCGATCGAGACCGACCAGCGGCGACATCGGGATCGGCTTCGGGAACACCCGCTTCGCCTCCCCGAACCGGCTGTCGCCCGGGCCGTACGCGAGCGCCTGATCCTGGAGCGGGCACTCGCCGCCGCGATCGCAGATCGGGCAGTCGAGCGGATGGTTCAGCAGCAGGAACTCGAGGTTCGCGCGCTGCGCGTCCGCCACCACCGGGTCGGTGGCCTGCGTCCGCACCGCCATGCCGGGCGCCACCGCGACCGTGCACGAGGTGGCCAGCTTCGGCTGCCCCTCGACCTGCACGTAACACTGCCGGCACGCCCCGGCGGGCCGAAGCAGGGGGTGGTCGCAGAACCGGGGGATCTCGATCCCGAGCTGCTCCGCCGCCCGGATGATCAGCGTGCCCGCCGGCACCGTGATCTCCTTCCCGTCGATCGTCAGCGTGACGTCGGTCTGCACCGGGGGGCTCATCCGACCGCCTCCGCGTGCTCGATCCGAAGGGGGCACCGTCCCAGGCGGATGTGCTCCTCGAACTCGTCGCGGAAGTGCTGCAGGCTCGAATCGATCACCGCCGCGGCGCCGTCCGCCAGGGCGCAGAACGCCCGGAACATGATGTTCCGGCCCATCTCGGCCATGACCGGCAGGTCCCCGTCCCGGCCGTACCCCTCTTCGATCCGGCCGAGGACGCGCTCCGCCCACCACGTGCCCTCCCGGCAGGGCGTGCACTTGCCGCAGGACTCGTGGGCGTAGAAGCGCGTCATCCGCTGCGCGGCGTCCACGACGCAGTCGGTGTCGTCCAGCACCATCACCGCGCCGGTCCCCAGGAGCGAGCCCGCCGCGGCGACCGACTCGTAGTCGAGCGGCGTGTCGATGTGGTCGGCCGTGAGGAGCGGCGTGGAGGATCCGCCGGGGGTCCACGCCTTCAGCGCGCGGCCGCCGAGGACGCCGCCCGCCGCCTCGTCGAGCAGCACCCGAAGGGGCGTGCCGAGCGGCAGCTCGTAGTTCCCGGGTCGCTCGACCTTGCCGGAGATCGTGAAGACCTTCGTGCCCGGGGACTTCTCCGTGCCGAGCTCGCGGAACCACTCGGGGCCGCGGAGCACGATGTCCGGGACGCTCATCAGCGTCTCGACGTTGTTGATCACCGTCGGACCCGCGTACAGCCCCTCGACGGCGGGGAACGGCGGCCGGAGCCTCGGCTGCCCGCGGAACCCCTCGAGTGAGTTCAGCAGGGCGGTCTCCTCGCCGCAGATGTAGGCGCCGGCGCCGCGGTGCAGGACGACGTCGAGGTCCACCTCGGTGCCTCCGATGCCGCGCCCGAAGAACCCCGCGTCGTACGCCTCGCGGATCGCCTCGTCCAGGATGAGGCTCTGCCACAGGTACTCGCCTCGGACGTAGATGAACGCGGTCCGGCAGCCGATCGCGAGCGCCGCGAGCGCGGTGCCCTCCAGCAGGCGGTGGGGATCTCGCTCGACCAGCTCCCGGTTGTTGCACGTGCCGGGCTCCGACTCGTCGTAGTTCACGACGACGAAGGTGGGCCTGCCGGTGTCGGTCGGCACGAAGGACCACTTGACGCCGGCGGGGAACCCGGCGCCGCCCCGGCCACGCAGACCCGATGCCTTGACCGTCTCGATGATGTCGGCCGGCGCCATGCCGAGCGCGTTCTGGAGCGCCTCGTAGCCGCCCTTCGCGCGGTAGCCCTCGATCCCGATCACGCTGGGGTCGTCCCAGTCCCGCGTGAGCCGTGGTTCGAACGACACGCTCACGCGCGGGCGACCTCCGCGTCGAGCCCGGCCAGCGCGCGCGACGCGGCCGTGAAGGTCGCCATCGCCGGGCCCCGGGACGGCTCGGGCACCTCGCCCCGCCGCAGGGCCGCGATCAGCTCCCGCATCCGTTCCGGGTTCACGCGGTCGTGGTTCGCCACGTTCACCTGGACCGCCGGAGCGAACTCGCACACCCCGAGGCACTCCTCCTCGTGCAGCGTGATCACCCCGTCCTCGGACAGCTCCTGGCCGTGGCGCATCCCGGCGGCCTGCTCCGCCGCCTCGTAGACCTCGCGGGCGCCGCGGAGCATGCAGGAGAGGTTGGTGCACACGCTGACGACGTGGGTCCCGGTCGGGCGCAGCCGGAACATCGTGTAGAAGGTCGCCACCGCCTCGACCTCCGCCGTGGTGAGACCGAGCAGGCCGGCCACCTCCCGGAGCCCGTCGCGCGACACATGGCCCTCGACCGATTGGGCCAGGTACAGCAGCGGCATCATCGCCGAGCGCTCACGACCCTCCGGGTACCGGGCGAGGATCGCCTCCGCCTCCTGCCTCGTGGTCCCCTCGAAGACGGCCATCAGCGGTCGACACCCCCCATCACGGGGTCGACCGACGCGATCGCGGCGATCGCGTCGGCTACGAGCCCTCCCTCGACCATCGTCGGGATCGCCTGCAGGTTCACGAACGACGGATCGCGGATCTTGACGCGGTACGGCCGGTGATCGTTCGCGGAGACGACGTAGTAGCCGAGCTCCCCGCGGGGCGATTCGACCGCCGTGTAGACCTCGCCGTCGGGGACCCTCACGCCCTGGGTCACCATCTTGAAATGATGGATGAGGGCCTCCATCGACTCCTCCATGATGTGGCGCAGGTACTCCTCGTCGTTGCCGATCCCGTCGGGCCCGACCGACAGCTTCACCGGCCAGCCCACCTTCGGGTCCTCGACCATCACGGGGCCCGGCTCCTCGAGCCGCTCCAACGCCTGTTCGACGATCCGCAACGACTGGCGCATCTCGTCGAGCCGCACGCGGTACCGGGCGTACGCGTCGGCTTCGGTCCGTACGGGCACGTCGAAGTCGTAGGTGTCGTAGCCGGAGTACGGCTCGTCCTTGCGGAGGTCCACGGCGACCCCGGCGGCCCGGAGCATCGGGCCGGTGACACCGAGCGCCACCGCCTCCTCGGCCGCGAGCGTCCCGACGCCGACGTTGCGCTCGAGCCAGATGGGGTTCTCGTTCAGCAGGGTCTCGTAGTCGTCGATCCGCGCCGGCACCGTGTCGAGGAACCGGGCGATCATCCGCGGCCCGTCGGAGGGCAGATCCATGATCACGCCCCCGGGGCGGATGTAGGCGTGGTTCATCCGCAGGCCGGTCACGGCTTCGAAGATGTCGAGGATCAGTTCACGCTCCCGGAAGCCGTAGAGCATCACCGACACGGCGCCGAGCTCCAGCCCGCTGGTGGCGAGCCAGACGAGGTGCGACGCGACGCGGTTCAACTCGCACAGGAGCACGCGGAGCACCTGGGCCCGGGGCGGCGCCTCGATCCCCAGGAGCCGCTCGACCGACAGGCAGTACGCGAGCTCGTTGAAGAACGGGGAGAGGTAGTCGGCGCGGGTCACGTACGCGACCCCCTGCACCCACGTCCGGTACTCGGTGTTCTTCTCGATGCCGGTGTGGAGGTACCCGACGATCGGCTTGCACCGGATCACCGTCTCGCCGTCCAGCTCCAGGAGCAGCCGAAGCACCCCGTGGGTCGAGGGGTGCTGCGGCCCCATGTTGATGATCATCGTCTCCTGGCGGACCTCGCCGGTGACGCGATCGCGGACCTCGCGGGGGACCCCCCGCAGCTCGTCGCGCGCCGCGCCCATCTCCTGCGACATCAGGGCATCGTCCGTTCGTCGACCGGGGGGATGAACGCCCCGTGGTACTGCGTGCCGACCCCGCCGAGCTCCTCGTCCTTGCGGAGCGGGTGGCCCTCCCAGTCGTCGGGCATCAGGATCCGTGTGAGATCGGGGTGACCGTCGAAACGGATCCCGAACAGGTCGAAGGTCTCACGTTCGTGCCAGTTCGCCGTGGGGAAGAGCGCGGTCACCGAGGGGATCCGGGCGTCGTCTGCGGGGAGCCCCACCTTCAGGCGGAGCCGGTGCGCGTGTTCGATCGATCGCAGCTCGTACACGACCCAGAAGCGTGGCTCGCTCCCGAGATGGTCCGTCGCCGCCACGCTCGACAGGAACCCGAACGAGAGGTCGGGCGCATCCCGCAGGCGGACCAGGGTGTCGACCAGCCCGCCCCGATCGATCACGACGGTGACCTCGTCGCGCGCGACCGCGACGTCGGGGAGGTGGGCTCGGACCCGGTCGGCCAGCTCGGCCGGCCTCACCGGATCGTCCCCTCGGTCCGGACCTTCTCATGCAGCTTCAGGATGCCGAACATCAGCATCTCGGGCTTCGGGGGACAGCCGGGGACGTAGACGTCGACCGGCACGATCGTGTCCACGCCCTGGACGATCGCGTAGTTCGTGAACATCCCGCCGGCCGACGCGCACACGCCCATCGACACGACCCATTTCGGCTCGACCATCTGGTCGTAGATCCGCCGGAGGACCGGCGCCATCTTCTGCGAGACCCGTCCGGCCACGATCATCAGGTCCGCCTGTCGCGGGGACGCTCTGAACAGCTCCATCCCCCAGCGGGAGAGGTCGTACCGGCCGGCACCGGCGGACATCATCTCGATGGCGCAGCACGCCAGGCCGAACGTGGCCGGCCACATGGACTGCGTGCGCGCCCAGCTCACGGCGCGGTCGAGCCTGGTCAGGAGGATGCCGCGGCGGACCTCCGCCTCGACCTCCTCGGGCGTCGTGCCCGTGACGTGGCCCTCGATCCGCTCAACGGGCACCGACGACCTCCTCGTCGAGCGGGAGCGGCTCCGCCTCCTCGTCCTCCTCCTCCCGAAGGTCCTGGGCGCCCGTGGCCCAGTCGAGCCCACCCTTCTTCCACACGTAGGCGTACGCCACGAACACGAGCCCGATGAACACCGCCATCTCGATCAGGCCGAACAGGCCCAGCTGACGGAAGGTGACGGCCCACGGGAAGAGGAAGATCGTCTCGATGTCGAAGATGATGAAGAGCATCGCCACCACGTAGAACCTGACGCTGAAGCGCTCGCCGCGCGGCACGCGGACGGCGTCGTTCCCGCACTCGTAGGGCGAGAGCTTCACCGGGTTGGGGCGATGGGGTCGCAACAGCGCCGAGGCCGCGAGCGACGCCACCGCGAACACGATCGCGAGCACCCCCATGACGACGATGGGGAGGTAGTCGCTCAGCACGCGGGCCATCCTACGGTCACGATGCGCGGGCCAGCCTCTCGAGCAGGTAGAACAGCCTGTCCTGGGCGTCGCCGTCACGGCCGTCGGTGAGGTTCGCCATCATCCGCATGGCGAACCCCATCACCCGCCTATTCGGGAGCAGGTACCTCGTCGCGGGGCCCATCACCTCAGGCTTGCCGACCATCCGGGCGAAGCCCCGCCCCAGCCGGAAGTATCGTCCGTACCGCTGGCGGAGGGCCTGCGGGTAGAGCATCGCGAGGCCGGGCCGGTCCTTCACCAGGGCCTCGTGGACGAGGTCGGCGGCGATCTCGGCCGTCTCGATGGCGTACGCGATCCCCTCGCCGTTCATCGGGTTCACGGCGCCGGCGGCGTCCCCCACCACGAGCATCCCGGGGACGGCCTGGGGGACGCGGTTCATGCTCATCGGGAGCGGGCCGGAGAGCATGCGTCCGTCCGCCGTCTCCTCCGAGATGCCGCGGTCGTCGGGGAGCATCCGGGCGAAGGCGGCGAACAATCGGGTGGCCGAGACGTCCTTGAAGTTCCGGAACGTGCTGAGCAGGCCGGCGCCGAGGTTCACGCGCCCGTCGGCCATCGGGAAGAGCCACCCGTAGCCGGGCAGGAGCATGTTCCTCTCCCAGAGGTCGAGCCAGGACTCGAACCACGGGCCGGCGAGGTTCGGCGCCCGGTAGTACCGGCGAGCCGCGATCCCGAGCGGTCGTGACTCGTCGCGGCGGACGCCGGCCGGAGCCGCGAAGC
>JBIOTM010000168.1:0-15230 GCA_044865955.1 Actinomycetota bacterium | reverse complement strand
CTCGTGCCCGAGCCGGTCGGCGGCCGCCCGGTGGAGCTCGATCCGCAGGGACTTCGGGATCGCGTCGTACGCCGCCTCACGGGTGAGCGCGTGGCGGAAGCGATAGGCGTCGCCCGGAACCTCGGGGTGGGCGACGACGAAGTCGTGCCGCGCGAGATCGACGAGCGTCGCGGCGACGTCGATCGCGTGACCCTCCGGAAGGAGCGCCTCGACCGGGCCGCGTTCGAACGCGAGCCCGATCACCGCCGCCCGCTCCAGCACTTGGCGGCTCGCGGGCTCGAGACGATCGATGCGCGCCGCGAGGAGGGCGGAGATCGTCGGAGGGATCGCGATGCGCGAGGGATCCTCCTCGCCGCCGTGTGTCCCGATGGCTCCCTCCTCCTGCAACATCGTCACGATCTCTTCGAGGAAGAATGGGTTCCCGTCGGCGACGTCGGCGACCCGCTCTTCCACCCCGGGTGTCGCCGACACCAGGAGACGGCGCGCGAGCTCGCGGCTGGGCTCGGCTGCGAGCGGCTCCAGCTGGAGCGTGACGGCGCCCGGGGTACGGCCCCACGTCGGCCGCGTCTCCAGCAGCTCCGGGCGTGCGAGGCAGACGAGCAGGATGGACTCCCGCGCCCACTCGGCGAGGTGCTCCATGACGTCCAGGAACGCAGGCGCCGCCCATTGGATGTCGTCGAACACGAGCACCAGCGGCCGGCGTCGCGCGAGGGCCTCCACGGACGTCCGGATGGCCCACGCCGACTCCTCGGGCGTGGTCGAGCCCGGGGCCAGACCGAGGGCCTTGGCGACGCCGGCGGCCGCGACCTCACCCTCGGGACGATCGGAGAGGAGCTCGCGGATCCGCTCCACCGCGACCCGGGGGTCGTCCTCGTTCGTGAAGCGGGCGGCCTGGCCGACCACGTCCATCAGCGGGTCGAGCGCGCTGCCCTCGCCGTAGGCCAAGCAGCGGCTCCGAAGCACGGTGTCGACCTCGGGATGGGAATCGAGGAACTCCCTCACCAGGCGCGACTTCCCGAGGCCGGCGCTGCCGACCAGGGTCACCGACCGGCACCTCGGCGAGGCGAGGTGGCTCTCGAAGGCCTCGTGCAGGAGCCTGAGCTCGACCGACCTGTTGACGAAGGGAGGAGCCGGCCGCGGCAGACCCTCCTCGGAGGTCAGCACGTCGATCAACCGATGCGCCGAGACCGGTCCGTCGAACCCTTTCATCTCCACGGGCGGGGCCGCCTCGGCGCGCACCGCGTTGCGGAGGATCCTCATCGTGGTGCCGTCGAGCCGGATCTCGTCCGGGCCGGCCGTCTGCTCCAGGCGGGCGGCCAGGTTGACGGGTGTCCCGACCACGAATGGCTCGCCGGTGCTCCGGTCGCTGGCGACGACGGTTCCCGTGGCGATGCCGGTCCTGGTCGTCAGGTGGACGTCCCACCGACGCCGGAGCTCCTCGTTCACGGTGTCCATCGAACGACGCATCTCCCAGGCGGCGAGCACGGCGCGGAGGGCGTCGTCCTCGTGCGCCATGGGGAAGCCGAAGACGGACATGACTGCGTCGCCGATGAACTTCTCCACCCGGCCCCCGTGGCGATCGACGGCCGTCCGGGCGGCATCGAAGTAGTGACCCATCACGCGGTGGAGCGTCTCGCCGTCCAACCGATGCGTGAGGTCGGTCGAACCGGCGAGATCGGTGAAGACGATCGTCACCTGCCTGCGGGACTCGCTCGGCTCGCCGGTGCCGAGCGGTCGTCCGCACGACAGGCAGAAGCGCGCGCGGTCCGGATTGTCCTCGGCGCACGTGGGGCAGATGGGCACGGTGCGCAGCCTACGGCGGCATGTGCTGGGGTGCGTAGAGTCCCTCGCTGCGGTGAGCACCAAGGAGCGATGACCGAGACGTACGACGCGATCGTCGTGGGCGGAGGCCACAACGGGTTGACCGCCGCCTTCTACCTCGCCAGGGCGGGACTGCGAACACTCGTCCTCGAGCGCCGCGACATCGTCGGCGGCGCCTGCGTGACCGAGGAGATCGCGCCCGGATGCCGAGCCTCGACCACCTCCTACATCGCCTCGATGCTCCGTCCCGAGGTGATCCGTGATCTCGGGCTCGAACGCCACGGCCTCCGGATGGTGCCGTGCGAGCCCGGCCTGCAGGTCGCGTTCGAGGACGGGACGATCGTGCCGTGGTGGACGGATCACGCCCGCGCCGTGGAGGAGTTCCGCGCGGGCACGTCGGAGCGCGACGCGCGGTCGTTCGACGTGATCCATCGCCGCTTGCAGGCGCTGGCGCGCTACCTCCAGCCCTTCTTCCTCGAGGAACCGCCCGACCTGTACGCGCGCGGCTGGGCGAAGGTGCGGGAAGGCGGTCGGGCGTGGCGACGCTTCCGGAGGATGAGCGGGGACGAGCTCGCCGACCTGGTCAGGTTCACGACCGGTTCCCTGGGCGAGTTCGTGGAACGCCATTTCGAGACCGATCGGATGCGCCGCCTGTTCCTGGCGAACAACGTCTACGGCATGCACGCGCCTCCGTACCTGTCCGGCACCGCGATCGGGCTGCTGTTCCACCTCCTCGCCGGCGGCGCGGAGGGGGTGCAGGGTTTCTACGGTCACGTGATCGGCGGGATGGGCGCGATCACGGCGGCCATGGCCGACGCGGTTCGCGAACGAGGAGGTGAGATCCGGGTGTCGTCGCCCGTCGCCGGGATCGACGTCCGCGCGGGCCGCGTCGTCGGGGTCGTGCTGGAGGACGGGTCGCAGGTATCCGGCCGCGTGGTCCTGTCGAACGCCGACCCGAAGCGGACGTTCCTGGGACTGGTCGAGGCCGCGGAGCTTCCCGAGGCGTTCCGTGCCGACGTCGCTTCGATCCGGATGGCCGGGCCCTGCGCGAAGGTCAACTTCGTCCTCTCGGCGGAGCCACGCTGGACGGGGATGCCGGTGGACGCCGACCCCAACCGGCGCTCCCTGGCGACGCTGGTGCCCACGCTCGAGGAGGCGCAGCGGATCTACGACCAGCACCGGTGGGGGGAGATCCCCGACGCGCTGTGGGTCGACTGCGTGACCGCCTCCAACGTCGACGACACGCTCGCGCCACCCGGGGCGCACATCATGACGGCCTTCGTCCAGTACGTGCCCTTCGAGCTGCGGTCCGGGACGTGGGACGCACGGCGGGACGAGCTGGTGAAGAAGGTCGTGACCCGGATCGAGCGGTACGCGCCCGGATTCACCGGCACCGTCCAAGCGACCCACGTCGTGACCCCACTGGACCTCGAGCGAACGTACGGCCTGACCGAGGGCAACATCTTCCACGGGGACCTGCACATCGGACAGCTCTTCTCGATGCGCCCGGTCCCCGCGTGGTCCCGCTACCGGACGCCCGTCGACGGGCTGTATCTCTGCGGCGCGGGCGCGCACCCAGGCGGAGGGGTGACGGGAGCGCCCGGATACGGCGCGTCCCACGCGGTGCTCAAGGATCTGCGGGGCCCGAGGCGGAGACGGTGACCCGGGACCGACCGATGATCGTTCGGAGCATGAGGCTCGGCCTGCCGACGTCGTCCGCCCCGTAGCCGGACGCGTCGATCGTCATGTCGGGCATGGGGCCGAAGGCGGATGCCTCCGCCACGATGGCCGCGCCGGTCGGCGTGACGAGCTCTCCGTCCGCGTGGCCGGCGACCACCGGCACGCCGCGGAGGAGCTCGAGCGTGGCCGGGGCCGGCACCGGCAGCGTGCCGTGAGCGGTTTCGACCGTGCCTCGGCCCACGGCCACCGGAGAGCTCACGATCCGCTCGACCCCCAGGAGCTCGAGGGCCAGGGCGGTCCCGACGACGCCGGCGAGCGAACGAGCCGAGCCGATCTCGTGGAACGTCACCGCCGCCGGCTCGGACCCATGGACCCGCGCCTCCGCGCTCGCGAGCCGGCGGTAGATCGCCGTGATCCGCGCGAGCGCGCGCGGCGGCAGCGTCATCCCGGCCACCACCGTCTCGACCTGCTCGAGACGCCGAGCCGGGACGCCTGCATCCCGGATCGTGACGCGCCGGACCCGGAACGGCCCGACGAACCCGTCGGTGACCCCCACGCCTTCGACGTTCGGCATGGAGCGGAGGGCATCACCGATCGCATCGGCGTCCGCGCCCGCGTCGATCAGCGCCGCCAGCGCCGCCGAGCCGCTGATCCCCCGGGAGCAGTCGAGGTACGCGATGGTCATCGGCGGACGATCCGGAGCGCGCTCATCGCGGCGCCGAGCCCGTTGTCCACGTTCACCACGACCACCCCGGGCACGCACGAGGACAACATGCCCAGCAACGCGGCCAGCCCACCGAACGAGGCCCCGTACCCCACGCTGGTCGGCACCGCGATCACCGTTGCCGGGACGAGGCCCGCCACGACGGAGGGGAGGGCTCCCTCCATCCCCGCGACGACGATCACGCAGTCGGCCGAGCGGAGCCGTGAGCGGTGGGCGATGAGGCGGTGGACACCCGCGACCCCGACGTCCGCGATCCTGTCGACCGTGAGGCCGAACGCCTCGGCGACGACCGCCGCTTCTTCGGCGACGGGCAGGTCGGACGTCCCCGCGGAGACGACCGCCACGGTGCCTTCCACCGCGGCGTCGGTCGGAGCCACCACGACCAGCCGGGGTTCCCGATGGTAGGCGGCCTCCGGCGCGATCTCCCGGATCGCTTGGTACTGCTCGTCGGTCGCCCGGGACACGAGGATCGGTCGCACGCCGGCCGCCGACATCTCCCGAACGACGGCCACCACCTGTTCCGGGCTCTTGCCGGGCCCGTAGACCACCTCCGGCAGGCCCGTTCGCGCGCTCCGATGGACGTCCGGCTTGGCGTCACCGAGGTCGACGAACGAGACGCCTTCGAGGAGAGCCATGGCTTCGTCGGCCGAGACGCGGCCCAACGCCACCTCGTTGAGCGTCTCGCGGATGGCGTGCAGGTCCACGGGGTGGGAATCGTACCCAGACCGAGGGGTTACCCTTCGGGTGTGGGGGAAGGACGAGAGGCCCGGGGGAAGCTGGAGGCGCTCCGGACGCTCCTCGGTCGCCTCCCCCCCGCCGTCGCGGCGTTCTCGGGGGGTGCCGACAGCGCGTTCCTCGCGGTCGTGGCCAAGGAGGCCATGGGGGACCGGGTCTCGGTGGCCATCGCGGATTCCCCATCGTTGCCGCGTCGTGAGCTCCACGAGGCGGTCGCGTTCGCGACGCGCCACGGGTTCGACCTGGACGTCCTGCCGACCCGCGAGCTCGAGGACCCTCGGTACCGGCGGAACGAGTCCGATCGGTGTGGCTTCTGCAAGGAGGCGCTCCTCGACTCGATCATGGCGGCTCCGGAGCTCGCCGACCGGGTCGTGCTGCTCGGCGTGAACACGGACGACCTCGGCGAGCACCGGCCGGGTCAGGAGGTGGCGCGCGGCCGGGGCGCCCGGTTCCCGCTCGTCGACGCCGGCCTGTCGAAGGCCGAGATCCGCGCGCTGTCCCGCGACCTGGGGATCGAGACCTGGGACAAGCCGGCCGCCGCGTGCCTGGCCTCCCGGATCGCCTACGGCGTGCCGGTGACGCGAGCGGCGCTCGCCAGGGTCGAACGAGCCGAGGAGGGACTCCGTGAGCTCGGGATCTCGGGGGACGTCCGGGTGCGCGACCAGGGTGGCGACCTCGCGCGGATCGAGGTGGCGCCGGCCTGGTTCGACCTCGTCATGGCCCGTCGGTCCGAGATCGCGGGGCTCGTGAAGGGGGCCGGCTTCCGGTTCGTCACGTTGGATCTCGAGGGCTTCCGGTCCGGGAGCCACAACTTCGTGCTCCTGGCGCTCGAGCGCCCGGGCGCCTGAGGGCCTCCGACGATGCGGCGACTGGAGCTCCGGCGCCACGCGAAGCGCGATCCCGAGGCCGACCGGCTGTCCGCCGAGGGGCGCGCCCAGGCCGAGGACGTCGGTCGCGCGGCCGACGTGCGCTACGACGCCGTGTTCGTCTCCCCCGCGGACCGCGCCGCAGAGACCGCGTCGTGGATCCTGCGCGGCGCGGGCCAGCAGCTCCCGAACCATGCGGTCATCCCGGGACTCGCGGGCAAGGACGCCTCGGGAGGCACCCCCGAGGGGATGGTCGCCGGCGTCCGAGCCCTGCTCGACGAGGTCCCGGACGGCGGCCTGGGGCTCGCCATCAGTCACTCGCCCTTCGTGGAACGGACGGCGCTCGGCCTGACCGGCGACGAGCCGGCGGGGTTCAAGGAATGCGAGGGCATCCTGATCACGCTGGGGGACGACGGACGAGCGGAGGTCGAGGAGATCCGCCTCACCGAGTGAGCTGGGCGCCCGCGCCCTGCAGCTCGGCATAGGCGGGTCGGATCACCCGCTCCAGCAGCTCCGTCCGCTCGTCGAAGGGGACGAAGGCCGACTTCATCGCGTTGATCGTCAAGCGCCCGATCCGGTCCCACCCGATCCCGAAGGCATCCACGAGACCGGCGAACTCCTGTGAGAGCGACGTCGCCGACATCAGCCGGTTGTCCGTGTTCACCGTGACGCGGAACTTCAGGTCCATCAGGAGCCCGATCGGGTGCTCCCGGATCGACGGCGCCGCGCCCGAGTGGACGTTCGACGTGGGGCAGAGCTCCAGCGGCACGCGCCGGTCCCGGACGAGGTGCGCGACCCGGCCCAGGCGGGCGGCGCCGTCGGGGCCGATCTCGACGTCGTCCACGATCCTGACGCCGTGGCCCAGCCGCTCCGCCCCGCACAGCTGGAGCGCCTCCCAGATCGACGGCAGCCCGAAGGCCTCGCCGGCGTGGATCGTGAGGTGGAAGTTCTCGCGGCGCACGTGCTCGAACGCGTCCAGGTGGCGGGTCGGGGGGTACCCGGCCTCCGCGCCGGCGATGTCGAAGCCGACGACCCCGCGGTCCCGCCAACGGACCGCGAGGTCGGCGATCTCGAGGCTCCTCGCCGCCGTGCGCATCGCGGTCAGGAGCGTCCCGATCCGGATCGATCGTCCTTCGGTCCCTTCGCGGAACCCCTCCTGGACCGCGTCGACGACCTGGTCCAGCGTGAGGCCGCGCTCCAGGTGCTGCTCGGGCGCGTACCGGACCTCGGCGTAGACGATGCCGTCGGCCGCGAGGTCCTCGGCGCACTCGCGCGCGACCCGCACCAGCGCCTCCCTCGTCTGCATCACGCCGACCGTGTGGGCGAACGTCTCGAGGTAGAGGAGGAGGTCCTTCCGGTCTGCGCCGAGGGTCATCCAGGTCGCGAGCTCTCCGGCGTCCGTCGTGGGGAGGCCCTCGTAGCCGGACCCCTCCGCGAGCTCGACGATCGTGGCCGGGCGCAGGCCGCCGTCGAGGTGGTCGTGGAGCAGCACCTTCGGCGCCTGGCGGATCTCGTCGAGGGTCGGCTTCACGGTGCGCCCATCCTAGGGCGGGCACCGAGGGGCTGGGCCGGCGGACGCGGACGGCGCTACGAGTTCTTCGGGTAGCTGTAGGTCATCCTGGCCTTGTCGACGCGACACCGGAACTGACCCACGCCGCCTACCTTGAGGTAGGAGTCGGTCGTCGTGTGCCCCTTCTTGGCGTTGCAGATGCTGCTCGACACCTTGATCATCACGAACGATACGCTCTCGATCCTCCCGCCGGTCGGCAGGCTCCATCGCCAGTAGACCGTGAAGCTCGCGCTCAAGCACGTGATCCACAGGTCCTTGTCGGTCTCGTCCTTCGTGACGAAGCAGTTGCCGCCCCGCCGGTACACCGTCACCGGCCCCGTGTGGTGGTTCGCGATGCCGTTCTTCTCCACCGTCTTGAACACGCGATAGGTCCGAGCGATCGACACCTTCGCGGGCGGCGACGTCTTCACGACGTTCGCGGGGTCCTCGGCCGTGATCTTGACGTAGTAGTCACCCTTCGGGAGCAGAGCACTATCTCCGTCACGACCGTTCCATTCGTAGTGTTGCGCGCCTTTGGCTCTGAATCCGAGATCGTCAACGAGAACGGCTGACCGGCAACACTTGCCCGTCGAGGTTGACTTGTAGATCTTCAGGGTTACCGGGTCGGAGTTGGCCGCCAGTCTGTACGCGATATCCGTCGTGTCTTTGTAGCCGTCCGTGATCCACGGGAGGAACGGGCTCGGCTTGATCGATGTGATCGAGACGAGCCGGGGCTTGAGCGTGAATACGGCCGAGCTGATCACACCTCCGCCATTCGGGTTCACGAGGACCTCGTACTGCCTCTCGGCTCCCACCGACAGCGCGTTCCACGTGAACCTCCGTATGGCCGGCGACGTCTCCTGGTCGGGGTCGATCGAGAAGTAATGGGTCGCGATGGTGGAGCCGCCGACCGGCCTCAGCCGGACGCGGAAGGTCGTGTCGGGATCCTCCGGCTGGTTCGCGAAGTCAGCGAACGTGAACTTGATGCGGGCGGGGCCGTCGAATGGGGAGTAGAACTCCGTGTTCCCGCCGGGGAACGTGATGTCGACGTCGTACGCTGCGGCCGCGGGAGCCGCAGTCAGCAGCCCGAGCGCCACGGCCAGGGTCGCGCCGAGGGCGATGGATCGGGTCCTCATGCATGAATCATCGGCAGGACAGGCCCGGATTTCCAGCAACCGATGACCTAGGCCGCCGCTGGAGGGTGAGGAGGCCTTACGACGCCTTCAGGTAGCTGTAGGTGATCCTCGCCTTGTCCACCCGGCATCGGTGCTGGCCCAGGCCTCCAACCCGGAGGAAGGAGTCGGTCGTGGTGTGGCCCTTCGTGGCGCCGCAGACGTAGCCCGGCACCCCGATGAGGGCGAAGGAGACCGCCTCGATCTGACCGCTCGTCGGGATTGCCCAACGCCAGAACACGCTGAAGGCCGAGTTCTTGCAGGTGATCCAGAGGTCTCTCGTCAGGAAGTCCCTCCTCACCCAGCAGTCGCCCCCGCTCCGGAAGTCCTTCTCGGGGCCGGTGTGGTGGAACTTGATCCCGTGCCTCCCGACCCGCTTGAACACCCTGTGATAGAGAGCGATCGACACCTCGGCCGGCTTGGACGTTCGTGTGACCCCGCCGTAGTCGGTAGCCGTGATCTGCACCCAGTAGTCGCCTTTGGGCAGGCGACCGCCCCCGTCGCCTCTTCCGTTCCATATGTAGTGGCGGGTGCCAACAGATTCGTCGTGGAGGTTCTGGTGCCTAACCATGCTGCCGGAGCAGCATTGTCCCTCTGCATTGGACTGATAGATCCGGACGATCACTGGTTGGGAACTCGCCGCGAGCCTGTAGGTGACGTTGGTGGTGTCCCGGTAGCCATCCTTGATCCGCGGGAAGAACGGGTCCGGATTGATCGAGACTATCCTCACCAGCCGCGGCTTCATCGTGAAGGTCCGCTGCCTGTACTGGGCGCCGTCCTTGTAGATGGCGACCACATACCTCGTTGTCTGCTTGACGGTAAGGGCTGGCCAGCTGAATTGGACGGTCTTCGGAGATGACTGGCTATCGGGGTAAATCGTCACACTGTCCGTGTGGACTGTTGCCCCATTCTCCACACGGAGCCGAAGACTGAACATCTCGGATTTGTCATTCGTTCCCGGCTCGCCATCGTCATTGAACGTGAAAGTGATGTTCGCAGGGCCAGAGAACGGCGAGTAGAACGTCGTCGTGTTGCCCGGGAACGAGATCGAGGCCCCGTAGGTGGCGGCGGCGGGCGTAGCAGTCAGCAGGCCGATGGCGAGAGCCAGGGCGACGACGAGGGCACCGGACCGTTTGCTCATGCGTTGTCGGCGCATCCTGCCACGGCTGTCAAGCGGCCGTCGATCGGGGCCCGATGGGCCGGGCGCCTACGATCGCCGCTCGAACTCCGCCCGGACGCCCAGGAGCCGTACGGGGCGGTCGTTCTCGGGGAACCGAGCCAGCGCGGCCCGGGCGGCGGCCGAGATCTCCTCGGGGTCTCCGGTCGGCTCGGCCAGGGCGACGCCGCGCGTCTTCGTCGTGAAGGGCGCGAAGCGCACCTTCACGACCACCCGCGCGGCGTCGCGCCCGTCCTTCCGCACGTCCTCGGTCGTCTCTATGGCCAGACGCTCCAGCTCCCTCCGCACCTCCTCCACCGACGTCAGGTCCCGTTGGAACGTCCGTTCGCGGCTCACCGCTCTTGGGACCCACGGCGCGTCGCTCACCGGGCTCGGGTCCTCGCCGCGGCCGAGCTGCGCGAGCCAGGGTCCCGTCTTCGGGCCGAACGCCGCGGCCAACGCCTCGACGTCGGCCGCCGCGAGGTCGCCCACGGTCCGGATCCCCATCGCCTCGAGCTTCCTCGCGGTCTTGGAGCCGATGCCCCAGAGCGCGTCGGTCGTGCGCGCGTCCATCCAACCGCGCCAGCGATCGGAGGTCAGCGTGAAGACGCCGGCCGGCTTGGCGACGTCGCTGGCGACCTTCGCCTGCAGCTTGTTGTCGCCGATCCCGATCGAGCACCACAGCTCGGTGCGCTCGAGGACGCGGTGCTGGATCTCACGCGCGAGCGCTTCGGGATCGTCGGCGTCGACCGCCATGAACGCCTCGTCCCATCCCATCTCCTGGATCACGAACCCGAAGGAGCGGAGGACGTCCATCACGCGCCGCGACGCCTCGAGGTACGCCGGCGCGTCGACGGGGAGGAAGACCGCCTCCGGGCACCGTCCGAGCGCGGTCCGGAGCGGCATCGCGGAGCGGACGCCGAACCTCCGCGCCTCGTAGGAGGCGGTGGAGACGACGCCCCGCTTGGTGGGGTCCCCGTCGCCCCCGACGATCACCGGACGCCCGCGGAGCTCGGGGCGCCGGAGCACCTCGACCGCGGCGATGAACTGGTCCAGGTCGACGTGGAGGACGAACGACCCCATCGCCCTCAGGCGGCACCCGCGCTGTCGAGCGCGGCGAGGAGCCGTCCCACCGGTCCCTTCAGGCCGTGCTCCTCCGCGAGCTCCGTGAGCGCGGCGTCGTCCCGCTCTCCCGATCGGATCGACAGCGGCGCCTCGGCGTTCACCGGGACGAGCGTCCGCATGGCGGCGATGTAGTCGCGCGCGTCCAGCACCCGGGCTCGCAGGGCGGGCTTCCCCTTCAGCGGGCCGGGGCGGGGATGGACCTGCGCAGCGTCGGCGAGGAGGTCGTCCAAGGAGGCGTAGGCGTTGACCAGCGCCCGCGCGGTCTTCTCGCCGACGCCGCGCACGCCCGGCAGCTCGTCGGACGGGTCGCCCCGCAGGATCGCGAAGTCCACGTAGCGCGACGGGGGCACCCCGTACTTCGCGAGGACCCCCGCCTCGTCGTACTCGGCGAGCTCGCTCACGCCTCGGATCGTGTAGAGGAGCTTCACGACCGGGTCGCGCACCAACTGGATGAGGTCCCGGTCCCCCGAGACGATCTCGATCCGGTCGTCCTGGTTCGCCTCGATGCAGAAGGCCCCGATCGCATCCTCGGCCTCCCATCCCTCGGTCTCCGCCTGGAGCATGCCGGTGCGGTCGAGCACCCGGCGGAGCAGCGCGAACTGGTACGTCAAGGCCTCCGGCTCCTCCGGGCGGTTGGCCTTGTAGCCGACGAAGATGTTCGTTCGCTGCACCGGCCGCCAATCGTGGTCGTAGACGTGCACGACCTCCTCGGGCCGGCGGGTCGCCACCAGCCGGACGACCATGTCGAGGTAGCCGTGAACGGCGTTGACGGGCTTGCCGTCGGGTGCCGTCACTGAGTCGGGCATGGCGAAGTACGCGCGGTACGCGAGGCTCGAGACGTCGAGGATCAGCCTGCGGGTCACGGCCCGAGCCTACGCGCGGACCTCACGCCCCGTGTGGGAACGTGGGGGCCGACGACCGGAGGGAGGGCGACCGTGGACTGGTACCTGCCGTTGAAGCTCGTGCACGTGGTGTCGGCCATCGTCGCCGTCGGGACGAACGTGACGTACTTCGTCTGGCTCGCCGCCATGAAGCGAAGGCCTCAGGCGGAGCAGTCGTTCGCGCTCACCACGATCAGCCGGCTGGACGCGCGGCTCGCCAACCCCGCCTACCTGGTCCTGCCCGTGACCGGCGTCGTGATGGTTCTGATCGGTCATCTGGGGTTCACGACGTTCTGGATCGCACTGGCGATCGGCCTCTACGTCCTCCTGGCGGTGTTCGGAGGGTCGCTGTTCACGCCGGCGCTCCGGCGTCTCATCGACGTCGTGGCCACGGACGGTCCCGACTCGGCCGCGTACGCGGACGCCGTCCGTCGCGTGGGGACGCGCGGCCTGATCACGATGCTCCCGGTGGCGGGGATCCTGTACCTCATGGTGATGAAGCCGAGGCCGTAGGCGGTCAGCCGCGTTCCCGCTTCCGGGGCGCGAGGCTCCTCCCGATCAGGCCCAGCCCCAGCGCGACCAGGATCGTGACGCCGGCCACCAGCAGGACGACGGTGAGGAGGATCGCCAGGGCGTTCGGTCGACCGTCGCCGAACATCTCGACGATCGCGTACACGGACAGGGCGATCCAGAGGAGGAACGCGAGGATCCAGGCGAGCAGGGTGAATACCCCCACGGAGCCGATCGCGACGACCAGGCTCGTCCCCGTTCCTTCGCGGAACCTCGCCACCGGCGCAGCGTAGCGTCGAGCGGCTGCTAGCGTCGCCTCCGACATGGGGCCTTCCCGCGGGCGCATCGCCTGGGGTGCCGCGGGCGCCGCGGCGGTCGGGTTCCTGGTCGAAGCGGTGGTCGCTGCCGCGCCGGGCTCGCCGTTGCAGCCGGTCCTCGCTCCCGGCGCCGAACCCGGAGGCCCCTTCGCCTGGCTCGCGGATGCGGTGGGGCTGGACGCGCTCGGGTCGGCCCTCCCCGTCGTCTCGGTGACCGCGGTGGCCGCCGCGATGCTGGGCTTCCTCGTCCTCCTCCGCTCCGCATGGCGCGGCGGGGTGCCGCTCCGCCTCGCGATCGGCCTCGCCGTCGCGTTCCACGTCGCGCTCGTGTTCCTTCCCCTCCTGCTCTCGCGCGACGTGTACTCGTACATCGCGCACGGGCAGATCGTGTCTGTCCACCACGCGAACCCCTACGTGCAGACCCCCGCCGACTTCCCGGGGATCCTGACGCGGGACCTGGTCGGCCCGAAGTGGGTCGACACCCCTTCCGTGTACGGGCCGCTGTTCTCGCATCTGGCCGGTCTCGTGGCCCGTTCGTCCTCACGGCTGGACGTCCTCGTCGACGCGTTCCGGGTGCTGGCGATCGCCGCCAGCCTGGGGACGACGCTGGCGATCGGGGCCACCGTCCGGCGGTTCCGACCGGGACGCGCCGCGTTCGCGGTGGTCGCGTTCGGGCTCAACCCGGTCGTGCTGTTCCAGTCGGCCGCGAGCGGGCACAACGACCTGTTGGTCGCGCTGTCGATCGCGGTCGCCGCCTGGCTGGTGCTCCGCGAGCGGACGCGATGGGCGGCCGGCGTCCTCGCGTGCGGGGCGCTGGTGAAGGCGGCCGCGCTGTTGCCCCTGGTGCTGCTCGTCGCCTGGGTGGCGTGGCGACGTCCGGCGGGGGAGCGGGCGCGGGCCCTCGTGGTCCACGCGGCGGTGGCGGCCGCGATCGCCCTGGTCGTGGCGGTCCCGTTCTTCCAGCTCCACGACCCGACGCTGGGGATGCTCGAACTCGCCGGGCACGAGGGGTGGCTGGCGCCGTCGCGGTTCTTCCGGCGGGTCCTCGACGCGGTGAGCGGTGACGCGCTGGGGGTGGTCGCACGCGCCGCGTTCGCCCTCGCGGCGGTCCTCGCGCTCCTCCTGTTGGTGCGGGCCGTCGCTCGCGCGGCTTCCTCCGGCCGGCCTGCGGTCGAGCTCCTCGGGGGCTGGGGATGGTCGCTCCTCGCGCTGACGCTGCTCGGACCGGTCCTGCTCCCCTGGTACCTGGTGTGGACGTTGCCGCTGATCTGGCTGTTGCCGTGGGCCCCCTGCGCCGCGCTGATCGCGCTCTCCGGCGTGCTCGCCCTGTCGCAGTGGACGGCGGAGCCGGCCCGATACCCGGACGCCTACGACGTGAACGTGCTGATCGGGCACTACGTGCTGACGCCGATCGTGATCGGTGTCCTCGTGTGGCTCGCCCTCGACCTACGCCGCCGGTTGACGATCCCGCTGGCGCTTCACGAAGAAGAGGAGGGCTACGCCGCCGAGGCCCGCGAGGGCCGAGGCGGCGAGCGCGACGCCGACTCCGGCGAGCCGTAGGCCAAGGCGGTCCAGCGCGACCGCAGCCAACGTGAGTCCGGCCGCGCCGAACGCTGGAGCGGTCGCCAACGCCGTCACGGGGTCGTCGAATGCCGCGAGCGCGTACGCGAGCCCGAGTACGGTCAAGAGGAGGAGGACCGCGATCGTGGCGATGGCGATCCCAGCGGGCGACGAGGGTCCGAAGCCCAGCCTGCCGACCCCGGCTCCGACCGAGATCTCGGCGAGCGGCTGGGACGCCCAGAGCCCCGGCTCCTGTTGCACCAGGCTGGGGTTGGTCGCCGCGTCATCGCCTCGGTAGAACGGGGCGAGCACCAGCACGAGGGGATCTCGGCCCCGTGGGATATCGGCCAGCGTGAGTCGGGAGAGAGCGTCGTACTGCGGGTCGCCTCGCGTCGTGGGCCTCCCGGTGAAGTAGTCGGAGACGGTGCCGACGAAGACGTAGACGTCCTCCGCTCGTTCCGGGGAGGCGGCTGCCCGCAGGATGTTCGCCGCGCGCGAGCCGAGGAAGGTCGCCGTCGTGTCGGCGTCGTCCACCACGAAGACGATCGGCCGCCGAGGGTCCGCGAGGCGGCTGATCGCGCGCAGGGAGGCGGTCCGTGCGAGACGCGCCTCATCGAGGGAGATGAACGGCTCTTGCCGTCCCCACGCGAGGAGAGCCCCGACGAGCATCCAGCCGGCGAGCACGACGACCGCGGCGGCAGCGAGCCATGTTCCGGAACGGAGACGGTCGCGCAGCCACCCGAGGCCGAGCGCCGCCGCCACGGGCACGGCGAAGCCGAACGTGACGATGCGGTCCGGCGGGAACCAGCCGGTGACCCACCCGAGCGGGATGGCCACCACCATGACGACCAGCCAGGACGCGAGGAACCGTTGCAGGAACCCGTCGGCGGTCGCCGTGCCCGGGATCGCCAGCGGCACCGAGACCCACTGGACGTACCGGGCCGCGCGGAGGCGGAACCGCTCGCGGTAGGCGTCAACCAGGGACGCGTCGAGACCCGCCCGCCGCAGGTAGGCGTCCTTCGACGTCGGCACGACCATCGGTCCCGGGCCGGCCAAGACGGCCAGCACGCCGGCGCCCGCGACGAGGCCCCCCGCCGTCGCCGACAGCGCGATGTCGCGGGCCTCGTCGCGGGG
>JBIOTM010000167.1:0-5179 GCA_044865955.1 Actinomycetota bacterium | reverse complement strand
GGGCCGACCTCGACCGCCGCGGGCCCGAGCGGGACGTGCCGGCCGCCTTCGTCACTGGCATCGTCCTGGCCGGGGTGGCGGTCGTCGCGCTGCTGATCGGGGAGGGCGTGTTCGCGGTGGTCGCCGCCATCGTGGCGCTCGTTGCCCAGGGCGAGCTCTATGGCGTGATGGTCAAGCACCATCGGCAGCCGGCCACGGCGATCGGGCTGGTGAGCGGAGGACTGATGCTGGCGGGAGCGTACTTCCACGCCGAGGCCGGACTGCTCTCGATGCTGTCCCTGGGGCTGCTGGCGACGTTCCTGTGGTTCATGACCGTGCCGGCGCCGCACCGGAAGGACACCGTCGGCAACGTAGGCCTCACGATGCTCGGCATGGTCTGGGTCCCGGCGCTCGCCGGCTCGGTCCTGATCATCCTGACCACGTTCGACACCCCCGTCGTGATCGCGGTGATCGGTCTCACGTTCGTCTTCGACACCCTGGCCTTCTTGACCGGTTCGGTGTGGGGGGGCTCGTTCATCCAACGGCCGTTGGCGGCGGCCACCAGCCCGAAGAAGTCGATCGAAGGGCTGATCGTCGCCTCGCTGGGCACGATCGTCGTCTCGTCGGCCTTCGTCACCGCGCTGGTGGACGTGGGCCCCGGGATGTTCGTGGACGGCCGCGTCAACGCGCTGTTGCTCGGCATCGTGGTCTCGCTCGCTGCGACGTTCGGCGATCTGGCCGAATCCCTCGTCAAGCGCGACCTTGGGATCAAGGACATGGGCAGCATCCTGCCGGGCCACGGCGGCGTCCTCGACAGGATCGATTCGCTGCTGTTCGTGGCTCCCGCGACCCTGTTGTTCCTTCGCGTGATCGCGTTCTAGTTCTCCCGCCGGCACTGCTTCTTCCCTTGCGGGCGGGGGTAGTCTGTGCACATGCGGAGCGTCACCATCCTCGGTTCCACGGGCTCGATCGGCACGCAGGCGCTGGACGTCGTGCGCCGCAATCCCGACCGGTTCAAGGTCGTGGGTCTCTCGGCCGCCGGGACCAACCAGGAGCTGCTGGTCGGGCAGATCCGCGAATTCCTGCCCCCGGTGGTCGGCATCGCCGACGAGGCGGCCGCGGACGAGATCCGGAACCACCTGGGGTCGGTGCGGGGGGTGGAGATCCACGTCGGGCCGGACGCGGCCGAACGGCTGGCGGGGGAGACCGAGGCGGACATGGTGCTCAACGCGCTCGTCGGGTCCTCGGGCCTCGCGCCGACGCTCACCGCGCTGCAGAACGGGAAGACGCTGGCGCTGGCGAACAAGGAGTCGCTCGTGGTCGGGGGCGAGCTCGTGATGGACCTGATCAAGGGAGAGCCGGAGCGGCTGGTGCCGGTGGACTCCGAGCACGCGGCGCTGGCGATGGCGATCCGCGGGGAGCGCCGCGAGGACCTCAAGCGGGTCATCCTCACCGGCTCCGGCGGCCCGTTCCGCGGGTGGACCGCCACGGAGCTCGGCAAGGCGTCGATGAAGGAGGCCCTGCGGCATCCGGTGTGGTCGATGGGTCCGAAGATCACGATCGACTCGGCCACGCTGATGAACAAGGGTCTGGAGGTCATCGAGGCGCACCACCTCTTCGGCCTCGAGTATTCGCAGATCCACGTCCTGATCCATCCCGAGGCCGTGGTGCACGCGATCGCGGAGTTCCGGGACGGCTCGATGCGGGCGGAGATGGCGACCGCCGACATGCGGCTCCCGATCCAGCTGGCGCTCGCATGGCCCGAGCGGCTCCCGACCGGCGTGGCTTCGCTCCCGCTGACGGAGACGCAGCTCTCCTTCGAACCGGTCGACCACGAGGCGTTCCCCGCCGTCGACCTCGCCTACCGCGTCGGCGGGCTGGGTCTCACCTTCCCCGCGGTGATGAACGCCGCGAACGAGGTGGCGGTGATGGCCTTCCTGGACGGGAAGATCCCGCTCCCGCGAATCGTGGAGATCGTCCAGACGATCATCGACGAACACGAACCACCCTCGGTCGTCTCCGTCGTGCACATCGAGCGGGCGGATGGATGGGCCCGTCGCCGCACGGCCGAGATCATCGAGGCTCGCTAGGTGGGGGCCACCCTCGCGATCCTCGGCTTCCTCGCCCTGATCCTGCTCGTCGTCATCCCCATCCACGAGCTGGGGCACCTCGCCGTCGCCCGCCGGTTCGGCTTCAAGATCCAGGAGTACTTCATCGGGTTCGGGCCCAAGCTGTGGTCGTTCCGCCGGGGGGAGACCGAGTACGGGGTCAAGGCGATCCCCGCCGGCGGCTACGTGAAGATCGCCGGGATGAACCCGTACGAGCCGGTGGCACCCGAGGATCTCCCGCGCGCGTACGGCTCGAAGCCGATCTGGCAGCGGGCGCTCGTGATCGTCACCGGGCCGCTGTCGCACTTCCTCGTCGGCGGCATCCTGTACTTCGGCCTGTTCGCCAGCTACGGCGACCCCAACACCGATCTGGTCGTGGTCGGCGACGTCGCGAGGACGTTGGGCGGGCAACCGTCCCCCGCCTTCGAGGCCGGCCTGCGGATCGACGACGTGGTGATCCGCGTCGGGGACCTCCCCCACCCGACGCCGGGCACGCTCGGGCGGTACGTCACGAGATACGTGCGGGCGCATCCCGGCGAGCCGCTCGTGTACGTGATCCAGCGCGACGGTCGCCGGATCTCGCTTCCGATCGTGCCGAAGCTCATCCGGGAGGACGGGATCACCAAGGGTCGGATCGGGTTCACGCTGGGTGCCGAGCCGGTCTCGCTCCCGGAGGCCGCCGTCGTCTCGGTTCGCTACGTGGGGGCGACCATCTGGAACGGGGTGGAGACGATCCCCAAGATCTTCACGGAAGGGGTCGGCAGGACGTTCTCGCTCCTGTTCAGCGACGAGCCACGGCGCTCCAACGACCCCACCAGCCTCGTCGGCGTGAGCCGCCAGGTCGGCGACGCCGGCAACCGAGGGGATTGGGGGACCTTCCTCGCGTACGCGGGCTACGTGACGATCTTCATCGGCATCGTGAACCTCATCCCGCTGCCGCCGCTCGATGGCGGCCACCTGGCACTGCTCGTGTGGGAGCGGTTCACTGGCCGGAAGGTCGATTACCGGCGTCTGGTGCCGATCTCGGCGGCGGTCATCGTGTTCCTCTCCCTCTTCGTCGTCGCGACGGTCTTCCTGGACCTCACGAAGCCGCTCCCGATCACGTAGTCGAGGCCTCCTCGCGCCGCCACGATTTCTCCATCCGCGCGCCGCACGATGGGCGACGGACGGTGGATACGATGGCTGCGTGGGAGCGCAGACCGTGCTCGTCGTGGAGGACGAGGACGCCATCGCCGAAGCGGTTCGGGCCCGTCTCCACAGCGAGGGCTACCAGGTGGTCGTCGCATCCGACGGACCGGAGGCCATCCGGAAGCATGCGGAGCATCACCCCAACCTGGTCGTGCTCGACCTGATGCTCCCGGGGATGGACGGTCTGGAGGTCTGCAGGCGCATCCAGCGGGACGGCTGGACCCCCGTCCTCATGCTGACCGCGAAAACGGAAGAAGCGGACAAGGTGGCGGGCTTCGCGGTCGGGGCCGACGACTACCTGACGAAGCCGTTCAGCCTCCGCGAGCTGACGGCGCGCGTCCACGCGATCCTCCGCCGTCGTGAGCGGATCGAGGGGGCCGGCGATCGCGAGCCGATCGAGCGTCCGGGCCTCCTGGTCGACGCGGCGCGGCGCCGGGTCGAGGTGGACGGCGCCGAGGTCCAGCTGACGCCCCTGGAGTTCGACATCCTGCACACGCTCGCGCGCGAGCCGGGCGTCGTCCTGTCGCGCGACCAGCTGATGGATCGGATCTGGGGGTACCGTGACCACGCCGGAGGCCGGGTGGTCGACTCCCACGTCGCTCGCCTCCGTCGCAAGATCGGCGAGGACGGGAACGAGCCCCGGTTCATCAGGACCGTCCACGGCGTGGGGTACGCCTTCAAGGAGTAGCGATGGCCAGCCGTCCGCTGGACAGGCTCACGTCGATCCGCGCGAAGCTCGGTTCCACGGTCGTCATCGCCGTCGCGCTCGCCCTGCTGATCAGCTACGTGCTGATCGGCTTCGCCCTGCGGAACTCGCCGAAGGACTCCGAGGCGATCGACGCCCTCAGCATCGCGCGCAAGGCGGCGACCGGCCGGCTGGACTCCGTCCCGGCCGACACGATGGTGGTCACCCGCCGGCCGGACGGTTCCACGTCGATCCGCGGGGTGCGGTTCGGCGAGCTCCCTCGCCTCAGGGTCGACGCGCCCCGTTGGGGGGTCATCGGCGCGCACGTCTTCGCCACGCTACCGACGGCCGACGGCGGATCGGTCACGGTGCTGACACGCTCGCCGTCCCGGGGGTTCCTGGGCCGCCTCTCCGCAACCACCGGGTTCCTGCAGAGCGTGTGGTGGCAGTTCCTCCTGGTCGGGGCGGTGGCGGCGACGGTGTCGCTGCTGGTGGCCCGGCTCATGGCACGGGGGATGACCCAACCGCTCCGCGACATGGCCTCTGCCGCTCGCCGGATGGAAACCGGCGACTACTCCGTCCGGGTCGCCACGCGGAGCCGGGACGAGGTGGGCCGGCTGGCGGCGGCCTTCAACCGGATGAGCGGGGAGCTCGAGACCCTCGAGCAGAGCCGTCGAGATCTCGTGGCCAACGTGTCGCACGAGCTCAAGACGCCGATCACGGCGATCCGGGCGCACCTGGAGAACATCTTGGACGGGGTCGAACGGCCCGATCCGGCGACCCTGGACGTGATGCTCGGCCAGGTCGAGCGGTTGGGCCGGATCGTCGATCAGCTCCTGGATCTGTCGAAGCTGGAATCCGGAGAGGTGCCGCTCCACCTGGAGGAGCTGCCCCTGCATCCGCTGGTCGACGAGCTCATCTCGGAGATCGGGGTGGCGCTTCCCGGCCGAGGCGTCACGGTCCACAACGACGTCCCCGGCGACCTGCCGGCCCTCCGGGCGGACCGCGAGCGGGTGCATCAGGTCTTGTTCAACCTCATCGACAACGCCGTCCGGTTCACGCCGGCGGGCGGCACGGTGACCGTGTCCGCCAGGCGCGACGACGGGGCCGTGCAGATCGCCGTGGTGGATACGGGATCCGGCATCTCGCCTGAGCATCTCCCGAGGCTCTTCGAGCGCTTCTACCGCGCCGACCCGTCCCGGTCGCGGGGGGACGGGGG
>JBIOTM010000166.1:0-4854 GCA_044865955.1 Actinomycetota bacterium | reverse complement strand
GTCGACCAGCCGCTGCACGTGCTCGACCGGCGTCTCCGGGAGCACCCCGTGCCCGAGGTTGAACACGTGCCCCGCGCGGCCGCCGGCGCGGGCCAGCACGTCGCGGCCCTCCTCGGTCCCTGGGAGGTCGTCGAGCGGAAGGCCCGCGACGTGCTGGCCCGCGCCGGCGGCCGCGCGGGGCACGTGTTCAACCTCGGGCACGGGGTGCTCCCGGAGACGCCGGTCGAGCACGTGCAGCGGCTGGTCGACCTGGTGCGTCGGGAGACGGAAGGGCGCACGTGAGCCCGCCGGTCGGCGTGCTGGTGATGGCGTACGGCACGGCGAGCGGCCCTGACGACATCGAGCGCTACTACACGGACATCCGGGGGGGACGCCCGCCGTCCGCCGAGCACCTCCGTGATCTGCGGGACCGTTACGCGGCCATCGGGAACGTGTTCCCGCTGCTCGAGACGACGCGGGCCCAGGCGAGCGGGTTGGTCCAGCGGCTGGATGGGGACGGCAGGAGGTACCGGGCCTACCTCGGGATGAAGCATTCGGCTCCGTCCATCGCCGACGCGGTGACGCGCTTGCGGGACGACGGGATCGAGCGCGCCGTGGGGATCGTGATGGCTCCGCACTGGTCGGGCATGTCGGTCGAGACCTACATCGAGCGGGTCGAGAGGGCCGTGCGGGAGCAGGGCGGCGGGCCGGCCTTCACGTTCGTGCGCGAGTACCACGCCCACCCGTCCTTCGTGACGTTCCTCTCCACCCGGGTCGCCGAGACCCTCGACCGTCTGGGCCCCTCGGATCGCGGCGAGGCGATGGTGCTGTTCACCGCGCATTCGCTGCCGACCCGTGTGGTCGAGGACGGGTCGCTGCGATGCCGGGCGTGCGACTGCTCCGATCGGTGCCGGTACCGCGACGCTCTCCAGGAGACCGCCGATCTGGTCGCCCTCGCGCTCGACCTGCCGCACCACGCGATCGCCTGGCAGAGCGCCGGCCGGACGGATGAACCGTGGTGGGGGCCGCCGGTCGAGGAGGCGATCCTGGAGGCTGCGGGCTCGGGACATCCCGCCGTCGTGGTCTGCGCGGCCGGGTTCGTCGCCGACCACCTCGAGGTCCTCTACGACCTCGACGTCGAGGCCAGGGCCGTCGCCGACGGCGCGGGGATCCGGTTCGAGCGCACGCGGATGCCGAACGCGGACCCCGACTACCTGGACGTCCTCGCGGAGGTCGTCCGGGACCACGTCGCCGGGGTCCCGACCCCGTGAGCCGCGTCGCCGTCGTGGGCGGCGGCATCGCGGGGCTCGCCGCCGCCCACCACCTGCACCGGGCGGACGTCGACGTGACGCTGTTCGAACGGGCGGAAACGCCGGGCGGCATCGTCGCGCCCCCGATCGAGGTGGGGGACCTGCGGCTCGAGCCGGGACCGGATTCGTTCGCGGCGCGCAAGCCCTGGGCAGGTGAGCTCTGTCGCGAGCTCGGGCTGCCGTTGGTAGCGCCGGGCGCCACGGGCGCCTCCCTGTGGACGGAGACCGGTCTGGTCCCGTACCTCCCCGGGACGCCCTTCGGGATCCCCGGTGACGTCGGGGACGTGGTGCGGTGGCCGGGCCTCTCGGGGCGGGGACGGTTGCGAGCGCTCGGCGACCTCGTCCGCCGCAAGCGCACCGACGGCGTGGAGGAGACCCTGGGCGGGCTGCTCCGTCGCCGGCTCGGCGACGAAGCGACCGACCGCGCGATCGCTCCCCTGCTGGCGGGGTTGCACGCCGGCGACGTGGACCGTCTCTCGGCGCCCGCGACGTTCCCCGAGCTCGTCGCCTGGGAGGAGGCGCAGGGCAGCCTGATCCGCGGCGCGCAGGCCGCGCAGCGGTCTGCGCGCCGCGGCCCCGACCCGGGCCCGCTCTTCCTCCGGCCCCGCGGAGGGATGCGCGCGCTCGTCGAGGCCATCGTCGCGGCGCTCGGCGATCGGGTCCACGCGAAGGCCGAGGTGATCGGCGTCGACGGGCTGGAGGTCCGGCTGCCGGGCGAGGTGGAGAGCGTGGATGCGGTCGTCCTGGCATGCGGGGTGGAGGCCGCCGCGCGGCTCCTCGGAGCGTCCGCACCGGACGAGCTGTCGGCGATCCGCGCCGTCTCGACGGCGGTCGTGTTCCTCCTCTATCCGCCCGGCAGCGGCGACGCGCTCCCCGACGGAACCGGGTTCGTGGTGCCTCGCGGGAAGGCGCCGATGACCGCGACCACGTTCCTCTCGCGGAAGTGGCCGGACGAGGCGCCGGGGGACCGCGCCCTCGTGCGCTGCTACGTGGGCGGCGATGGGGACGAGGACGTGCTCGATGCCCCCGACGAGGACATCGTCGGCGCGTGCGCCCGGCACCTGAGCGCGATGGTCGATCTCCCGGCGCCGGCGGCGTCGCGCGTCCACCGATGGTGGCGCGCGATGCCCCAGTACGAGCTGGGCCACCTGGAGCGCGTCCGCCGGATCCGCGAGGCGCTCCCGCCCGGTATCTTCGTCGTCGGGGGAGCCTTCGACGGGGTCGGCCTGTCCGACATCGCACGGTCGGCTCGGGAGACGGCCGCCGAGGTGCTGGCGCACCTGGGATCGCCCCGGAAGGAGCCGGCATGACCGAGACGATCTACGCGCTGTACCCGGTGTTCGCGGCCAGCCCGGATCTGCGCGCGGAGCTCTTCGAGGACGACGCGCTGCGGATCGCCGCCGAGGAGATCGAGGCGCTCTTCAAGGACTGGGCAGGCCTCGTGGACGTGCGCGGCACGTACTCGACGGTCGGGTTCCGGGCCGACGCCGACCTGGTGCTCTGGCTCACCGCGCCCTCGGCGGAGGACCTCCAGCGGTTCCTGGTCGAGTTCCGCCGGACCCGCGCGGGCGATCTGCTGGATCCGGTCTGGACGTTCATGGGCCTCGTCAAGCCGGCGGAGTTCACCCCCGACCATGCCCCCGCGTTCGTCCGGGGGGAGGCCCCCAGGTCCTACCTGTGCGTGTACCCGTTCGTCCGGACGCCGGAGTGGTATCTGCTGCCGCCCGAGGAGCGCGGGGAGCTGCTCGCGGAGCACGGCGAGCTCGGCCGCGAGTTCCCGCAGGTCCTGGCGAACACGACGAGCGCCTTCGGCCTCGGCGACTGGGAGTGGATCCTGGCGTTCGAGACCGACGAGCTGGACGCCCTGGTGGACTGCATCCGCCGCCTCCGCGATTCGAAGACGCGGCTGTACACGAAGCTCGAGGTCCCGTTCGTCACCGGCATCCGGAAGCCGGTCGCGGAGGCCCTCGACGACCTCCGCTGAGTTTCGGGCGGGGACTCGACCCGGCCCGGTCGGATGCCGATGATGCTCTCATGAAGAAGCTCCTCGTCGGTCTCACGGCCGCCTCGGCGCTCCTCGGCGCGTGTGGGCAGGAGGAGGAGGCCGCCCTCCCGCCTCCGGCGAACCCCCGAGCCGCGCTGCTCGACGCGACGACGGCCGCCTACGAGGCCGGCACGATGCACGAGGAGTTCACGGTCGCGTTCGCCGCCGCCGGCCAGCACCTCTCCTTCTCGGGCGAGGCCGATGTCGACGTCGAGCACCAGCGAGCGTCCATCACGATGGACCTGGGGGTGGCGGGCGGCCACATGGACATGATCATGGACGGCGGGGTGGTCTACATGCGGGCGCCGATGTTCTCGGACGTCGGGACCGAATGGGTCAGCATCGACGCCGCGAAGGTCGATCCGGTCACCGCGTCCCAGCTCGGAGGGATGGGCACAGGATCGATCGATCCGTCGGCCTACGCCGCGCTGTTCGCCGGCGCCGTCCACGTCGCCGAGCGGGGGAGCCAGGAGATCGGCGGGGTCACGACCACCCATTACGTCGGCACGATCGACTTGGCGAAGGCGATCGAGGGGTTCTCGGACGTGCTCGGCGACCAGGAGGACCCGGCGACCGCGGCGCAGCTGGAGCAGGCGCTCGGCCAGCTCCGGGCGATCGGGCTCGGCACGATGCCGTTCGAGGCGTGGATCGACGGGGACGGGCTCCTCCGGCGTGAACGGTTCACGATGGACTTCGGGGAGATGTTCCCCGGGCTCGAGGACGCCTCGATGGACATGACGGTCGACTTCTCGGCGTTCGGTGAGCCCGTCGAGATCGACGTCCCCGCTCCGTCGGAGGTCACCGACGTCACGGCCATGGTGAGCGGCCAGGGGTCGGCTTCAGGCGGCTACGGGTAGGAGAGCTCGCAGGTCCCGGATCACCCGGTGTCCGTCGAGATCGTCGGCGACCCCGCCCTCTCGATCCATCAGGTAGGTCTCGAGACCGATCACCGCGGCCCCGTCGCAGTACTCGAGCTGGTCGTCCACGAAGACCGCTCGGTCCGGGGCGACGTCCCCGAGGCGGCGGAGCGCCTCGCGATAGATCTCGGGGTCCGGCTTGCACAGGCCGACCTCGAACGAGAGCAGGACGGCGTCGAACGCCTCGGCGAGGCCGAGGCGGTCGACGATCCCACGCGTGGAGTGGGAGCAGTTGCTGATCAGCGCCGTCTTCACGCCGCGCGCCCGCAGCTCCCGCACGACGGGCATCGAGTCCTCCCAGAGCTCGATCCCCGTCTCGGAGAACGCTCGCTCCATCGCGACGAGCTTCTCGATCAGCGCGGACGTCGGGTCGACCCCGGCCGCTTCGACGATCGATCCCATGTCGCCGTGGGGACCCCCGTAGGCGCCGATGCTCCTGGCGGGTCGGGTGAGGTCGTACGCGCGGAACAGCGTCTCCTTCCCGATGCCGAGCTCGTCGGCGATCCGGTCCGACAGCTGTGCCCAGCGGGTTCGCGCGACCGTGTCGTACAGGTCGAGGAGCGCCGCGTCCATGCATCAAGGATAGGGCGGGGTCGGCGGCCCG
>JBIOTM010000165.1:0-9620 GCA_044865955.1 Actinomycetota bacterium | reverse complement strand
CGAGGCCTCGGTCGTCCGCGTGTTCAACCCCGACCCCGAGACCAACGGCTACCGGTGCCTCGGCTCGGTCATCGAGTCGACGACCGACGACTCCCCCTTCCTGGTCGACTCGGTCTCGGAGGAGCTCACCGCCCGCGGCCTCACGATCCGCCGGTTGCTGCACCCCGTGATCGGCACCGTCCGAGACGAGGCGGGGCGGCTCGTCGATGTCACGTCGGGACGGGACGCGCCGCACCGGGAGTCGTTCATGCACTTCGAGGTGGACATGGCGCTCCCCGACGAGGACGCGGCCGACCTCGAGGCTCGGATCGAGCGGATCCTGCGAGACGTCGCGCTGGTCGTGCGGGACTTCGAACCGATGCAGGAGCGGGTCCGGCAGATGATGGGGCTCGCGCGCGCGGCCACCGTGCGCTACGCCCCGCAGGAGGTGGAGGAGGTCGCGCAGTTCCTGGACTGGCTGCTCCAGCTGAACTTCGTCTTCCTCGGCTACCGCGAGTACGAGCTGCTCGACACGCCCGAGGGACGTGCCATCCACGCCGTGCCTGGCAGCGGGCTGGGGATCCTCTCCGACGTCAGCACGTCGACCTTCTCGGAGGTGACCCTCCTCGATTCGCTGGATCCAGACGTCCGGAACCGGATAGAGGACGGCGAGCTGCTGATCTACTCGAAGACCCAGGCCTACTCGACGGTCCACCGTCGCGCCCGCATGGACTACATCGGCGTCCGCAGGATCGACGCCGACGGCGCGATCGTCGGCGAGGCCCGCCTGATCGGCCTGTTCACCAGCAAGGCCTACATGGAACCGGCCGCGAAAACGCCGCTCCTGCACCACAAGCTGGAGCAGCTGATCGCGGCGGAGGACCTGATCCCCGGCTCCCACGACTACAAGGCCGTCGTCACGCTCTTCGAGTCCTTCCCCAAGGACGAGCTGTTCCAGGCCTCCACGGAGGAGATCCGGAGGCTGGTCGTGGGGCTGCTGCAGCTCGAGAAGCACGGGGGGATCAGGGTCCTGATCCGCCGCGACCTTTACGGACGGAACGTGTCGGTCGTCGTGGCGCTGCCGCGCGACCGCTTCAACGCCGACCTCCGCAAACGCCTGCAGGCGCTGTTCCTCGAGCGGTTCCGCGGGACAACGATCGACTACCACCTGTCCCTCGGCGAGACGGAGTCGGCCAGGATCTTCTTCACGATCCACGTCAAGCCGGGCGTGGCGATCCCGGACGTGAGCTACCAGGAGCTCGAGACCGAGGTCGAACGCCTGGCGCGCACCTGGGACGACGATCTCCTCGACGCGCTCACCGAGCGGGTCGGGCCCGGCCGGGCCCGGTCGCTGATGGACGAGTTCGGATCGAGGTTGCCCGACTACTACAAGGCGAACGACGAGTGGGAGCTCGTCGTGGACGACGTCCTGATGCTGGAGGAGCTGGAATCGTCCCCCGAGGGGTTCCTCGTCGGGCTCGGCAACGAATCGAAGGGTGAGCGCCTCACCCGGGTCAAGCTCTACAAGACCGGGGGCAAGGTGGACCTCTCGGCCTTCATGCCGATCCTCGAGGCGCTCGGGCTCCGCGTGGTCGAGGAGGTCCCGACCGCGGTCCTCGGTGACGGCCGGGTCTACATCCATGACTTCGGCGTCCTCGACTCGCGCGGCGCGGTCCTGGAGCTCGGGGAAGCGGCCGAACGGGTGACCGACACCATCGCGGCCGTCTGGCGGGGGGAATGCGACTCCGACTCCCTGAACCGCCTGGTCACGTTGTCGTCCCTCACGTGGTGGGAGGTGAGGATCCTCCGGGCGCTGCGCAACTACCGCATGCGGGTCTCGGCCCGCTACACGGAGAACTACCGCAACGACGCGATGGCGGCGTACCCGCAGATCTCGGAGCGACTGGTCCGCATGTTCGAGGCGAGATTCGACCCCGTGCGATCGGCGTCGGAGGAGGATGTGGACGAGATCCGGCAGTCGATCCACCAGGACCTCCGCGGCGTCTCGTCCCTCGACCAGGACAACATCCTGCGGCACCTCTTGGGCACGATCGAGGCCATCGTCCGCACGAACGCCTACGTGCCGGATCGCTCGTACCTCAGCTTCAAGCTGGTCTCCGAGCGGGTCCCCGAGATGCCCAAGCCGGAACCCCTGTTCGAGGTCTGGGTGTACTCGACGGCGGTGGAGGCGATCCACCTGCGGGGGGGCCGGGTCTCCCGCGGCGGCATCAGGTGGTCGGATCGCCGGGAGGACTTCCGGACGGAGGTCCTGGGGCTCATGAAGGCGCAGAAGGTGAAGAACGCCGTCATCGTGCCCGACGGCTCCAAGGGCGGGTTCGTCCTGAAGCGGACGTCGGTCAGCCCGGAGCAGCTGAAGGCCGAGGTCGTCGCTCAGTACGTGACCTTCATGGAGGGCCTGCTCGACATCACCGACAACCTGGTGAAGGGCACGGTCGTGCACCCTGAGGGCGTGCGGGTCCTCGACGACCCGGACCCGTACCTGGTGGTCGCCGCCGACAAGGGGACGGCCACGTTCTCGGACACGGCGAACGAGGTGAGCAGGAGGTACGGGTTCTGGCTCGGCGACGCCTTCGCCTCGGGCGGCTCGCAGGGCTACGACCATAAGGCCCTTGGGATCACGGCCCGCGGGGTCTGGGAGTCGGTGAAGCGGCACTTCCGTGAGCTCGGTCTCGACGCGGCGACCGAGCCGTTCACCGCGATCGGCATCGGCGACATGTCGGGCGACGTGTTCGGCAACGGCATGCTCTACACGGACCGGATCAAGCTGCTCGCCGCGTTCGATCACCGGCACGTCTTCATCGACCCCGATCCGGATCCCGCGGTCTCGTTCGCGGAGCGCAAGCGCCTGTTCGAGATGCCGGGCTCGACGTGGGGTCACTACGACCGCTCGATCCTCTCGGCGGGAGGCGACGTGATCGATCGAGCCGCCAAGTCGGTCACCCTGACGGCGGAGGCCCGGACGGCGCTCGGCGTGCCGGACGACGCTCCGACCGAGATGACGCCCGCGGACGTCATCCGCTGGGTGCTCCAGGCTCCGGTCGACCTGCTGTGGAACGGCGGGATCGGCACGTACGTGAAGGGGATGAACGAGGGGCACACCGAGGTCGGCGACCGTGCGAACGATCCCGTGCGGATCAACGGGAACCAGGTCCGCGCGCGTGTCGTCGGGGAAGGCGGCAACCTCGGGTTCACGCAACGTGGGCGGATCGAGTACGCGCTCGCGGGCGGCCGGATCAACACCGACTTCATCGACAACTCCGCCGGCGTCGACACCTCCGACCGCGAGGTGAACCTGAAGATCCTCCTCGGGCTCGCGACCGAGCGCGGCGAGCTGACGGTCGAGGACCGCAACCGGCTGCTCGAAGCGTGCACCGACGACGTCGTCAGGCACGTCCTCTACGACAACTACCTGCAGGCGCAGATCCTGTCGCAGGAGGTCGCCGTGGCCGCGGAGCGGAACGAGGCGTGCGAGGATCTGATGCTGCAGCTCGAGGCGGAGGGCGAGCTCGAGCGCGCCGTCGAGTTCCTGCCGACCTCGGAGGAGATGGCCGAGCGGCGGGGTCGAGGCGAAGGCCTCACCCGGCCCGAGCTCGCGCTGCTGGTCGCGTATGCGAAGCGCTCCATCCAGCGCGACCTTCTCGATTCCGACCTCCCCGACGCGCTCTACCTCGAACAGGACCTCAAGCGGTACTTCCCGTCGAAGATCGTGGACCGGTTCGAGGAGCTGCTGACCGAGCACCCACTCAGACGGGAGGTGATCGCGACCGTCGTCTCGAACGACGTCGTGAACTCGCAGGGGATCACCTTCGTGTCACGGCTCGTCGCGGAGACGGGCGCCACCCCGGCCGAGGTCGTGCGGGCGTTCCGGATCGCCCGCGATGTGATCGACGCGGTGCCCCGCTGGGACGACGTCGAGGCGCTCGACGGGAAGATCGATCCGGGGGTCCAGAACGAGCTGATGACCGGGGTCGACTGGCTCGTGGAGACGACGGCGCGCTGGTACCTGGTCAGGGCTCCCGGGCTCAGGCTGTCGGAGGCCGTCGACCAGGCCCGGCTGGCCTTCCGAGAGCTCTCGTCGGTGATCGAGCAGATCGGTCCCGAGGCGTGGCGCGAGCAGCGGGACCGCGACGCCGAGCGGCTGATGGCGGAGGGCGTTCCCGAGGGCCTCTCCAGGCGTCACGCGTTCCAGGAGGAGCTGGTCCACGGGCCCGACATCATCTCGGTCGCCAAGGCGACCGGCCGTCCCGTGTTGGAGGTCGCCCGAGGGTTCTTCCTGCTGGGCGAGCGGCTGGACATCGACTGGCTCGAGCAACGGCTCCACGAGCAGCCGGCGAAGACGCGCTGGCGGCGCTGGGCCGTGCGATCGATGGAGGACGATCTCTTCACGATCCGGCGACAGATCATCGAGACCGTCCTGGAGCATGCGGGCGGGAGACCCATCGACGAAGCGGTCGACGCGTTCCTCGAGGACCGCAGCGCCGCCTACGGGCGGCTCCAGCGCTTCATGCGGTCGCTGGCGATGGAGGGGGTCACCGATCTCTCCCAGCTGACGGTGGCGCTCCGGCAGGTCCGTTCGCTCGTCGGCTGACGTCAGCCGCCGTAGAAGATCGCGGTCACCCACACCACCCCGCGCGCCCGGACGACCCCGATGCCGATCCGGCGGTACCCGGCGTTCAACAGGTTCGCGCGGTGGGGAGCGCTCCGCATCCACAGCTTCCGGACCAGCTTCAGCCAGCCGGCCTCCCCGACGTTCTCACCCCATCTGGTCGGATGGTAGCTGCGGACCACGCCGTAGAGGTCGGAGGTGTGGAAGATGTAGTTGCGGGAGGCCATCTGCTTCGAATGCTTCCAAGCATAGGTCGAGAGGTTCGCGTTCAGCCTGAAGACCGGCAGGCCGTGGGCGCGACGGGTCTGGTTCAGGAGTCGGAGCATCTTGTCGCGCCGAGCGAGGTCCTCAGCGCCGACCCGGGAAGCCGTCCCCGAAACGAGCACGGCGACGACCAGAGCGAAGATCGGGAGTCTCCGATGGGTCATCGGTTCGGCCGAACATACCCGGGGAACCCAGGTACCAAACCATCTTCACGGGATCTTCACGGGGATCGTTGTAGCGCAACCCGCTTCGTGAGAGCGGCCCCGTCGAAGCGAGCGAGGCCGGACGTATGCCCCATTGTCGCAGGTAGTCGTCCGTTTTGGTTGGGCTCATTGTTGCGACTGATTACTATGACAGTGGACGCACAGCGCTCGGATCCTTCACGGGTCCTTGATCCGGACCTTCCGTTCCCGGGCCGTGAGGCCCTCAGCCGGAGGCCGGAGGCACGGGCGGGCGAGGCTCCTCGTCCTCGGGAGGAACGGCCGACCCCGGCGCCTCGGGGACACCGGGGATCGGGCCCGCAGGCGGCGCGGCGGGCGCGTCCTGGATCGGTGCCGTGGTGCCCCCCTCCACGGGGGTCTCCATGCCCTCGCCGTCGCCGATCGGACCGGCGACCGGCGCCGCACGCCTGCCCTTCATGAGCAGGAAGGCGATGGCGCCGACGATGAGCAGGCCGGCCACGATCAGAAGGATCAGGAGCACGCTCGAGCCGGCGGAGGGGATCGCGCTCGCCACCGCCTCGATCCGGTTGTTCTCGCCGAACGCCGGCTCGAAGGTCACGGTGTTGCCGTCGATGTCCCCCGAGGCCGACTTCACCTCGCCGGGGAAGGTGATCTGGATGGTGAACTCGAAGCTGTCGAGCAACCCGGGCGGGATCTGGCTGGTATCGCCGCCGCCGAACTCCGACGAGGAGAGATCGAGCTGGCCCGAGACGACGAACTCGTTCCCCCGACGGACGATGGAGAGCTCATCCGAGCCGCTCCCGGAGAACTGGGACAGCGGCACGCTCTCGAACGAGAACTCCTTGCCGACGAAACCGCCGTCCTCGTAGTCGGCGACCGTGACACCTTCGGTCCCCTCGAGCGGGGTCAGCGATCCCTGGAGCAGGTCGTCGACCGAGCCCCCCGTGAGCTGCAGCAGCCTCTGATCGACCGCGAAGATCATCGATCCCCCGACGGTGTTGTCCTCCGACACCTCGAGCTTCATGTTCACCTTGACGCACGCTGCCAGCAGCAACACGAGAGCGCTCACGCCGAGCAGCTTGGCCACAGCCCCGATCCTCATGGGCCCATCCCCTTCCCCGCGGAAGGGCCAGCGTAGCCGACGCCTCGAACAGGGTCGAGCGCCTTGGAGGCGGGCACAGGGGGAATGCGGGGCCGGAGGGTACGGGAAGGGGGTGGGTTCCCCGCCACCCTCCGACACCACACATCTGAGGACGGGGCTCGGCCGGAGGAGCCGGGCCACCGTTGGCAAGTCTTTACCCAGGCGGAGCTGCCTCAAACATGGGATGGGAGGAACGGCGTAAAGATCCCATGAAGAGCCCGCCGGTCACGCCACGCGAGAGCGGGCCCCCGTGGGTGGGGGGGAGCCCGAGGTGGCGAGGAGCCCCTCCAGCTCGCGCTCGGCCACAGCCCCGTCCTCCGCCTCATCGGCCCATCCCAGGGCCCGTCCGACCTCGCCCAGGGCGATCCTGGTGCGCAGGGCCTCCGCCCGTGCGCCCTGGCCGATCGCCACCTCCAGGCTCCGACGGAACAAGGAGCGGGCCCGCCGCGGGTGGCCGCGGAGCGCAGCGAGGCGGCCGCGCTCCCGGAGCACGTGAGGGAGGTCGTTGCGGTAGAAGCGAGCTCGCCGGCCGGCCTCCGCGGCGACCGACCGGGCCCGGCGCAGCAGGTCCCGCCGCGGCTCGGCCTCGTCGGGGGGAACGCGCTCGGCGGCGCGGCGGAGGGCGGTGAGGAGCCACGGGCGGACCGGGCTCACGCCGGCGTTCTTCATCCCGGCCCGACGGAAGAGGCCCTGACTCTCCTCGAACGCCGAGATCGCCCCTTCCGGGTCGCCGGCCGAGAGGAGCCGCACCCCTTCGGCCTGCAGCACGCTGGCGAGCGTGAGCACGTCCTCGCTCGAGCGTTCGAGCTCGGCTCGGATCACGTCGGCTGGGACGCCGCCGTCGCTCGCCTTGGCCCATGCCTCGAGGCCGATCCCCCGAGCCTGCGCATCGCCGATCTCGATCCCGGCGTCCCGGGCGGCCTTGCTCATCGCCACCGCGCCCGCCAGGTCGCCGAGGCGGTACATGGCCATCGCGATCTCCAGCCGGCAGTTGTTCACCTCCCAGCGATCGCCGGTCCGCTCCAGCAGCTCGAGCGCCTCACGCATCCGTTCGAGCGAGAGCGCGAACTCCGACGCGGCGTACAGACCCGCGCCCCAGAAGTGCAATGACTGGCCCTGCCCCCACAGGTCGCCCAGCTGGACGCGGATCGCGTGGGAACGCTGCGCGAACCGCACCCCGCGTCGATGCCACGGCACGAGCATCATCGCGGGCGCGTGCTCGGAGTAGGCCTGCGCGAGCTCGGGGGTCGGGGGGTACCGCTCGGCGAGGTTCAGCGAGCGGAAGTGGGTCCACAGCGTGGCCAGCTTGTTGCGTTCGAACCACCAGGCGTAGCCGAGGCGGCCGTGCAGCCTCGAGGCGAGGAGCTCCATGCGACCGTCCTCGAGCGGCCGCCGTCCCACGAAGAGCCTCGGCAGCAGCGAGTGGGTCATCTGGACGAGCAGCTCCCAGACGAGGCGTGCCGCGGCCCCGGCGCGGGTCCGCGGCACGCGGCGCCCGATCATGCGCAGGGCCCGTTCGATCGCCGCTGCGGCCGTCCGGACGTCACCGCGCTTGAAGGCGAGCTCGCCGATCCTCCCCTCGATCGTGGCTTCCTCGAAGGTGCTCCCCGCGAACGACCGAGCCTCCTCGAGCCAGCGCGCGGCCTCCTCGTAGGCGCCGCGCAACATCAGGACCTCTCCGAGCTCCTCCGCCATCTGTCCCCGCCTGCGCCGGTGGTCGACGGGGAGCCCGCGGATGGCGATGCGGTACATCGTCTCCGCGCTGTCGAGGGCCTGTCGGGTGCGGGCGAGGGCTGCGGCCTCCGACGCGGGCGCCAGCGCACGCTCGGGCGCCCCGCCTCGGTCGAAGTGATACGCCAGATCGAACAGGTCCCCGGGACGCTGGCGCTCGATCAACTCGGCCGCCGCCAGGTGAAGCGCTCGCCGCTCCGCCTCCCCGAGCCGGCCCAACGCGCCCTCCCGGACCTTGTCGTGCACGAAGGAGAACCCGTCGTGTCCTTCGTTGGGCCAGATGAGGCCGGCCCGACGCGCCTCCTCGACGATGGGGCCCGTCCGACGCTCGTCGATCCCGGCCAGGCGAGCGGTGTCGATCACCGATGCGTGGCGGCCGAGGACGGCCGCGGCCGAGAGGAAGCGAAGCGTCTCGTCCGGCAACCGTCCCAGACGGCGGAGCACGAGCGACGTCTCCGCCTCACCCGTCGAGGTGAGCGACGCCAGGGTCTGGGGGTCGATCGTCCAGCCCGTCGATCCGGGCCGGAGCGCCTCCGACTCGATCAGGGCGCGAACGACGCCCGTGATCACGAACGGCCGACCTTCCGATAGGTGATGGATCACCGCGTGCGCCTCGGCGGGGATCGGACCGATCATCGACGAGACGAGATCCCGGGTCGGGGAGGGACCCAACGGGTCGAGCGTGACCGTGCCTCCTTCCGACCATCTCCGGGCCGCGTGTTCCTCGGGGATCTCCTCGGTTCGGAGCGAGGCCACCACGGTGACGTACCGTGAGGCTGGCTCCCGTGCCGACCATCGCTCCACGACCCGCAGCGACAGCTCGTCGGCCCACTGGCAGTCGTCGAGGAGGAGCACGGCGGGCCGTTCCCGCGATCCGAGGGCGTCGAACAGCGCCGCCAGCGCATCCAGGATCCGGCTCTCGGCGGATCGTCCGAACCCGCCTTCGTCCGCAGCCTCGAGCAGGTGGGCCAGCGATGGGAGGACGGTTCGCAGCTCCGGCCCCCATCGTCCGGTCGCCTCCGCGATGCGGTCGGCGTATCCGGGGTCCGCGGCCGCCGCGTCCAGGAGCGAGGTCGCGAGCCCGTCGAGCATGCCGAACGGCCGCGGCGCCTCGAGCTCGTGGGCTTCCGCCCGCAGGATCCGATCGCCTCGCTGGACGGCTCTCACCGCGACCTCGTCGAGGATGCGGGTTTTCCCGTCGCCCGACCTCGCTTCGAGACGGATCAACGTCCCGTTCCCCGCCCGGCCGAGGCCGATCAGGCGGTCCAGCGCGGCCAGCTCATCCGTCCGACCGGCGAGGCCGGGCTCGGTCGGGGTGGAGCGGATGTCACGGAGGCCGACGACCAGCGGCGGGTCCACATCGCCCCGCGCCATCCGCCGCTCCAGCTCGAGCAGATCCTCGAGCGCCCCGGCGGCCGAGGCGAAGCGGTCGCGCGCATCGGTCCGGAGGAGACGGCCCACAAGCTCGTCCAGGACCCTGGGGACCGAGGCGCCCCTGGCGCGCACGCTGGCCGGGGCGGCCGGCACCGGGATCCCCTTCGGCTCGCCGTCGGTCCCCCGGAGCGGAGAGCCTGACAGACATTCGAAGAGCACGGCGCCGACGGCGTACAGGTCCGAGGCGGGGCCGACCGGAGCGTCCGACCCCGGCGCCAGCTCGGGCGCCCGGTACCGGGCGGAGGGGGGAGGCGCGGCCGCC
>JBIOTM010000164.1:0-11539 GCA_044865955.1 Actinomycetota bacterium | reverse complement strand
CCTTCGAACAGGCGGAGCCGGCCGGCCCCCGATCGCACCTTTCAAAAGGGATGGAGCCGGCTCGACGGGCGGTCCCACCATCAGCAGGCCGGACCGAGGGAAGGGAACGCCTTCGGTCGGCGTTGCCAGATGTGTGATCGTGGCAGGCGTTCCTGTGATGGGAGGGAGCGGATGGACGCGCTGTTCCTGATCGGTCGGATCCTGTTCGGAGTCCTGTTCGGCGCCAACGGTCTGATGGGGCACCTCGCTTCGTTCCCGCAGTCGCGGGGCTACGCGCAAAGCAAGGGGATCCCTTTGGCGGGCCCGGCCGTGCTGGTGAGCGGGGTGGGCATCGTTGCGGGGGGCATCGGCATCGCGGTGGGCATCTGGGCGGATCTCGCGGCGCTCGGGATCGCGGTCTTCCTGTTCTTCACCGCCTTCTTCATGCATCAGTTCCGGCGGGAGACCGATCAGATGGCCCGCATCACGGAGCTCACTCAGTTCCAGAAGGACATCGGGCTCCTCGGCGCCGCGCTCGTCTTCTTCGCCGTGGTCGCCTACGGAGGCGACCTCGGACCGATGCTGACGGATCCACTGTTCGACCTGTAGGGAGTCCTGAGACGAGAGCTCGCGATGGGGCTCCGGCGGAACGATCGCAGCGACTGTGGGGCCGAGACGTGAGGGTGATCACCCGCCAGGGTGTCGTGGAGTTCATCCGCTCCCACGGCGGCACGCTCTATGTGTGGGCCGATCTCATGCGTTGCACCGGCCCGAAGTGCACCTTCTTCTCGTCCTCGCTCGAGCCGCCCGCCGAGCCGCACGAGTTCCGGAAGCTTGGCGGCGGGGGCTTCGACCTCTACTTCAGCGATGAGGGCCTGGAGGCGCCCATCGAGCTGCGGCTCGGATTGGGAGGCTGGCGGAAGAAACGCATCTCGGTGTACGAGGGCTTTTCGTGGGTGATGGAGGACCATCCCCCGGAGGAATCGTGAAGACAGATCGCCGGGCTCTGTAGTCGCGAAGACCCTCCGCCCCCGCGCGAAGCGGCGGGCGGAGAGCCGATCTGGCGTCGGTCCTCCGCCCGTCGCTTGCTCCTCTCAGATCACATCATGCGCCGAGAACTGCACGTCGACGCATCCCGGCTCGCAGGGCCCGAAGTTGTGGACCCCCTCCGCGATCTGCTCCGCTCAGAGGGAGCCGGGCGCACGTCGGCCGGCGCGCATCTCGGCGATCCGCTTGATCTCGGCGAGCGACCCGCGGACGGCGTCCTCCCATCGATCGGCCACACGATCTCCCCACCAGCGCCCCACAGCCCACAGGTCCGTTCCGAGCTCGCCCTGGTAGTGGAAGAGCGTGGCGTCGCCGTCCGCCGTGAGCTCGAAGCGTTCGACCACATGGGGGACCGGTCCCCGAACGAGGCGGAAATGGATGACCCCGGGCGGTTCGAACCGGACCGTCTCGACGGTGGTCGCCACGAGGTCGTCGCGGACCGGCGTCTCGTGGGCGGCGAGGACCATCGAGTCCGTGCCTTCGACGACCTGGATCTTCTCCCGGAGGGAGGCAGGGACCGAGCCCAGGTACGGAGTCGCGATCACCTCGAAGACGATCTCGCGCGGGGCCTCGATCCTCGCGTCGATCGGGCCGAGCCCGCGGAACGAGCGCCCGACGCGGAGGTCGACGACCAGATCGCCGGCCACGATCCGCCGATACGTCCACCGGCCCGCCACCAAGCCCCCGATCGTGACGGCGAGCATGCGGAACCCGCGCGATGCACGTCTCTCGCTCAAGGCACCCGTCAACCTCATGCTGACACGGAGACCGCGATCACCGGGTAGCCGCTCGCCCCATCCGGGTGGGGCGGGGCAAATGCCGACGATTGGGGAACGCCCTCCCCGTCGACGGCTCGAGCCCGGAGGGTGTAGTCGCCTTCGGTCGGGGGCGTCCACGGATAGCGCCATCTCACCCATGTGAACGGCGACGATGCCGGCTCGAGCTCCGCCTGGGACCAGCTTCGCCCTGCGTCGGTCGAGACTTCGACCCGCGAGATCCCTCGGTCGCCGGCGAACGCGACGCCGGCGATCGTCGTTCCAATGCCGACCGTGGACCCCGGGGCAGGCGTGTCGAACCTCGCCGTCGTCCTCACCGTCGCCTCGCGCGACCACCCCCGTTCCTCCCAGAACCCCGTGTAGGGCGAGTCGACGACCTCGATGGAGGTGAGCCACTTCGGGTTCTTCATCCCGTAGGTACCGAGACCGAGGACCCGCGCCGGGAACCCGTGCTCGCGCGACAGCGCCTCGCCATCCATCCCGACAGCGATCAACGTGCCCTCATCGCTCGCGACGTCGATCGCCAAGCTGTCGGAGTAGCCGTCGGCCGACCGGCAGACGACCTCGACCGCTCCTGGCTGCATGCACGCCCGGTCGAGGATCTCCATCAATGGGATCCCCTCCCAGCGTGCCGTCGAGATCAAGTCACCGCCGACCGGGTTGCTGATGCACGCGAGGGTCTGGAACCGCTCGACCGCCGGGAAGCGGAGAAGCTCATCGTAGGAGATCTGCAGGGGTCGCCGGACGAGCCCGGAGACCCGAAGCCGCCAGGTGGAGGGATCCAGCATCGGGTCGATCAACGCCTGGTCGACGACGTAGAACCGTCCGTTCGGAGTGAGGCGCGGGGCAAGTCCAGGGATGGCATCGAACGGAGCCGTTGGTGGAGCCGCAGCGGATCGGAGCCGCGGCAGCAAGAACCTACGATCGGCCGGTTGCGACAGCCCCAGCCGTCGTCCGAGATCTGCGGCGCCGACGGCGAGCGCGAGACCGCCGATCGCTCCCCAGACGAGGAGGACGCGGCGGCTCGGGTCCCGCGGGCCATCCAGACCCTCCCCGGCGCCCCTCGATCCCGGTTCGCCCGCCGACGAGATCCAACGGGAGTCGATCCGCAGCGTCGCAAGTGCACCGACGAGGGCCGCGATGAACGTCGAGACGAGGAACGTACCTCCCCCGGCGTTGCCCTCGAACGTCGGGGTCAACGCCGCGCCGGCGACCCAGAGTGGCATGGGAGCCGCCGCCGCCACGGCGAGCCGCGTTCGGTCGGACGCCGGCACTTGGGAAGCCGCCCAGCCCCAGCCGGCGCCGAACACGAGGAACGCCACCGACGTCAGCACGACGGCCGACGGGAGCGAGAGATGCCCGAGCCGCTCGATGAAGAAGGTGGCAAACCCCCCGGGTGCACGCTCGACGAGACCCTGTGCGATCCCCGTCGGCGGGAACGGCAGGCGAGGGGCGACGGTATGCAGCAGCGCGAGCTCGGTTGCGAACACCGCGGCCGAGGCCATGCCAACCGTCGTCCCCCGCCGGCGCCCTGACACCCTCGCCGACGCCCCCACCTCCGAGTCACGGACACGTGCGCCGCCCGTCACGAGGCAGCCCCGCGTTCAGCCGACGACGAAGGCGCCCTGCATACCGGACCCTACGTGGTACTTGCACAGGAACGGCAGGGAACCTGAGGCGGGAAGCTCAACCGCTACCGTGATGGACTCCCCGACCGGCACGTCCTGATCGATGTGCAGATCGGCGACGCTGAAGTTGTGCAACGCGCTCCCGGTATTCGTCACCGTGACCATGACCTCGCCCGCCGAAGACGCGGTGAGGCACGTCGCATCGAAGAAGAAGTCACCGGCTTGGATGTCGACCGACGTGCCGGATAGCGGCGCGGTGCCATGGTCCTGCACGCTGCCGAACAGGCCCGCGAGCGACGCGCACTCACCGCCGGCGGGGGAGCTCGCACGTGGCGACGCGGTGACGCTCGACGCCGCGTCGGTGGAGCCGCCGGAGCTGCACGCGGTCGCCGTGAGCGAAAGGACGGCGATACCTCCCAGCACGCGACCGATCGATCGATCCATGCTGGCTACTCGTTGTCGTTGCGGTCCGCTCGGCTCACGAGCCGACCGTGAACTCGATCTGGTCGAACACGTCGATCGGCGCGTGACCGTTGTCGGTCAGCAGCGCGAACAGCGTGTGCGTGGAGCCGGGGTCGAGACCGATCGTGCTGGCGTGGAACGTGTTGGTGCAGGCCATCCCCAGCATCGTCCCCATACCCATCATGGGGCCGGTCATCGAGTCGATGTTCACGTGCCAGTGGCCGTGGCCGGGGACGTCCGGCTTGCCGAGCAGCGAACAGGAGTCCTCGTAGTTCGTGATCTGGACGGTCACGTCGAAGTCGCCCGAGAGCGTGGCGCCGTCCTGCGGCTCCAGGATCTCGATGCTGGGCGTGCCGGTCACGGGCTCGGTGATCTCTGGTAGCGGGTTCGAAGGGTCGTAGGTGAAGGCCATCTCGACCGCGTTGTCATGGATCTCCGCGTGGTCGTTCTGGGTCGGGACCGCTTCGAGCATGTGCTCGCCCGGCGCCACGTTCTGCATGCTCACGGACGCCTTCGGCGTGCAGAACATGTTGATCAGGGCGCCGTCCAGCAGGAGGTGATAGTGACCCTGCCCCTCGGCGTCGGGCTTGCCGGCGGTGTCGCACGAATCGGTGAAACCGGAGGTCTCCACCTCCACCTTCAGCGTGTTGCCGGTGAGCACGAGCCCCTCCTCTGGCGACACGAGCTCCACCCGCATGTTCTCGGCGCCGGGCTGCATCTCCATCTGGCCCTCGGCTCCGGTAGGGCTGGTCTCCCCACCGCCAGCCGGTGCCGGCGTCTTCGAGCACGCCGCCGCGACCAGGACGAACGCCCCCAGCGCCGGCAGCACCTTGAGCCACACCCTTGTCTCGCGCACCCTGGTTCCTCCCCTGAACGTCCTCGCTCTGGGCACCACGCGCGGGCACCACCTTGCACCACCTTCTTAGGACGCAAGCCAGCGCGTTCGATTCCCTGGGATGTGGCCGTGTCTCAGGGGAGTCGTCGAAGGAGGGGGAATCCCGCACGTCGGTCCCGCGTCGTAGTCGACATGGCGTCGATGAGGAGCCCCCACACGGCCGTTCGCTCCACCCCCGCGCGCGCGGACCGAGACGAGGTGTTCCTGGAGACGACCAAGAGCATCTGCCCCGTGTGCAAGGTGGTGGTCGACGCGGAGGTCAACGTCCGGGATGACAAGGTCTACCTGAGGAAGCGCTGCCGTCGACATGGCGAGTTCGAGGCGCTCGTCTACGGCGATGCCCAGATGTACATGGACTCGCTCCGGTTCAACAAGCCGGGGACCTACCCGCTCGAGACGCAGACCGAGGTCCGCGACGGATGCCCGCTCGACTGCGGCCTCTGTCCCGACCACAAGCAGCATGCCTGCCTCGGCGTGATCGAGGTGAACTCCACCTGCAACCTCGATTGCCCGCTGTGCTTCGCGGACTCCGGGCACCAACGGGACGGGTTCTCGCTGACCAGCGGGCAGGTCGAGGTCATGATCGACGCCTTCGTGAGGGCCGAGGGCGAGCCCGAGGTCCTGATGTTCTCTGGAGGAGAGCCCTCGATCCACCCCCGGATCCTGGACTTCCTCGCGATGGCCCGGGACAAGGGGATCCGACACGTCGTGTTGAACTCGAACGGCATCCGGCTCGCGCGGGACGCTCGATTCGCCGAGCGTCTCGCCGAGCTCGGAACGGCGATCTACCTGCAGTTCGACGGTCTCCGGGAGGACACCCATCGGGCCCTGCGGGGAACCGACCTCCGATCGGTGAAGGATCGGGCGCTGGACAACTGCGACGCAGCCGGGCTCTCCGTGACGCTGGTTGCGGCGGTCGAGCGGGGGGTCAACGACGACGAGCTCGGCGACATCCTGCGCTTCGGTTTCACCCGCCGCGGGGTGCGATCGGTCGTGTTCCAGCCGGTCACCCACGCGGGGAGACACGCGGTCTTCGACCCGATGGAGCGGCTCACCAACTCCGACGTGATCCACGCGATCGTCGACCAGATGCCCGAGACCTTCCGAGCGAGCGACTTCTTCCCGGTCCCGTGCTGCTTCCCGACGTGTCGAAGCGTCACGTACCTGTTGATCGACGGCGACAACGTGATCCCGGTGCCACGCGTCCTCAACGTCGAGGCCCACCTCGACTACATAACGAATCGCGTGCTGCCCGACCCGTCGATCCGCACCGCGCTCGAGAAGCTCTGGTCGGCGTCGGCGGTTCCCGGGACCGCGACCACCGCCGAGCAGCTCGCATGCGCCACGTGCGCGATCGATCTGCCCGCGGCGGCGAGAGACCTCGCGGACAAGGCCTTCATGATCGTGATCCAGGACTTCCAAGATCCCTACACGCTGAACGTGAAGCAGCTGATGAAGTGCTGCGTCGAGCAGTTGACGCCCGACGGCAGGCTGATCCCGTTCTGCGCCTACAACTCGATCGGCTACCGAGAGGAGATCCGGGAGCAGCTCACCGGCGTCCCGGTCTCACCCGTCGTGCCGAACGCCCGGACCTTGGCCCCGATCCTGGTCACCTCCCCCCACGGCTCGAAGTCGGAAGCCGGTGCCGGACCCGATCGACCGCGACGAGACGACCGGAACGTCGGCCAGGCCCTGCGATGACTGCCGGACCGTTCGTCGACGAGGCAGACGCGTTCAAGGCCTGCTGTGCCGACTTCTACGGCGACGACCTGTTGGCGCTCGTCCTCGGCCCCTCCTTCCATCCGGGTGGACGCGACCTGACGCGCAGGCTTGCCCGTCTCGGGTGCCTCCGCCCCGGCGAGCGCGCGCTGGACGTCGCGAGCGGACCGGGCGACTCGGCCCTGTTGCTCGCTCGGGAGTTCGAGGCGCGGGTCCATGGTGTCGACCTGTCGGCGTCGCTGGTCGCTCGGGCCACGAAACGGGCGAGGGCAGACGGGTTCGGCTCACGGGTCACGTTCTCGATCGGCGACGCCGAGCGCCTCCCGCTTGCCGACGGATCGGTTGACGCGATCCTCAGCGAGTGCGCGCTCTGCACCTTCCCCGACAAGCGTGCCGTCCTCGGAGAGTTCACTCGGGTGCTGGCGCCGGGAGGCCGTCTCCTGCTTTCCGACGTGGTCGTCGAGCGGGAGCGCCTCCCCTGGGAACTGTCATCGGTGGCGGGCCGGGTCGCCTGTCTGGCCGGCGCGCTCCCCGTTGCCGGGTACCTCCGGCTGCTGGAGACGTCGGGCCTCCGGGTGTGTGCGCTCGAGCATCACGATCGGGCCGTCGTCCATATGGTCGAGGAGATCCAGGCACGGCTCGACGTCATCGCCGCCGCCGCCGGGGCCGGCGGCGCCGTCGACGTCCCGTCCCTACAAAGCTTGATCCGGTCGGCCGTGGAGGCGGCGCAGATCGGGGTCGTGGGCTACGTGCTGATCGCCGCCGAGCTCGATGAGCCTCTCGAAGGCCGGTCCGCGGCGTGACGCACACCGTGACCGACGCTCCGCCCAGGTCCCCGGCCCGCTCCCATCCGGGACTGATCGGCGCCTTCGCCGGCGTCGTTGGCATCGGCTGTTGTCTCTACCCGATCGTCCTGGTCCTCCTAGGGCTGTCGACGGCTGCCGCTGCGGTGGACCTCGGGAAGACCCTGTTCCGCGATCGGGGGTGGGCCTTCAAGCTGGCCGGCCTAGGCCTGATCGCGGTCGCGGTCGCGATCCAGCGGCGTCGGTCACGATCGTGCCCTCCCGACGCCCCACCGCGGGTAGCCCGCGATCTCGTGACCATGGCCGTGGTGGCGGTGGTGACGTACGCGGCCCTATACACGACAACCACCTGGCTGGGAAATGCAGCGATCTAGGAGGCGCCGCAGGTGTCGCACGTCGCCGAGGTGACCCGCCGGAACTTCGAGCAGCGGGTTCTGAAGGCGGAGCGGCCGGTGGTGGTCGACTTCTACGCCGACTGGTGCATGCCGTGCCGCCGGATGCTCCCCATCATCGAGCGGTTGGCCGCCAGGCTCGCTGGGGAGGTCGATTTCGTCAGACTCGACATCGAACGCGAACCCGACATCGCAGCCGAGTATCGGGTCTCATCGATCCCTGCCTTCCTTCGGTTCGAGGCTGGGGACGCGGTCGCCGTCTCGGTCGGAGCGCGTTCCGCTCGCGTCCTGAGCCAGGAGCTCCGGCTTCCGACACGCGGGCAAGCCGCGGCGGTGCGTCCGGAGGGCCGCTTCCGCCTCTTCCCCCGCCTCCCTCGCCGTACCGGCTAACGAACGTACGAGACAAGGACCTCGATCCCGCCGACCAGGAAGACCTGCTCGGATCAGCTCGCGCGCCAGATCCCCGTCTCGGGGTGAAACGCGGCCCAGTCGAACCAGAAGCTGTCGATGGCGACCGCCGCGTCGAGCTTCGTTCCGGCAAGCGGTCCCGAAAGAGCCTCGCCGGAGATCGACCATGTGCTCCCGGTCTGGTCGTCTGCGATGGCTCCGCCCTCGGCACGGAAGGTCAGTCGGCGTCCTCCCACGATGGGGATGTAGCCGACCGCCGCGCCCACGTCGCGGCCGCCACTCACCGTCGGTGCATCGAGCGCCGAGCTTGTCCCCGCTTTCCAGAAGACCGCCACGCGGGCCTTCCCCACCTCGACGTTCGCCGCCGCCCATCCGCCTCGCTGGGTGGACGCCAGCTCCTCGAACGGGATCGCGAGCGCGTCGGTATCGCCCGCGATCCCCAGCACGTGCGCGGTGGCCGGCAGCCGCGGGTCGGGCTCGCCTACGAACAGGAACGGTTGATCGGTGCCGTCGTAGCCCGCGTAGGGGTTCGCGCCGTAGTCGCGCTCGACCCCCGTGTCCGTCGACAGGACGAGCCCGGCGGGGTGTGCCACCCGCCAGTCGCCCCAGGAGAGTAGCTGTGCGGGGATGAACCGCAGCTGCTCCAGCATCAGGGGACCGAGGATCGCCTGGCCGGTGGCCTGTGCCCAGTAGGTGCCGGTCTGGCGGTCGTACATCACCAGGTTGGAGTTGTACAGCTTGCCCGACGTGCCGAAGTCGAGCAACTCGCCGTCGACCACCGGACGTTCGAAGGCGATACCCGTGTTGCAGAGCGGGCAATACGTGACGACGACCGGCGTGTCTCCGAAGCGGTCGTTGACGATCTCGTGCCACATCATGATGCGGATCGGGTAGGCCTTGGCGACCTCCCCGACCTCGACCGCCAGGACCGGTTCGTTCGGATCGAGGAAGGAGACCCGATCTGGCGCGAGGAACTTCGGATCATCGATCGGGGGGATCCCGTCAGGAGGCGGACCCCCGGAGATGATCTCGTCGGGATCGACGGGCGGCGGCGTGATGCGGGAGGAAGACGGCCGACCGCTTGATCCATCAGGGCGGACGTCCCTTGGGCCACTTGCGGTGCACGCCGCCAAGAGGAGTGACATCGCCGAGATCGTGGCCACCGCGGGGATCGACCGCATCGACTTCGTGGGCACCTCCACTCCCCTAGGACGCAGCGCCTCCTGACGAGATTCCGTGATCGAGGAATCCCAGAGACCGTTGGCGCGTCCTTGGAGGAAGAAGTATGGGGATCGACGTGGGTGACGAGCGGGCGTTCTTGCGGGCGACGATGGGATCGATGGAGCTGGTCTACAACGTGGCGCGGCGCTTGGTGCGCCAGGTCGAAGACGTGGAGGACCTCGTGCAGGAGACATATCTCGCCGCGTTCCGAGCCTGGAAGGGCGGTCGCCGCCCCGAGCGCATGGACCCATGGCTGGCGACCATCTGCCTGAATCTAGCGCGATCCCGTTTCCGCAGGCTCTCGGTTCGTCCCCGCGAGGTCGCCCTCGGCGATGCAGTGGAGGAGACCCATGCCTCGACCGCTGACTCGGAGCGGGAGGCGCTCGAGTCCCTCGAGCGCGAGGAACTCTACCGGGCCATGTGGAACCTGCCGGAGGAGCAGAGGATCGCCATCACGCTGGTCGACCTGTGCGGCCTCACCACTGCAGAGACCGCGAAGGTCATGCGGACGCCTCGGGGCACCGTGCTCTCACGTCTGCACCGAGGCCGCCGGGCCCTCGCCGTCCTCCTCGCCGATCAGATCTCTGAGGTGACCGACCGATGAACCTGACGCCGCTGAAGATGCGCCCTCACGACCCGGAACGCAACGCCGCGGAGTACGTCTCGGGCGAGTTGCCCAGGCGAGCGCGCAGGTGGTTCGAGTCTCACCTGCTGCACTGTGAGGACTGTTGGCGGGAGGTGCTCCTCGGCCGACTGGGTCGCCGCCTGGCGGGCGACTTCAGGGACGCTCCGCCGGCGAGCCTCCGAGATCGCGTTCGAGCGACCGTCGAGGTCGAGGCCGCCGTTGGCCCGGAGAGAGGCCGGGCGTTTCGTTGGTTGCGCGGCCGCCGCACGGACGGCACATGAGGAACGAGGGCCCACGATGACCGACAAGGTCAACGGGACGGGCCGGGACGAAAAGCGCCCAGCCCGTCGGGCTGCCGCCAAGGCCGAGCGTGACCGCCAGCGGCGGCGATCGGCGTTTCGTCGGAAGGCTCGGGCCGTCGTCATCATCGGCGGGGCCGCCCTATCGGTGGCCGTGATCGGGTTCTCACTGGTTCGAGGCGCCTCGGGCGGCGTCTCGTTCGCGGGAGAGATCCGTTCCGGTGGGTCGCTGGAGCGGCTCCAGCTTCCGGCTCTCGATGGCGGCGGCAGCATCGACTACGACTCGTATTCGGACCGGCCGTTGGTGATCAACTTCTTCGCGTCTTGGTGCCCGAACTGCGTCGCGGAGATGCCCGCGTTCGAGCGCGTCCACGAGAGCGCCGGCGGCCAGGTCGCGTTCCTCGGCATCTCGCAGAGGGACGCCCCCGACGCCAGCATCGCTCTCGCCGACCAAACGGGGATCACGTACGACACGGCCATCGACCGTCAAGGGGCATTCTTCGATGCGACGGGATCGCTCGGGATGCCGACGACGATCTTCGTCCGGCCGGGCGGCGAGATCGCCGAGGTGTGGACCGGCGCGCTTGACGAGACATCGCTACGGCGGCTGATCGAGCAGCATCTCGGCGTGACCGTCTGAAGCCGAAGAGCGGGGAATGGAGACGTTCGACGTCACGGCGTGGTGGGGGCCGTTCCTCGCGTTCGCGGCCGGCATCGTGGCCTTCGCCTCGCCGTGCGTGTTGCCATTGGTCCCGGGATACCTCTCGTTCGTCTCAGCCTCCGCGGCAGGAGACCCGGATCCCACCCTCGCGGGCGGCATGGTCGCGGCGGAGCGAACGAGGACTCCCCTCGCCCCGGTCCTGCTGTTCGTGGCCGGGTTCTCGCTGGTGTTCACCGCGCTCGGTGCGTTCGCAGGAACGCTCGTGCCGATCATCCGATCCCAGCTTGGGATCAGTGTCGCCGGGATCCTCGTGCTCAGCGCCGGCACGCTGATGATCGCGATCGCCCTCGGACGAGGCGGCGCGTCGCTCCATGGCCAACTGCGGCCGTTCCTCGACCGCGTCCGCCCGGGACGCGCGACGGCACTGCCGCTCGGGATGGCCTTCGCGGCGGGCTGGACGCCGTGCATCGGTCCCGTCCTCGGCGCAACCCTGGGTCTCGCCGCGGCGCAGGGAGGATCCGCCCGGGCGGCGCTGCTCCTGTTCTCGTTCTCGCTCGGTCTGGGCGTCCCGTTCCTCCTGGCCGGGCTGGGCGTGGGTCGTGCGATGCGCGCGTTCGATGTGAT
>JBIOTM010000163.1:0-42281 GCA_044865955.1 Actinomycetota bacterium | reverse complement strand
ATCGTGCGCCGCGGTGGCAGGATCGCCCGGGCCACCGCCCGTGCGGGCGGGATCGAGGGCGGCATGAGCACCGGCCAACCGATCAGGGTCCGCGCGGCGATGAAGCCGTTCTCGAGCCTCCCGGAGCCGCTCCGGACGATCGACCTGGCGACGGGCGAGGAGACGGTCGCGATCAGGCAGCGGACCGACGTGTGCGCCGTGCCGGCGGGTGGGGTTGTGGGCGAGGGGGTCGTCGCCTTCGAGGTGGCCAACGCCGTGCTGGAGAAGTTCGGAGGCGACGCGTTGCCGGAGACCAGACGGAACCTCGAGGCCTTCGTGGAGTCGCTCCCGTGATCGTCTACCTCGTGGGCATGCCGGGATCCGGCAAGTCCACGGTGGGACGGGAGCTGGCGGGGCGCCTCGGGGTGCCGTTCGTGGATCTGGACGAGGAGATCGAACGCGAGGCGGGAGCCGGGGTCCCGGAGATCTTCCGCGAGGAGGGTGAGGCCGCCTTCCGAGCCCTGGAGGCGGCGGCGCTCGTGAAAGCCTCGATGCAGGATCCGGCCGTCGTGGCCTGCGGCGGCGGCGTCGTCCTGGAGCCCGCCAACCGGATCACCCTCCGCAACACCGGTGTCGCGGTCTACGTCGACGTGCCCCTCGAGGAGCTCCGTCGCCGCGTCGAGCCGGCTTCCGATCGGCCGTTGATCCACCAGGAGGGGGACCTGGAGCGGTTGTTGGCCTCGCGCGGGCCCCTCTACCGCGAGTTCGCCGCCCACGTCGTCGAGGGGAGCGGCGATCCCGGCGACGTCGCGGACGCCATCGTCGAGGAGCTCCGTTGGTCCGTGTGACCGTCCCGGTGCCGGGACACCCCTACGACGTGACGATCGGCTCCGGGCTCCTGGCCGACGCCGCCGAGCTCGTCCCCCCGGTGCCCGGAGCCACGACCGCGTTCGTGGTGTCGGACCGGACCGTCGCCGATCTGTGGTTCGACGTGCTGGCCCGCTCGCTCGCGGACCGCGGGCTCTCGCCGGTCCTCTTGACGGTGCCGGCCGGGGAGGAGGCGAAGTCCCTCCAGAGCTACGGGACCCTCCTGCACCAGCTCGCGGGCCGCGAGGCCCATCGGGACGACCTGGTCGTGGCGCTCGGAGGAGGCGCGGTGGGCGACCTCGCCGGCTTCGTGGCGTCCACCTACATGCGCGGCCTTCCCTTCCTGCAGGTCCCGACGACGCTCACGGCCCAGGTGGACGCGGCGATCGGGGGGAAGACCTCGGTCAACCTCCCGGAGGGCAAGAACCTCGTCGGCACGTTCGCCCAGCCCCGAGCGGTGCTCGCCGACATCGACACCCTCGCCACGACCGCGGAACGCGACTTCCGCTCCGGGCTCGCGGAGGTCGCGAAGTACGGGCTCACCCTGGACGGGGAGCTCCTGGCCCGCCTGGAAACCGATCCTGGACCCATCCGGGCCCGCGACCCATCGGCCATCGAGGAGGTCGTGGCACGATGCGTCGCCGCCAAGGCCCGGACCGTCGCGGAGGACGAGCGGGACACCGGCCCGCGGCTCACGCTGAACTACGGGCACACCCTCGGCCACGCCCTGGAGCGGTTGGACGAGTTCGCCGGTCGAACGCACGGCGAGGCGGTCGCGCTCGGCATGCTGTTCGCGGCGCGACTGGCCGACGCCCGCCGGCTCTCCACCGGGCTGACCGATCGAACGGCGCGGCTCCTGTCGTCGCTCGGGCCGGTGGGGGACGAGGCCCTCCCGCCGGCGGACGAGGTGATCCGCTGCGTGCGGCTCGACAAGAAGTATCGGGACGGCGTCAGATTCGTGCTCCTGGAAGACGTCGGGCGCCCGACGGTGGTCGACGACGTGACCGATGAGGAGATCCGCTCGGTCCTGGAGGAGATGGGAGCTCCCGCATGAAGGTCCTGTTCCTGTTCGGTCCGAACCTCGGGGCGTTGGGCCGGCGAGACCCGTCCCTCTACGGCTCCGAGAGCCTCGAGGACATCATGGGCGGCGTGGAGCAACGAGCCGACGCGCTCGGGCACGAGATCTCGTGGCGTCGCTCCGATCACGAGGGCGATCTCGTCGGCTGGCTGGAGACCGCTCGCGACGAGGGCGTCGACGCGATCGTGATCAACCCCGGTGCCCTCACCCACTACTCGTACGTCTTGCGCGACGCCATCGAGGGCTGCGGCCTGCCAGTCGTGGAGGTGCACATGACGAACATCCATGCCCGCGAGGACTTCCGGCGCCGATCGGTGGTGGCCGGGGTCTGTCGCGCGTCGATCATCGGCCTCGGAGCCGGTGGCTATCATCTCGCGCTGGAGGCGATGCCGTGGATCACGTGACCAGGAGGGAGCGTCTCGCGGCGCGGTTCGATCCACTGGCCGTGGATGCCGTGCTGGTGACCAAACTGCCGAACGTCCGATACCTCACCGGCTTCACCGGCTCCTCGGCGATGACGCTGGTCGCTCCGGCGGGGTCGGTCTTCTTCACGGACGGCCGGTACGCCGAACAGTCTCGGCACGAGGTGCCCGACCTCGAACGGGTGGCGTCGATGGACCCCCCCGCCCCCGCGATCCTCGACCATTGCCGGCGTCTCGGCGTGGCCAGCCTGGGGTTCGAGCGGCACGCCGTCACCGTGGCACAGCTGGCGGCCTGGGAGGCGAAGCTCGACGGTGTCGCGCTGGTGGGCGTGGATGAAGAGGTCGAACGTCTCCGGTGGACGAAGGACGACGAGGAGCTCGGCATGCTGCGACGCGCCCAGGAGGCGACGGACCAGGCGTTCGACGAGATCCTCGACCTCCTGGCGATGGGCATGACGGAGCGGCAGGCCGCGGCGCAGCTCGAACAGGCGATGATGCGCCACGGTGCCGACGGGCTCTCGTTCGACCCGGTCGTCGCCTTCGGCGAGCACGCAGCGGAGCCGCATCACCGGCCCTGTCACCGCGCGCTCGACGAGGGCGACGTGATCAAGATGGACTTCGGGGCGCTCTGCGGGGGGTACCACACGGACATGACCCGGACCGTCGCCTTCGGCGGACCCGCCGCGGAGCTGCGGAAGGTCCACGACGTGGTGGCCGGGGCCCAGCAGGCGGGGATCGACGCCATCCGGCCCGGCGTGACGGGCGGGGAGGTGGACCTGGCGGCGCGTCGCATCGTCGAGGAGGCGGGGTACGGCGAGCGGTTCACGCACGGGCTGGGCCACGGCGTGGGGCTCGAGATCCACGAGGGTCCCGGTCTCCGCAGCGGCGGGGAGGACGTCCTTCCCGAGGGCGCGGTCGTGACCGTGGAGCCGGGTGTGTACCTCCCCGGCCTCGGCGGCGTGCGGGTCGAGGACACCGTGGAGGTCACCGGCGGCGGCGGGACGGCGCTCGGCACCTCCACGCGAGAGCTGATCGAGCTGTAGCCCGCATGAGCGTCTCCACCAACGACCTGAAGAACGGGATGACCCTCGACCTGGAGGGAACCCTCTTCCAAGTCGTGGAGTTCCAGCACGTGAAACCGGGGAAAGGCGGCGCCTTCGTCCGAACGAAGCTCCGGAACGTGAAGACCGGCGCCGTGGTGGACAAGACGTTCAACGCGGGCGTGAAGGTCGGGCTCGCGATCGTCGAGCGCAAGGAGATGCAGTACCTCTACCCGGAGGGGGACGACTACGTCTTCATGGACCTGCGGACGTACGAGCAGCTCCACGTCCCCGGCGCGGTCATGGGCGACGCCGTCCGGTACGTCACGGAGGGCGGCCAGGCGACCGTGGCCCTGCATCGGGGCGTGCCGATCTCGGTGGAGCTCCCCGCATCGATGGTCCTGGCCGTCACCCGGACGGATCCCGCCGTGAAGGGTGATACCCGCACGAACGCCCTGAAGCCCGCGACCCTCGAGACGGGCGTGGTCGCGCAGGTGCCGCTGTTCGTCGAGGAGGGCGACCGGGTCAAGGTCGACACGCGGTCGGGCGACTACATCGAACGGATGAAGGCGTGACGCCCCGTCCGTGACGTCACGACGCGAGGCCCGGAGGACCGCCATCGACATCCTGTATCAGGCGGACATCACCGACACGGACCCGGGCGCGGTCCTCGACGACTGGTCCGAGGCCGGGCGGACCGTGGCGGCGTTCTCGGCGGAGCTGGTCGGGGGGGTCGAGGAGCACCTGCCGGAGATCGACCTGCTCCTGGAGGAGCACGCCGAAGGCTGGTCGGTCGAACGGATGGCGGCGCTCGACCGGACGATCCTCCGGCTGGCCGTCTACGAGCTCCGGCACCGTGCCGACGTGCCGCCCTCCGTCGCCATCAGCGAAGCCGTCGAAGCGGCCTCGGAGCTGTCGGCGGAAGCCTCGCACCGGTTCGTGAACGGCATCCTCGGCAGGATCGCCAGCGAGATGCGACCGGCCGGCGCGGACCCGGGGCCCGCGGACGGCTAGGGAGTCGTCTCCGGCCTCGACCGATCCTGCTCGGGAGCGGACGCGGGCGCGGATCCCGACGCGGTGGGAGGCGGCGCGACGTCCGACGCCGGCGGCGCGACGCCGCTCGGGTTCGTCTCCTCGTGACCTTCCTTGAGGCCCTTCTTGAACTCGCCGGAGGAACGTCCGAGGTTGCGCGCGATCTCCGGCAGCTTGCTCGCGCCGAAGAGCACGACGACCGCGATGATCCCCACGATCGCCCAGTCAGGCATGGGTGCTCCCTTCCCTCGTCCCAGTCGTCTGGCTCATCGTCATCAGTCTACGCCGGCTCCGCCAGCGATCCGGAGAGGCAGCCTCGTTGCGCGGGCGGTCCCGGTCGGGGTATCCTCCCGTCGCACTTCCCCTTTAAGTCCGGTCCCGTGAGGCCGGGAAGGGAGCAGTCGATGCGGCCCAACCTGCGCGCCTCCTCGCACGTCCGAGGGGGCGTTCCCATCTGAGCAGGATCCTCGGACCCGACGACGTACGGCGAGCGCTGGCGCGGATCGCCCACGAGATCGTGGAGCGCGAGCGGATCGGAGGACTCGTCCTGGTCGGGATCGCCGACCGCGGGGACCATCTCGCCTTCCGGCTGGCCGACGAGATCTCGAGGATCGAGGGTCGGGAGGTGCCCGTCGGCGTCCTCGACATCACCTTCTACCGGGACGACATCGGGCTCAGCGCCGAGGCTCCCGAGGTCCACGAGACCCGGATCCCCTTCGACGTCTCGGGACGAACGGTGGTGCTGGTCGACGACGTCCTCTACACGGGACGGACCGTCCGGGCGGCGATGGATGCCCTGACGGACCTCGGGAGGCCCGGCCGGATCCGGCTCGCCGTGCTCGTCGATCGCGGCCACCGCGAACTGCCGATCCGGGCCGACTTCGTCGGCAAGAACGTGCCGACGCGGCTCGAGGACGACGTGCGCGTGACGGTCCGGGAGCTGGACGGAGAGGACGGGGCGACGGTCGAGGAGGCCACGGCCGTGCCCGTGCAGAAGGAGGCGCGAGCGTGAAGGAGCATCTCCTGTCGATGCACGACGTCACCGCGGACGACGTCGTTCGGATCCTCGACACCGCGGAATCGTTCCGCGAGGTGGGGACCCGTGTGATCAAGAAGGTCCCCGCCCTTCGGGGACGCACGGTCGTCAACCTCTTCTACGAGGATTCGACGCGCACCAGGATCTCCTTCGAGCTGGCCGCGAAGCGCCTGTCGGCGGACGTGATCAACTTCTCGTCGGGCGGATCCAGCGTGTCGAAGGGGGAGTCCCTCAAGGACACCGCGCTCACGCTCCAGGCGATGGGCGCGGACGCCATCGTGATCCGGCACTCGTCCTCGGGGTCGCCGTACCAGCTGACGAGGTGGGTTCGCGGCCACGTCCTGAACGCCGGCGACGGCACCCACGAGCACCCGACCCAGGCCCTGCTCGATCTGTACACGATGCGCGAGCGGCTCGGTCGCCTCGAGGGGCTCCGGGTCGCCATCGTCGGGGACGTGCTGCATTCCCGCGTGGCCAGGTCCCTGTCGTTCGGCCTGGTGAAGATGGGGGCCGACGTGACGTTGGTGGGGCCGGCGACCCTCATCCCGCCCGACGCCCCGGCCTGGGGCGTGCAGGTGAGCCACGACGTCGACGGCGTCCTCCCGAAGCTCGACGTGTGCTACCTGCTCCGCGTGCAGACCGAGCGCCAGCGCCTCGAGTACTTCCCGTCCGTCCGCGAGTACTCGCGGCTGTTCGGGCTGAACCGCGCACGGGTGGCGCTGCTGCGGAGGGGATCCCTGATCATGCACCCCGGGCCGATGAACCGCGGCGTGGAGATCGACTCGGACGTCGCCGATCTCCCCCAGAGCGTGATCGAGGACCAAGTGACCAACGGGATCGCCATCAGGATGGCGCTCCTGTACCTCCTGCTCGGCGGACGCGGAACCGAGGCCGACGAGGTGGCCGATGCCTGATCCGGGGCTGCTGTTCCGCGGGGCGAGGGTGGTGGACCCGGTGAGCGGGCGCGACGAGGTCGCCGACGTCCGCGTGCGCGATGGGCTCGTGGCCGAGGTGGGGCCGAAGCTGGACGCCGCGTCCGAGGAGATCGTCGACGGTGACGGTCTCGTCCTGGCGCCGGGGCTCGTCGACATGCACACCCACCTGCGGGAGCCGGGGTTCGAACACAAGGAGACCGTCGAGAGCGGGACGCGGGCGGCCGCGGCGGGCGGCTACACCGCGGTGGCGCCGATGGCGAACACGGAGCCCGTGGCCGACGACGCCTCCGTGATCGCCGAGGTCAGAGCCGCGGCCGCCCGCGCCGGCCTGGCCGACGTGTTCCCCGTGGGCGCGATCACGAAGGGCCTGGAGGGCGAGGCGCTGGCGGAGATCGGCGAGATGGCGGCCGAGGGGGTCCGGCTGTTCAGCGACGACGGGCGATGCGTCCCCACGGCCCGGACGATCCGCAACGCGCTCACGTACGCCCGTGCGTTCGACGAGGTCGTCATCGCTGAGCATTGCGAGGACGCCTCCCTGTCGGTCGCTCAGCAGATGCACGAGGGGATCACCTCGTCGTCGCTCGGGCTGACCGGGCAGCCGTCCGCCGCCGAGGACGCGATCGTGTTCCGGGACATCGAGATGGCTCGCCTCACCGGCGGCAGGCTCCACCTCTGTCACCTCTCGTCGGGACGGTCTGTCGAGCTGGTGCGTCGGGCGAAACGGGACGGGGTGCGGGTCACGGCCGAGGTGACGCCCCATCACCTGGTCTTCACGGACGAGGACCTCGGCACGTACGACGCGAACCTCAAGGTGAACCCCCCGCTCCGATCGACGGAGGACCGGGAGGCCCTCCGCGCCGGCGTGGCGGACGGGACGATCGACGTGGTCGCCACCGACCACGCGCCGCACGCGGTCGAGGAGAAGGAGGCGGAGTTCGACCGTGCTCCACCCGGCACGATCGGCCTCGAGACCGCGCTCGCGGTCGTCCTGACGGAACTCGTCGAACCGCGGCTCCTCGGCCTGGATCGCGCGCTCGGGCTGCTGTCGTCCCGTCCGGCCCGGATCCTGGGCGCGAGAGGCCACGGGGGTCCGATCGAGCCGGGCAGCCCGGCGAACCTGGTCCTGTTCGATCCCGCCGAGCGCTGGACCGTGGAGCCTCCCTTCGCCTCGAAGTCGAGGAACTGCGCGTTCCTCGGCCGGACGCTCCTGGGCCGCGTCCGGTACACGGTCCTGCACGGTGAGCTCACCGTGGCGGAGGGGAAGGCCACGAGGTGACGGGCCCGGCCGCGCTCCTGGCCCTCGAGGACGGGACCGTCTTCCGGGGGACGGGCTTCGGTGCGGAGGGCGAGGCGTTCGGGGAGGCCGTCTTCAACACCGGGATGGCCGGCTACCAGGAGGTCCTGACGGATCCGTCGTACGCCGGCCAGATCGTGACGATGACCTCTCCCCACCAGGGGAACTACGGCGTGAACGCCGCCGACGCCGAGAGCGACCGGATCCGGGTCGCCGGCTTCGCCGTCCGCGAGTCCTCCCGGCGGGCCTCGAGCTGGCGGGCCGAGGCCACCCTCGACGAGTCCCTGCTCGCCGCGGCGGTGCCGGGGATCGAGGGGATCGACACGCGGAGGCTCACCCGCCGGATCCGCGAAGCGGGCGCGATGCGAGCGGCGGTCTCGACGGTCGACCTGGAGTCCGGGTCGCTCCTCGAACGCGTGCGCGACGCGCCGGGCATGGCCGGCGCCGACCTCGCGCGGTCGGTCACGACCGAGAAGCCTTACGAGGCAGCGGTGCTCGTCGGCCCCGCCGACGAGTCGGGAGGACGGGTCTACCGGGTCGCCGCCTACGACTTCGGGATCAAACGGAACATCCTCCGGCGGCTGGCGGCCTCGGGGATCGAAACCACCGTGGTCCCGGCGGAGACACCGGCCGCGGACCTGGCCGCCGCCGGGTTCGAGGGCGTGCTGCTGTCGAACGGGCCGGGGGATCCGGCGGCGACCCTGTACGGGGTCGCCGCCGCCGAGGCGCTGCTCGGTCGGATCCCGCTCTTCGGGATCTGCCTGGGCCATCAGCTCATCGGCCTCGCCCTCGGGGGTCGCACCTACAAGATGCCGTTCGGGCACCGGGGCGTGAACCAGCCCGTCCGGGACTCGCGGACCGGAGAGGTGCAGATCACGAGCCACAACCACGGCTTCGCCGTCGACCCGGGCGGGTGGGCGCGAGATGCGGAAGGCCACGCTCGAACCGCGTTCGGCCGCGTGGAGCTGAGCCACTGGAACCTGAACGACGGGACGCTGGAGGGGATGCGGTGCCTCGACGTGCCGGCCATCTCGGTGCAGTACCACCCGGAGGCGGCGCCGGGACCGCACGACGCCGGGCACCTGTTCGACGGGTTCCGCTCGTTGATGGACGATGGGCCGCTCGGTCGCTTCCCGACGAAGGACGCCTGATGCCGAAGCGCACCGACCTGGCCACGATCATGGTGATCGGGTCCGGCCCCATCGTGATCGGCCAGGCGTGCGAGTTCGACTACTCGGGCACCCAGGCGTGCACGGTCCTCCGGCGGGAGGGCTTCCGGGTGACGCTCGTGAACTCGAACCCGGCGACGATCATGACGGACCCGGGCTTCGCCGACCGAACGTACGTCGAGCCCCTCACGCCCGACTCGGTGCTCTCGATCCTGGAACGAGAGCGGCCCGACGCGCTGCTCCCGACGATCGGCGGCCAGACCGGCCTGAACGTGAGCGTCGCGCTCGCCGAGTCCGGCGACCTCGACCGCCTCGGGATCGAGCTGATCGGGGCCGGGCTCGAGGCGATCCACCGCGCGGAAGACCGGAGCGGCTTCCGGGAGACGATGACGAAGGCCGGCCTCGACGTACCTCGGGCGGGCACGGCCCACACCGTGGAGGAGGCGACGGACCTCGGCGAACGCATCGGCTACCCGGTGATCGTCCGGCCGTCCTTCACGCTTGGGGGCGGCGGCAGCGGGTTCGCGAGCGGCGCGGAGGAGCTGCGGGTGCTGGCCCGCCGCTCCCTGGTCGCGAGCCCCGTCTCGGAGATCCTCGTCGAGGAGTCCCTCACCGGGTGGAAGGAGTTCGAGCTGGAAGTCATGCGCGACGGCGCGGACAACGCGGTGGTCGTCTGCCCGATCGAGAACATCGACCCGATGGGCGTCCACACCGGGGACTCCGTCACGGTCGCGCCGCAGCAGACGCTGACGGACCGCGAATACCAGGGGATGCGCGACGCCGCGCTCTCGTGCCTGCGCGCGATCGACGTCGAGACCGGCGGCTCGAACGTCCAGTTCGCGGTGGATCCGCGGACGGGACGTCAGGTCCTGATCGAGATGAACCCCCGGGTGTCGCGCTCGTCGGCCCTCGCGTCGAAGGCGACGGGGTTCCCCATCGCCAAGATCGCGGCGCTCCTGGCCGTGGGGTACCGGCTGGACGAGATCCGCAACGACATCACCGGCGAGACCCCGGCATCGTTCGAGCCGACGCTGGACTACGTCGTGGTGAAGATCCCGAGGTTCGCCTTCGAGAAGTTCCCGGAAGCCGATCCGGCGCTCACGTCGACGATGAAGTCGGTCGGGGAGGTGATGGCGCTCGGGCGGACCTTCAAGGAGGCGATGGGGAAGGCGTGGCGAGCCCTGGAGAGCCCCGGCGCGGATCTCGGCGCCTCGCACGTCGCCAGTGCGACCGGGGACCCCCTGGCGGCGCTGCGACAGGGGAGCGAGGGGCGGTTCCACCTGATCGAGCGCGCGCTCGCCGGCGGCCACGGCGTGGACGAGGTCGCGCGCGCGTCGGGCGTCGACCCCTGGTTCATCGACCAGATCGCCCAGGTCCGGGAGCACGCCGTCGCGCTCCGCGGACGATCGCTGCGCTCGCTGGACGGCGGAACGCTCCGCGAGTCCAAGCGCGCGGGGCTCTCGGACCCCCGGATCGCGGAGGAGACCGGCTCCACGGAGGCGGAGGTCCGGGCCGCGAGGGAGTCCCTCGGCGTCCGCCCCGTCTTCAAGTCGGTGGACACGTGCGGTGGTGAGTTCCCGGCATCCACCCGCTACCACTACTCCACCTACGAAGAGGAGTCGGAGGTCACGGAGGCCGGCCGTCCCCGGGTGCTCATCCTCGGCGCGGGCCCGAACCGGATCGGGCAAGGGATCGAGTTCGACTACGCGTGCGTCCATGCCGCGTTCGCCCTGGAGGAGGCGGGGTTCGAGTCGGTGATGATCAACTCCAACCCCGAGACGGTCTCGACGGACTACGACACGTCGAGCCGGCTGTACTTCGAACCGCTCGCGGCCGAGGACGTGCTCGCCGTGTGTCGTGCCGAGCGACCCGTCGGCGTGATCGCGCAGCTCGGCGGGCAAACCCCGCTCGAGCTCGCGCGGGTCCTGGAAGCGGAGGGCTACCGCATCCTCGGCACCTCGCCCGACGCGATCGACCTGGCCGAGGATCGGGGGAGGTTCGCGCAGCTCCTCCGGGAGATGGACATCCCCGCTCCACCGCACGGGGAGGCACGCACGCTGGCGGAGGCGCGCCAGGTGGCTCGGCGGATCGGCTACCCGGTCGTCGTCCGCCCTTCATACGTGCTCGGGGGCCGCGCCATGGAGATCGTGTACGACGACGACGAGCTGGAGACGTTCGTGCGGACGGCGGTCGAGGCCGCGCGCGAGCATCCGGTGCTGATCGATCGGTTCCTCGAGGGTGCCATCGAGGTGGACGTGGATGCCGTCTCCGACGGCACCGACGTCTTCGTGGGCGCGGTGATGGAGCACATCGAGGAGGCGGGGGTGCACTCGGGCGACTCCTCCTGCCAGATCCCCCCGGCGACGCTGTCGGACGATGAGCTCGACCGGATCGAGGACATCACGCGGCGGCTCGCCCGGCGCATCGAGGTGGTGGGCCTCCTGAACCTGCAGCTGGCGGTGAAGGACGAGAAGATCTGGGTGCTCGAGGCGAACCCGCGCGCGTCGCGTACCGTGCCGTTCGTGTCGAAGGTGATCGGCGTGTCGCTCGCCCGGCTGGCGACCCTGGTGCTCACCGGCCGCCCGCTGGCCGCGCTGGCTGCGGAGGATCTGCTGCCGCGCGAGACCGGTCACTACCGACGGCTGCCGTACACGTCCGTGAAGGCGGCGGTGCTTCCGTTCGGTCGCTTCCCCGGCGTGGACACGGTGCTCGGACCCGAGATGCGTTCGACGGGCGAGGTCATGGGGATCGACCGGGATCCCGGCGCGGCGCTCGCGAAGGCGATGGTCGCCGCCGGGCACGCCCTCCCGACCACGGGCACGGTGTTCGTCAGCGTGGCGAACAGGGACAAGCGAGCGATCGTGTTCCTGTCGAAGCGGCTGGCGGACCTGGGGTTCACGTTGCTGGCCACCGGGGGGACGGCCGGCGTCATCCGCCGGGCGGGGGTGCGGGTCGAGGCCGTGGCGAAGGTGAGCGAGGGATCCGACAACGTGGCGGAGCTGATCCGCGGAGGCCGGGTCGAACTCGTGATCAACACCCCGTTCGGGCGGGGGCCGAGGAGCGACGGCTATCACATCCGGACGGCCGCCGCCGCCGCCGGCGTCCCCTGCATCACCACCATGCCCGGAGCGTTCGCGGCCGTCCGTGGGATCGAGGCGCTCCTCGCGGGGGCGACGGAACCGGCCTCGATCCAGGAGCACCACGCGGCGGCGCGGGCGAGGCCGGTCCAGCCCAGCCTGGCCTTCGACGGCGTCGACGTCCGCTCGGGCGGAGGCGGGAGCGTGGTCGCGTGAAGCGGGTCCGGGCGGAGGTCCTGTCGACGCGGAAGCTGGGCGCCTACCACCAGCTGACCGTCGTCGCGCCGGACATCGCCGAGCGGGCGCGACCGGGGCAGTTCGTGGCGGTCCAGATGCCCGAGGCGAGGGAGTTCCTGCTGCGGAGGCATCTCGCCATCCACGAAGCGTCCCGGCGCGGCGGTTGGGCCGGCACGCTCGAGTTCGTGATCGATCCCACCGGCCCCGGGACGGCGTGGCTGGCCTCCGCTCGCGCCCACTCGTTCCTCGACCTGATCGGTCCGTTGGGGAAGGGGTTCGCCCATCCGAGGCGGCTCACGAACTGCCTCCTCGTGGCCGAAGGCCAGGGTGCGGCGACGCTGTACTTCCTCGCCCTGGAGCTGGTCGCCGCCGGCAAGCGCGTCGACATGGTGGTCGGCGCGGAGACGATGGAACGCGTCCTGAAGCCGATCGACGCCAAGCGGGTGTCGCAGACCGTGACGATCGTGACCGCCGACGGAACGCTGGGAGACCGGGGAGCGGTGATCGAGGTGCTCCCGGAGGCCGCCGACCGAACCAAGGCGCAGGTGATCTACGCGGCCGGTCCGGCCCAGACGTTGGAGCGCGTCGCCGCGTTCTGCCGGGAGCGCGGACTCCCCGCCCAGATGGCCCTGGAGGAGCGCATGGGATGCGGATTCGGCCTGTGCTACACGTGCGTCGTGCCGGTGGCCCGGAAGGACGGGAGCGGGTACGACAACCTCCGTGCGTGCGTCGACGGACCCGTCTTCAACCCGGCGCGCGTGCTATGGGATCGATGGCTCGGCGAGCGACCGACGATGCTCCCGACGCCGCCCGAGGGCCTGCCCGTCGTGCATTCGTGGCCGGGATGACCGGGACGAGCCGAGGCGCCGTGTGAGAAGGACCCTCGCGACCGATCTCGGGGGAGGCCTCGTGCTGCCCACCCCCGTGATCGTCGCGTCGGGGTGCGCGGGCGTCGGCCGGGAGCTGGCCGGGCTGGTGGATCTCCGGCGGGTGGGGGGCCTCGTGAGCCGGACCGTCACCCTGGAGCCGCGGAAGGGATCGCCGCCGCCCCGGATCGCCGAGACCCCGTCGGGCACGGTGTGGGCGACCGGGCTCCAGAACCCGGGCATCGCCGCCTTCGTGGAGATCGAGCTGCCGAGGCTCGCGCGCGGCGGGGCGCCGGTGATCGCGTCGATCGCCGGCGGCTCGCTGGAGGAGTACGTCCGGCTGGTCGGGGCCCTCCAGACGCGCCCCGAGGTGTCGGCGATCGAGATCCACCTGTCGGGCCCGGACGAGGAGCTCCGGCGCGACGTCTGGGGCGAACACGTCGACCGCACCAGCGAGGTGGTGGGCGCGGTCGCGAGGATGTCGCTCGTCCCGGTCTTCGCGAAGATCCCGATGGCGGCGTCGGAGCTGCCGGAGCTGGCTCGTGCCGTGGTGCGGGCCGGCGCGCGCGGCCTCACGATCGGGGGCCCACCGCCCGCGCTCGGCGTGCGGACCGGCGACCTCCGGCCGGCGCTCGGCGGGGTCACCGGCTGGATGTCGGGGCCCGCCCTCAAGCCCCTCACGCTGCGGGCCGTCTTCGAGACGGCCCGGGTCGTGCCGGACGCGCCGATCGTCGCCGTCGGCGGGGTGCGATCCGCTGGGGACGCGGTCGAGATGCTCCTGGCCGGCGCGTCGGCCGTCCAGGTCGGCACGGCGGTCCTGATCGATCCGTCCTCCCCGGTGACGATCGCCCAGGGCATCGCGGGCTACCTGAAGCACAAGGGACTCGGCTCGCCGGCGGACCTCCGGGCTCGCCTGCGGGTGCCGGCGGGCTTCCGGGCCGCCGACCGGCCGTGATCCCCAGGCCGGCGAACCCGATCGTCGCCGCGCTGGACGTGTCGACGATCGACGAGGCCGAGGCCCTGGCGATGCGGTTGGCGCCCCACGTCGGGATGGTCAAGGTGGGGTTGGAGCTCGCGTGGGCGGTCGGACCGGAGGCCGTGCGCCGCATGGCGGCGCACGGCCCGGTCTTCGTCGATTGCAAGCTGCACGACATCCCGACCACGGTGGAACGCGCCGCCGCGAACGTGGCCCGTCTGGGCCCCCGGATGCTGAACGTGCACGCGCTCGGAGGGGAGGCGATGATGGGGGCCGCCCACGCGGGCGCCGAGCGCGGCGCCCGCGAGGGCGCCCACGATCGGCCCCTCGTGCTCGCGGTCACGGTGCTCTCGAGCCTGGCGGGAGAGGGGTTGGCCAGCCCGGCCTCGCTCGCGTTCGAGGCGAAGGCGGCCGGTCTCGACGGCGTCGTCGTGTCCGGAGAGGACGTGGAGGACGTGCGGACCGCATGCGGGGAGACGTTCTGCCTCGTGGTGCCCGGCGTCCGGCCCGCCGGGTCGAACGGCCACGATCAGGTCCGGGTGCTGACGCCCTCGGAGGCGATCGAGCACGGCGCCGACTACCTCGTGATCGGCCGGCCGCTGACCACCGCGCGGGACCCCGCCGCGGCGGCCGCGGCGATCCTCCGCGAGGTTCGCTGATGCGCGGCGCAGCAACGAAACCGCAGGCCACGTAGGTCGATGTCGGCTTGCCACGCCGCCGCGGGCCGTGCGTATACTCGCGCCCTCACCGCTTCCCCTGAGTTTGGCCTGTGACGTTGGCCACCGAGCAGAAGGAGCATGGCATGGCACTCCCCACCCTCACCCCGGAACAGCGCGCGCAGGCCCTCGCGAAGGCGGCGGAGGCGCGGAAGAAGCGCGCGGAGCTCAAGGGCGAGCTGAAGTCGGGGAAGCGGACGCTGGGGGACGTGCTGATGCGATCGACCGAAGACACCGTGGGGAAGATGAAGGTGTCCGCGGTCCTCGAGTCGCTTCCGGGCGTCGGCAAGGTGCGCGCGCAGAAGCTGATGGAAGAGCTGGACATCTCGGCCAGCCGTCGCGTTCGAGGGCTCGGCGCGAAGCAGCGCGCGCAGCTCCTCGACCGGTTCAAGAAGTAAGCCCGCCATCCGCAGCGGGAGACTCATCGTCCTTGCCGGCCCCTCCGGGGTGGGGAAGGGGAGCATCGTTCGGAAGCTCGTCGCCCGTGATCCGGAACGGCTCTCGCTCTCCGTCTCGGTGACCACGCGCGCGCCACGGCCCGCGGAGGTCGACGGCGTCGACTACTTCTTCGTCGACGACGACGCGTTCGACCGGATGGTGGAGGCCGGCGAGCTGCTGGAATGGGCCGAGATCGTCGGACACCGATCCGGCACGCCCCGCGGCTTCGTCGAGGACCGGCTGGCTCAGGGACGCGACGTCGTGCTGGAGATCGACGTGGTCGGCGCGTCGCAGATCCGGGAGCGCGTCCCCGGCGCCGTCCTGATCTTCATCGATCCGCCGTCCATGGAGGAGCTCGAACGGCGGCTCCGGGGCCGGGGCACCGAGACCGAGGAACGGATCCGCCTCCGCATGGACAAGGCCGCATGGGAGACCGAGCAACGGGCGTGGTTCGACCACGTGGTCGTCAACGACGATCTCGAACGAGCGTCGGCGCAGGTCGCTGCTATCATCGACGCATCCCGGATCGACTCCTAGGAAGGTCCTGCCCGTGATCGAACCCAAGATCGACGACCTGCTCGCGGCGGTGGACTCCAAGTATTCGTTGGTGATCCTGTCGGCGAAGCGCGCCCGCGAGATCAACTCCTACTACGGCCAGCTGGGAGAGGGACGCGGCGAGTACGTGCCGCCCCTCGTCGAGACCGGCTTCTCCAACAAGCCCCTCTCGATCGCTCTCGAGGAGATCGCCGAAGGGAAGATCGACTACGAGCGCCCCGAGGAGCCCGAGGCCGAGTAGCGACCCGCTCGCCGGGCGGCACGTCCTGCTCGGCGTCTCCGGCGGGATCGCGGCCTACAAGGCCGCCCTGGTCGCCCGGTCGCTCATGTCGGCCGGCGCCGACGTCACCGTCGTGATGACGGAGGCGGCGACGCGCTTCGTCGGACCGGACACCTTCGCGGCCCTCACCGGGGGCGAGGTGTACACGTCGCTCTGGGAGCGGCCCGGCGAGGTGCTCCATGTGCGGCTCGCCCGGTCCGCCGATGTCGCGATCGTCGCGCCCGCGACCGCGAACGTCCTGGCCAAGCTGGCCACCGGGCTCTCCGACGATCTCCTCTCGGCGACGCTGCTCGAGGCCACGTGCCCGCTGGTGATCGCGCCGGCGATGCACACGGGGATGTGGGAGCACCCCGCCACACAGGCGAACGTGGAGATCCTGCGCAGCCGGGGTGCCGTCGTCGTCGGGCCCGCCACCGGTCCGCTGGCCCACGGCGACGAGGGGGCCGGCCGTCTGGAGGAGCCGGAGGACATCGTGAGCGCGGCCAGGAGCGCGATGACGCCGAAGGATCTCGCCGGCCGGCGGATCCTGATCACGGCCGGGCCGACCCACGAGCCCCTGGATCCGGTCCGGTTCATCGGGAACCGCTCCAGCGGGAAGATGGGCGCCGCGCTCGCAGCGGAGGCGCTCGCCCGCGGCGCGGCCGTGACGGTCGTCCTCGGACCCGGCGCGATCGAGCCGCCCGCCCCCGCCGAGATCGTCCGGGTCGAGACGGCGGAGGAGATGCGCGAGGCCGTGATCGACCGGTTCGACGGATCGGACGCGGTCGTCATGGCGGCGGCCGTCGCGGACTTCCGGCCCAAAGCCGTCTCCGACGCGAAGCTGAAGAAGGACGCGGGGGTGCCGGACGTGATCCTCGAGCCCACCCCCGACATCCTGGGCGAGCTGGGGGAGCACCGCTCGGATCAGGTGCTCGTGGGCTTCGCCGCCGAGACCGGTGACCTGGAGGCGGCCGGGAGGAAGAAGCTCGCCTCGAAGCGTCTGGACCTCCTCGTCGTGAACCGGGTGGGCCGGGAGGGCACCGGGTTCGGAGCGGACGAGAACGAGGCGATGCTGCTCGCCGCGGACGGACGTGACGCTCCGCTCCTCCGGTGGACGAAGCCCGAGCTGGCCCGGGAGGTCTGCGATCGCCTGGCGGCCCTGTTGGTCGCTGAGACGCCGGGTGTCGGGGCCGACGGATAGACTCGCCCGCGACATGAGCGGGACCCCGTACCTCTTCTCGTCCGAATCCGTCACCGAAGGCCATCCCGACAAGCTGGCCGATCGGATCTCGGACGCGATCCTCGACGCCATGCTGCGCGAGGACCCGAACTCGCGGGTCGCGTGCGAGACGCTCGTCACCACGGGGTTCGTGATGGTGTCGGGCGAGATCACCACGGCCGGCTGGGTGGACATCCCGTCGGTCGTCCGCGCGACGATCACCGATGTCGGGTACACCAACGCACGGTTCGGGCTCGACGGCGAGACCTGCGGCGTCGTGACCGCGATCCAGGAGCAGTCCCCCGACATCGCCCGTGGCGTCGAGGACTCGTTCGAGCACCGCGAGGGCCACTCCGGCGACGAGCTCGACCTCCTCGGGGCGGGGGACCAGGGCATGATGTTCGGCTTCGCGTGCCGCGAGACGGAGGAGCTGATGCCCCTGCCGATCGCGATGGCGCATCGGCTGTCCCGGCGCCTGGCCGACGTCCGCAAGGCGGGCGTCGTTCCGTATCTGCGCCCCGACGGCAAGAGCCAGGTCGCGATCGAATACCGCGACGGGAAACCGGTCCGGGTCGACTCGGTGCTGATCTCGGCCCAGCATCGGGAGGAGGTCGACGTCGAGACCCTGCTCAGACCCGATGTCATCGCCGAGGTCATCGACCCCGTGCTGCGGGAGTTCCCCGACGTCGACGCCACCACGATGCGGCCTCCGTTGGTCAACCCGACGGGGCGGTTCGAGATCGGTGGCCCGAAGGCCGACACGGGGCTCACCGGCCGGAAGATCATCGTGGACAGCTACGGGGGGATGGCCCCCCACGGCGGCGGCGCCTTCAGCGGCAAGGACCCGACCAAGGTGGACCGGTCGGCGGCCTACATGGCCCGGTACGCCGCGAAGAGCATCGTGGCGGCGGGTCTCGCCGACCGCGCCCAGCTCCAGGTGGCGTACGCGATCGGCACGGCGCATCCCACGTCGATGAACCTGGAGACCTTCGGAACCGAGCAGGCGGACCCCGTCGCGATCCTGGCGGCCGTCAAGGATGTGTTCGACTTCCGTCCCGCGGCGATCATCCGCGACCTCGACCTCTCCCGGCCGATCTACGAAGAGACCGCGGCGTACGGCCATTTCGGGCGCAAGGAGTTCCCCTGGGAGGGGACGGAGCGCGCCGATGACCTCCGCCGACTCGTCGGCTGACCTCCTCGCGGGGCCGGTCGCCGTGTGCGTCGACCGGCCCCTGCTGTCGCTCGATCGACCCTTCACCTACGACCTGCCGGGGGAGCTGGGTGCCGGTGTGGGGTCGCTGGTGCAGGTGCCGTTCCACGGGCGGGCGACCAGGGGCTGGGTCCTCGGACCGGCGGCGGAGATCCCGAAGCGGACCCTCGCGGTGAAGGGGGCGGTCTCGCCCGTCCGGTTCTTCGATGCGCGAGGCCTCGCACTCCTGCGGTGGGTGGCGGAGCGGTACGTGGCGCCGCTGGCGACGGTGATCGGCAGGGCCGTCCCCCCGCGGGTGGCGGCAGAGGAGGGAGACCGGACCGGGGTCGTGGGCCAGCCGCCGCCGCGCTCCCGCGGCGCCCGGACCCCCACTGTGCTGGACGGCTACACGGGCGGTCCGGCGCTCGTGCGGGCGATCCACGGCTCCGCCGGGACCTTCTCGGTCCGCCCCGCGCCGGAGGACGAGCAGTCGGTCGCCGTCGAGTCGGTGGCGGCCTGCCTCGCCGGTGGCCGCCGGGCGATCGTGATCGTCCCCGAGGCGAGTCCGATCCCCCGGACCGCGACGGCGTTGCTGGAGGCGTTCGGGGGGGCGGTGGCGACGTTCCTGGGCGGCGACCGTCGGGCGCGCTATCGGATGTGGCTCGACGTCGCCGAGGGACGCTTCGACGTGGTGGTCGGCACGAGACCCGCGGTGTTCGCCCCCCTCGAGCGACCGGGGATGGTCTATGTCGCTCGCGAGAGTCATCCAGCGCACCGAGAGGACCGGGCCCCCTATTACCACGCTCGCGACGTCGCCCTCGCTCGCGCGCGCTTCGACGGAGCGGTGTGCGTCCTGGCGGCGGCCTGTCCGTCCGCAGAGACGGCGGCGTTGGCGCCGGTCGCCGTGACGCCCGCCGCCCGACGCTGGCCGCCGGTGGAGGTCGTCCGGCCTGGGCCCGAAGGACGCGCGCCGCGGTTGGTGCGGGCGCTCGAGGCGACCCACCGGGGGTTCCTCTTCTCTCCGCTGCCCGGCTACGGGGTCGCGCAGGTGTGCCGGACGTGCGGCGAGCCCGCGGCGTGTGCGTCGTGCGGTGGGCTCCTCCGCGTCGTCGAAGGCTCGGTGCGCTGCGTGGTCTGCGGAGCGGCCGGGCGGTGTCGGTCGTGCGGCGGGAGCACGTTCGGCGTCCGTCGCGGTGGGGCGGAGCGGGTGGAGGAGTGGGCTCGACGCGTGGCTCCGGTGGCGGTGCGTCGGCTGCGGGCGGACGAGCCGGCCCGGCTGCCCTCGGTCGACGAGATCCTGATCGGCGGTCCGGACGACGTGCGCGACCTCGGCGTCGCCGACCTCGACCTGGTGGCCATCCTGGATGCGGATCGCGCCGACCGGCGCCCCGGCCTGGCCGTGCGGGAGCGCAGCCTCGCCACGTGGATGGAGGCGGTGGGCTGGGCACGACCCCACGGCCGCGCCATCGTCCAGGCGTCCGCGTCGAACGACCCCCTCGTGCAGGCCCTGGTTCGAGGCAACCCCGACCGGTTCCATGCCGACGAGGCGCGGAGACGAGCCGACGCCGGCCTTCCGGTGGGCGCGGCGGTCTTCCGGGTGACCGGCGCCTCGGGGATCGAGCGCGAGCTGAGCGCGTTCGAGCCGACCACCCTGCTCGTCTCCGAGCTGGACGGACGGACGGTATGCTTGCTCGCCCTCGACGCCGAGCGGGTGCCGGACCTCGGCGCTCGGCTCCGCGAGCTCGCCGCGAACGGTGCTGTGGAGCGGGTCGAGGCAGAGCCACATCTCTAGGAGACGATCGATGATCCTGCGCATCCGAACGCTGGGCGATCCGGTCCTTCGCGAACCGACGAAGCCTGTCACCGACTTCGACCCGTCGCTCCGGAAGCTCTACGAGGACTTGGTCGAGACGATGATCGACGCGCCCGGGGTCGGTCTGGCCGCTCCGCAGGTGGGGATCTCCCTCCGACTGTTCGTGTTCGACGACGGGGAGACGGGCCCGATGATGATGGCGAACCCGGTCCTGTCGGACGGGAACGGCCAGCTCCTCGAGGACGAGGGGTGCCTCTCGATCCCGGGTCCGTACCACGCGACGCCGCGCTACGCGAAGGTCCGATGCAGCGGCCAGGACCTCGAGGGACGTCCGACCGAGGTGGTCGGCGAGGGGCTGCTGGCGCGGATCCTCCAGCACGAGACCGATCACCTGGAGGGGATGCTGTACATCGACCGTCTCGACGAGGAGGGCCGTCGGGACGTGATGGCCCAGCTCCGTCGGATCGAGCTCGGACTGACCGAGCCACGGCAGCGACCGGACGACTGAGCCGTATCCTCGCGGCCATGCGTGTCACCTTCCTGGGCAACGACCCTTGGTCCGTCCCCCCCCTCCTGTCGCTCACGGACGCCCCCGACATCGAAATCGCCCTCGTCGTCACCAACCCGCCCCGACGCGCCGGCCGCGGTTCGGAGCTCTCGGCGACCGCCGTCGCCGGGACCGCCCGCGCCGGGGAGCTCCCGCTCCTCGAGGTCGGCCGCGTCCGGGACGGGGAGGGGTTCGATGCCCTCGACGCGCTCGAGCCCGATGCGATCGTGGTGGTGGCGTACGGAGAGATCCTCACGCCCGACGTGCTGGACATCCCGCGGCTGGGCGCCGTGAACCTCCACTTCTCGGTGCTCCCCCGATGGCGCGGCGCGGCCCCGGTGCAGCGGGCGATCCTCGAAGGGGACGGGTCGACGGGCGTCACCGTGATGCTCATGGACGAGGGGTTGGACACGGGGCCGATCGTCGCGACGGAGGAGACGACGATCGGCCCCGACGAGGACGCGGGATCGCTGGGTCGGCGGCTCTCGGAGATGGGAGGTCCGCTCCTGGTCGGTTCGTTGCGAGGCCTGGAGACCGGATCGATCGAGCCGAGGTCGCAGGACCACACCGCGGCCACGTACGCCTCGAAGCTGTTGCCGGACGAGAGGACGATCGACTGGAGCCAGCCGGCCGAAGCGATCGCCCGGAGGGTGCGGGCGTTCGCTCCCGAGCCGGGCGCCGTCACGACGTTCCGACAGGGGCGACTCAAGGTGCTGCGGGTCGAACGGAAGCCCGTCGACGCGCGGGCGATCGCCCTCGCTCCGGTGCCGGGGAGGGTCGCCGTCGACGAAGACGGTGCTCCGCTCGTGGACACGGCGTGGGATCTGGTTCGACTCGTGGAGGTGGCGCCCGCCGGGCGGAGGCGGATGTCGGGCGGCGAGTGGGCGCGCGGCGCCCGGATCCAGCCCGGCGAGCGTCTCGGATGAGCCCGAGCGCCAGGGAGGTGGCGCTCGAGGTCGTGCGCCGGGTGGCCGACGAGGGCGCCTACTCGAACCGGGTGCTGCCGGCGGCGCTGGGGCGCTCCGGTCTCGACGAGCGCGACCGTGCCTTGGCGGCGGAGCTCGCGTACGGAACGCTCCGGCGGATCCTCGGGCTGGACGCGGCCATCGCCGCGCGCGCCGCGAGGCCGATCGCACGGATGACGCCCGGGGCGCGCGCGGCGCTCCGGATCGGCGCCTACCAACTCCTGCACACGAGGATCCCCGCGCACGCCGCCGTGAGCGAGACGGTGGGGATCGTCGTCCCGCGCGAACGAGGCTTCGTGAACGCGATCCTCCGTCGGCTCGCGGCCGATCCTCCGCCGGCGCCGGCCGGTCGCGACGACCGCGCGCTGAGCCTGCGTACGGGGATGAGCCGCTGGGCGCTCGCGGAGCTCCGGAAGCTCCTGCCGGAGGACGAGGTCGAGGGGGCCGCACTCGCCGTGGGCGAGCGCGGCCTCCTCACCCTCCGCGTCAATACCTGCAGGAGCACGGTGGACGACGTGATGCGGGCCATGCAGGCGGCGGGAGCCGAGCCGGTGCTCGGCGGCGTCCATCCCGAGTGCGTCCTCGTCCGTGGGGGCGATCCCGCCCGTCTCCCCGGCTGGACCGAGGGCCGGTTCGCCGTCCAGGACCAGGCCTCGGCGTTCGTGGTGGAGGCGCTCGCGCCCGAGCCCGGTGAACGGGTGCTGGACGCATGCGCGGCCCCCGGCGGGAAGACCGCCTCCATCGCGTGCCGGGTCGGTCCCGCGGGCCTCGCGGTCGCGGGGGACGTCCATCCGGCCCGCGCCGCCCTGATCCGGCCCGGCGTGGACCGGCTGGGCCTCCGGGCGTTCGTCCTTGTCCACGACGCGACCCGCCCTGGGGTCCGTGGTGCCTTCGACCGCGTGCTGGTGGACGCCCCGTGCTCCGGTCTCGGCTCGGCGCGCAGGCGCCCCGAGCTGCTCTGGCGTCCGCAGCGCGAGGAGCTCTCGCGGCTGGCCCGGCTCCAGGTCGCGATGGTCGCGGCGTCCACCGACCTCCTCGCGCCGGGCGGCCGGCTGGTGTACTCGGTCTGCACCTTCCCGAGGGCGGAGACCGACGCCGCCTGCGACGCGATCCTGCGTCATCGGCCCGATCTCGTGCCGATGGAGACGCCCGGCCCGGACGGTCGGGCGCTCCGGCACCGCCTCTGGCCGCACCGCCACGGGAGCGACGCGATGTTCGTCGCGGCCTTCGAGAAGGCCGGCTGACCGGGTGACGGGTCGGCTGCTGCTACGATCCGCCCCCATGGGGAAGCTGGCGGCGTCGATCCTCTCCGCGGACCTCGCCCATCTGGCCGATGAGGTCAAGCTGGTGGAGCCCTATGCCGACATCATCCACGTCGACATCATGGACGGACACTTCGTGCCCCCGATCACGCTCGGCACCGTCGTCGTGGCCTCGCTGCGGCCGTGCACGGAGCGCACCCTGCACGGGCATCTGATGGTCGAGGCGCCCGAGTCGTACTTCGAGGAGCTCGCCGAAGCCGGACTGGACGTGGTCTCGTTCCATCACGAGGCGGTGGGGGATCCCGAGCCGGCGATCGAGAAGGCCCGCGCGGCCGGTATGCGGACCGGCCTGACCTTGAACCTCGAGACGCCGGTCGATGCGGCGTTCCCGCACCTCGAACAGGTCGACGACCTGATGCTGATGAGCATCCGGCCGGGATGGAGCGGCCAGGAGCTGAACCCGGACGTGTACCCGCGGATCGAGGCCGTCCGGAAGGAGGTCGATCGGCGGGGTCTCCCCGTGGACGTCGAGATCGACGGCGGCGTGAAGGTCGGGAACGCCCAGCGCGCCGTGGATGCGGGGGCGACGGTCCTCGTCTCCGCCTCCGGGATCTTCCGGGCACCGGACACGGTGGAGGCCGCGCGGACGCTGGCTCAGATCGCCGCCGGCCGACGGGCCGACGCCACCGGTGGAGCCCGCTGATGTCGGAGTCGATCCTCGTCGTCGACGACGACCCGGACATCGCTCGGTTCGTGGAGGTCAACCTGCGGTCGGCCGGTTACGACGTCGCGGTGGCTGGCGACGGCGAGGAAGCGCTCGAGCGAGCGGCGGATCTCCGTCCGGATCTCGTGCTCCTCGACGTGATGATGCCGCGTCTCGACGGGTTCGAGGTCGCGCAGCGACTGCGGAAGAACCCGCAGACAGCGAACACGAGCATCATCATGCTGACCGCCAAGGCGTTGTCGTCGGACAAGGTCACGGGGCTGCAATCGGGTGCGGACGACTACATCATCAAACCGTTCGATCCCATCGAGTTACTGGCCCGCGTCAAGGGCACGCTTCGGCGAGCGAAGGAGATGCGGAACCTGTCGCCGCTCACGGGGCTCCCGGGGAACATCCGGATCCAGGAAGAGATCGAGCGTCAGGTGCGGGAGCACCGTCCCTTCGCCGTCCTCTACGTCGACCTGGACAACTTCAAGACCTACAACGACAAGTACGGCTTCGTTCGCGGGGACCGGCTGATCCAGGGCACGGCTCGGATGATCCAGGACGCGGTGATGGCCCACGACGCCGATGGCTTCGTGGGCCACGTGGGCGGCGACGACTTCGTGGCGGTCGTCGAACCCGAGACGGCCGAGGACGTGGCGAAGCGGGTCTGCGAGCGCTTCGACCAGGATCGTGCCCTCTACTACGAGGACGAGGATCTCGAGCGTGGCTTCATCAGGATGGAGGACCGCAAGGGCGTGGAGCAGGACATCCCGCTCGTGAGCGTGTCGCTCGGGATCGCGACCACGTCCAGACGGGCGTTCGCCCACTACGGCGAGGCGGTGGCCGTGGCCACCGAGATGAAGCAGTTCGCGAAGAGGGACTCCGGCTCCTCCTACGCGGTCGACCGCCGCGCCCCGTAGGCCGTCCCGGATCGGGGGCTCGTCCTATACTGGCGCAAAGCCTGTTTCCGGGGCGGGGTGCGATTCCCCACCGGCGGTGAGAGTCCGCGACCCCTCGCGCTCCACGTGAGGGTGGACCCGGTGAGATCCCGGGACCGACCGTGACAGTCGGGATGGGAGGGAACGGGTGCACGGACCGCCGTGGTGCGGTCCCGCGGCGCCTTCCCGCTGAGCCCGCTCCGGAGGACGGAGGAGCGTGGACCGGGAAGGACACATGCGCCGGGCCCTCGAGCTCGCGGAGCGAGGCTGGGGCCGTGTGTCACCGAATCCCCTGGTCGGGTGTGTGCTCGTTCGAGGCGGCCGCGTCGTGGGTGAGGGATGGCACGAGGGCCCTGGGACGGAGCACGCCGAAGCCATGGCCCTCCGGGTCGCCGGCGGCCGGGCCGCCGGCTCCGTCGCCTACGTGACCCTCGAGCCCTGCGACCATCACGGCCGGACCCCTCCGTGCGCGCGGGCCCTGGTCGAGGCGGGAGTGGACGCGGTGATCGCCGCCACCGGAGACCCGAACCCCATCGTGGACGGCAGCGGGTTCCGGACGCTCCGCGAGGGAGGCGTGGCCGTCGAGCAGGGTCTGTTGGCGGACGAGGCCATCCGCCAGAACGTCGCTTTCTTCGCCCACGTGCGGACGGGGCGGCCGTTCGTCGTCCTGAAGATGGCGTCCACGCTCGATGGGAAGGCGGCCGCGCGGGACGGCTCGTCGACGTGGATCAGCGGCGAGGCCGCCCGCGCGGACGTGCAACGCCTGCGGGCCTGGGCCGATGCCGTGGTCGTCGGCGCGGGGACCGCGCTCCAGGACGACCCCCGGCTCACGGTGCGCGATCCCGCCTTCGCGTCGGCGCGGCCCCCGGTCCGGGTGATCGTCGATCGGTCCGGTCGCGTGCCGGGGGACGGGCGGGCGTTCGACGCGGCCGCGCCGACGCTCGTCGCGACGACCGAGTCGGCGCCGACCGCTCGACGCCGTGAGTGGGTCGACGTGGGCGCCGACATCCTGATGCTCGATGCCGATCCCACCGGAGGCGTGTCGCTCCCGCAGCTCATGGACACGCTCGGCAAGCGCGACGTCCAGGGAGTCGTCATGGAGGGGGGGCCCTCGCTCGCGTGGAGCGCGATCCGCGACGGACTGGTCGACCGGCTCGTGCTCTACGTGGCGCCGATGCTGGTCGGTGGTGCCGGAGCGACGGGATGGCTCGGCGGCGCGGGCTTCGCGCCCATCGACCGAGCTGCCCGCGTGCACGTCGTCTCGGTCGAGCCGATCGGCGAGGATCTGAAGGTGGTGGCGGATGTTCACCGGGATCGTTGACGAGCGGGGCACCGTCGTCTCACGCGAGCGGACACGCCTCGCGATCCGGTGTCCCGTGACCGCCGCCGATGCCGTCGTGGGTGACTCGGTCGCGGTGAACGGCACGTGTCTGACCGTCGTCGAGGTGCGGGCCGGCGGGGCGGCCTTCGACCTGTCCGAGGAGACGCTCGCCCGGACCGCGCTGGGCGGCTTGGCCGAAGGCGATCCGGTCAACCTCGAGCGTCCGGCCACCCTCGCGTCCCGGCTGGGGGGTCACTTGGTGCAGGGACACGTCGATGGCGTGGGGGAGGTCACCACCGTACGGTCGGACGGGGACGGCGCCCGCATCTCGGTCCGCCTCCCGGGACCCCTGCTCCGCTACGTCGTGGAGAAGGGCTCGATCGCGCTGGACGGCGTCAGCCTCACGGTCGCGGCCCTCCGGGACGACGTGATCGAGATCGCGCTGATCCCCCACACCCTCGGGGTGACGACGTTCGGTGACCGCGCGCCCGGTGACCCGGTGAACGTCGAGGTCGACGTCGTGGCGAAGTACGTGGAGCGGCTGGTGGCCGCTCGAGCCGCCGATCTGCCCCGAGATCCGGCCGATGATCCGGTCACACATCCGGCCACGGACCGGGCCACGGACCTGGCCACGGACCTGGCCACGGACCTGGAAGGACGAAGGTCATGGATGAGCGGTTGACGGAGCAGGGTGTCTTCGCGTCGATCCGGACGGCGATCGACGAGATCCGTCGCGGGGGCATCGTCCTGGTCGTGGACGACGCCGACCGGGAGAACGAGGGCGATTTCATCATGGCCGCGGAACGCTGCACCCCTGAGGCGGTGAACTTCATGGTGACCCACGGCCGGGGCATCGTGTGCCTCCCGGTCGCCGGATGGCGCCTGGACGAGCTCGGGATCGAGCAGATGGTCGGCGAGGATCCGGACGGGATGGGGACCGCGTTCACGGTCTCGATCGACTACCGGCCCCAGATCACGACCGGGACGAGCGCCTTCGACCGGGCGGCGACGGCCAGGGCGATCACCGACCCCGCCGTCGAGGCGCTCGATTTCCAGCGCCCGGGACACGTATTCCCGCTGCGCGGGAAGGACGGGGGTGTGCTCCGCCGAGCCGGGCACACGGAGGCGGCCATCGACCTCGCCACGCTCGCCGGCCTCTTCCCGGCGGGCGTGATCTGCGAGGTGATGAACGAGGACGGCTCGATGGCGCGCCTGCCCCAGCTCATCGAGGTGGCCCGTCGTCACGACCTGCTCCTGATCTCGATCGCGGACCTGATCGCGTACCGGCGCAGGCGCGAGGTCCTCGTCGCCAGGGTGGCGGAGGCGAAGATCCCGACGCCCCACGGCGAGTTCCGGTCGATCGCCTACGAGAGCACGGTGGACGGCAGGACCCACGTCGCCCTGGTGATGGGCGAGATGGGAGACGGCGCCGACGTGCTCACCCGGGTGCACTCGGAATGCCTGACCGGGGACGTCTTCGGCTCGCTCCGCTGCGACTGCGGGCGGCAGCTCGACCGCGCGATGGAGCTGATCGGACGGGAGGGACGCGGGGTGATCCTCTACGTCCGGGGTCACGAGGGCCGCGCGATCGGCATCACGCACAAGCTCCGCGCGTACGAGCTCCAGGATCGGGGACGCGACACGGTCGAGGCCAACCTGGAACTGGGGTTCCCGGCCGATCAACGCGACTACGGCATCGGCGCGCAGATCCTGCACGATCTGGGTGTCCGCTCGATGCGGCTCCTCACGAACAACCCCGAGAAGCGGGCCGGGCTCGAGGGGTACGGATTGGCGATCAGCGAACGCGTGCCGCTCCAGACCGATCCCACCCCGGAGAACGTGGGTTACCTCCGGGCCAAGCGAGAGAAGCTCGGCCATCTGCTCGATCTCCCGGACGTCGACGGCGCGGAGGCGCGGGCGTGACGGTCATCCGAGGCGAACCGTCGGGCGGAGGACGGCGGATCGCCGTGGTCGTCGCCCGCTTCCACGAGCGGATCACGAGACGCCTGCTCGAGGGTGCGGTGGCCGGCCTCCGGGCGCGCGGGGTCGGAGAGGACGCCGTGGACGTCGCCTGGGTGCCCGGCGCATTCGAGGTGCCGCTCGTCGCGCAGCGGTTCGCGTCGACCGGGGCCTACGACGCGGTGATCTGCCTGGGCGCCGTCATCAGGGGGGAGACCGCTCACTTCGACCTGGTCGCCACCGAGGCGGCGCGGGGCGCCGCCTCGGTGGCCCGGGAGACCGGCGTCCCGGTGATCTTCGAGGTGCTCGCGACGGAGACCGTCGCGCAAGCCGAGGCGCGCGCGGGTGGCGAGCACGGCAACAAGGGGTGGGACGCCGCCGAGGCGGCCCTCGAGATGGCGGACCTGCTGGACCGCCTGCCTAAGGAAGAAGGGCTGCGGTGATCGTCGAGAAGCCCTGGGGCCGTGTGGTCACGTACGCGCTCAACCAACCATCCTCCGTTCGGGTGATCACCGTGGAGCCGGGGGAGGAAACGAGCGTCCACTACCACCGGATGCGCGACGAGACCTGGGTGGTGCTCGACGCGGGTCTCACGGTCGAGATCGGCGACCGGTCGGTCGACGCGGAACCCGGCGAGGAGTTCGTGATCCCGGCCGAGGAGTCGCATCGGATCCGGTGCACGGGTTCCGTTGCGGGGCGCATCCTCGAGGTGGCGTACGGGTACACGACCGAGGACGACACCCAGCGTCTCCGGGACGCCTACGGCCGCCCCGTGGAATCGGACTGGTGAGCCCCCTTCCGTCGACACCCGTCGGAGCCTGCCCCTATACTCTGGCCCACGTGTTCGCCGTGGTCCGCGACAAGCACCGGCCGGTCCGGTGCTTCGTTTTCGAAAGGAGTGATGCGGGGTCTCGACCGAGCCACGCCTGAACGATAGGATCCGCTCCCCACAGGTCCGATTGGTCGGCCCGGGCGGCGACCAGATCGGGGTGGTCGCGACCCAGGAGGCGCTTCGGCGGGCTCGCGAGCTGGATCTGGATCTGGTCGAGGTCGCTCCGCAGGCTCAGCCACCGGTCTGCCGGATCATGGACTACGGCAAGTTCAAGTACGAACGGGACATCCGGCAGAAGGAAGCGCGGAGGAAGCAGTCCCGGACCGAGCTCAAGGAGATCAAGTTCCGACCCAAGATCGATGCGCACGACTACGCCACGAAGAAGGGGCACGTCGAGCGCTTCCTCCGGGGCGGACACAAGGTGAAGGTGACCATCATGTTCCGAGGCCGGGAGATGACCCACACCGAGCTCGGGCGAAGGATCCTGGATCGCCTGGTCGCGGATCTGGGTGAGATGGTGACGGTGGAGTCGATGCCCAAGCAGGAAGGGCGGAACATGATCATGGTGATCTCGCCCAACAAGCGATACCTGGACCAACTCGCCCGCGCCGCCGCCGTCACGCCGCCGCCCGAACCCGCGCCCGCGCCGGAGCCGGTGGCGACGGGACCGGACACCGACGAGGGGTAGTAGATGGCGAAGATGAAGACGCACCGCGCGACCGCCAAGCGGTTCCGCATCACGCGCAAGGGCAAGGTGCTCCATCGGAAGGCCACGGGCAACCACATGCTCACGAAGAAGTCGTCGTCTCGCCGTCGCCGCGTCGAGGGCACGGTGGAGGTCGGATCCTCGGCCGACGCGAAGACGGTCAAGCGGTTGCTGGGGGGATAGGCCATGGCCCGCGTCAAACGCTCGGTCCACGCGAAGAAGAAGCGCCGAGAGATCCTCGAGGCGGCCAAGGGGTACACGGGCAGCCGCCGGAAGCGGATCCGCGTCGCCAAGGAACAGGTGATGCACTCCGGCATGTACGCGTACCGCGACCGCCGGGATCGCAAGGCTCAGTTCCGTCGGCTCTGGATCGCACGGATCAACGCAGCGGTCCGTCCCCACGGGATCTCGTACTCCCGCTTCGTGAACGGTCTGCGGACGGCCGGTGTCGAGGTCGATCGCAAGATCCTGGCGGATCTCGCGGTGCGCGATCCGGGTGCGTTCGCCCAGCTCGTCGAGCGGGCGAAGGCCTCCTCGTCGCTCCCTTCGTAGGGCCGGGCGGGCCCGCTCGGGCCCTGCGTACACTCCGCCCGTGCGAGGCGCTCCGTGTTGACGTCGGCCAAGAACCCGAAGGTCGCCGCGGCGATCCGTCTCAAGAAGCGGATGTTCCGGGAGCAGGAGCGCCGGTTCCTCGTCGAGGGGGCGCAGGCGGTGGGCGAGGCGCTCACGGACGACCGTCTCGTCGCGCTGTTCATGACCGACGACACGCAGCCGCTGGCCGTGCGCGCGCGGGAGGACGGGGTCGTGGTGGACGAGGTCAGCGACCGCGTGATGGAGCGGTTGACCTCCACCGTCACCCCCCAGGGCGTGGTCGGTGTGGCTCCGTTCGTCGACGTGGGGATCGAGGAGCTCCCCGGGTCCGGATGCGCCACGGTGCTGCATGAGGTCCGTGACCCGGGGAACGCGGGCACGATCCTGCGCTCCGCGGATGCGGCGGGCGCGATCGGGGTCGTGTTCGCGGGGGACTCGGTGGACGTGTACAACCCCAAGACGATCCGCGCATCCGCCGGCTCGGTCTTCCACGTGCCGGTGGTACGAGGGACCTCCACCGAGCGAGCGCTCGTGGCGCTCCGCGATCGTGGCTTCGCCATCGTCGCGATGGACATGCACGCAGACGAGGATCTGTTCGAGGTGGAGCTCCCCGCCTCTACCGCGTTCGTCTTCGGCAACGAGGCTCACGGTCTTCCCGACGAGGTCGCGGCGGCGGCCGACCGACGGGTCCGGGTGCCGCACGCCGGGCGGGCCGAGAGTCTCAACCTCGCCGCGGCCGCGACGGTGTGTCTGTTCGAGTGGGCGCGCCGCGGCCGCGTGCACACCGACACCCTCGAAGCCCTGGTGGCGGCCGCGGCGCACGACCTCCGGTCGCCCCTCACCGCGATGAAGGGCTTCGGGTACGCCCTGGCGAAGCGCTGGGAGGACATGACGGAGGAGCAGCGCGACCTGATGCTGGGCGGCATCGTCCACGACGCCGACCGGATGGACACGATCGTCCGTCAGCTGGTGGACGCGGCGAGGGTGATGAGCGGCCGGTTCGAGGCATACGTCGAGTTGACCGAGGTGGCCGACCTGGTGCGCCAGACCGCCGAGCACCTCGCGCGCGATCCCGAGCATCCTCCGGTCGAGTGGATCGGCGAGGGAGGCACGGTCCTCCTCGATGCCGGTCGGCTCCGCACGACGGTCCTCGCGTTCGCGGAGGCCCTGCTGTGGTGGGGGAGTGCCGGACCCATCCGGATGACGAGCCGGGTCGGTGACGGGCGTCTCCGTCTCTCCGCCTGGCGCTCGGTGGGCTCGCTGCCTCCGGAGGAGGTCGAGGAGCTGTTCGAAGCTCGGCGGCCCGGCGCGGGAGGCGGGTCCAAGATCGGGCTCTACGTCGCGCGGAGGGTCGCCGAGGTCCAGGGCGGCCGCGCGTGGGGCGAGGTGGCGGAGGGTCGTCTGACGTTCCATGTCGAGCTCCCGATCCCGGATCCGACCGCCGCCCCGCCGTAGACTCGGCGGATCCCATGGACGGGCCGACGAACGCGGACGAGATGGTGCGAACGCTCGAACGAGAGCGCGAACGCGGTCGGCGCGCCTTCGCGGAGGCCGGCACCCTCGATGAGCTGGAGGCGGCACGCGTCGCGGTACTCGGACGCAAGGCCCGCTTCGCCGAGGTCCAGCGCGCGCTCGGCTCGCTCGATCCGGACGCTCGGAAACGGGTGGGTCGCCTGGTCAACGAGGCGCGGGCCGCCCTCGAGGAGGCCGGCGACGCGCGCCGGGCCGAGCTCGAGGACCGTGCGGAGGCCGCGCTCCTGGCCGCCGACCGCCTCGACCTGTCGCTCCCCGGCCGCAGGCCCCGACCGGGCTCGCTCCACCCGCTCTCGCTCGCCGAGGACGAGATCGTGGACGTCTTCCTGGGGTTGGGGTACCGGGTCGCGGAGGGACCGGAGATCGAGGACGAGTGGCACAACTTCGAGGCCCTGAACATCCCTCCCGATCATCCGGCCCGAACGATGAAGGACTCGATCTACGTGAGCGTGCCCGGCCACCCGGAGCTGCTGCTCCGGACCGAGACGTCGTCGGTCCAGATCAGGACGATGCAGTCGCAGCCTCCCCCCGTCTACATCATCGCGCCGGGGCGCGTGTACCGGCGGGAGACACCCGATCCGACCCACCTCCCGGTCTTCCATCAGGTCGAGGGGCTCGTGGTCGACGACGGGATCACGTTCGCGGACCTCAAGGGCACGCTGGACACGGCGGTGCGGGCCCTCTTCGGCAACGAACGCGAGACGCGATTGGGTCCCGCGTTCTTCCCGTTCGTCGAGCCCGGCGCCGAGCTCGCGGTCACGTGCATGCGGTGCGACGGTGTCGGTTGTCCGGTCTGCGGGAACGGGTGGATCGAGCTCCTCGGCTGCGGGATGGTCCACCCCCAGGTCCTGGAGAACTGTGGGTACGACGCCGAGCGGTACACGGGCTTCGCGTTCGGCATGGGGATCGACCGCGTCGCCTTGCTCAAGTACGGGATCGGCGATATCCGCTTGCTGGTCGACGGCGACCTCCGGTTCCTGTCGCAGTTCGGAGCCGGCCGATGAAGGTGTCGGTCTCCTGGTTGCGGGAGTTCGTCCCGTTCGAGCTGGAGGCGGCGGAGCTCGCGGACCGGATCGCCCCGCGCGGCATCAAGATCGAAGGCGTCGAGCGTCCGTGGGAGGGCCTCGACGGCGTCGTGGTCGCGCGTGTCGTCGAGGTCCGAGATCACCCGAACGCCGAGAAGCTGTGTCTCGCGACCGTCGATGCGGGAACGGGACCCGTGCAGGTGGTGGTGGGAGTGAGGAACATGGAGCCCGGAGACCTCGTCCCCTGGGCGAGGCCCGGCGCACGTGTGCCTGCCCTCGAGCGCCCGCTCGAGTCGAAGCCGGTGCGCGGTGAGGTCTCCAACGGGATGCTGTGCTCTCCGAGGGAGCTCGCGATCTCGCAGGAACACGAGACCGGGATCTTGATCCTGCCGAGCGAGCTCCCCGTCGGCGCCGATCTTCGTTCGGCCCTCGGCCTCGACGACGCGGTGCTCGACATCGAGGTGGAGCCGAACCGTCCCGACTTCCTCTCCGTGTTCGGCGTGGCGCGCGACGTGTCATCGATCCTCCGGCTCCCGCTGCTCGAGCCGGCCCACGTCCTCGAGGAAGACCCGGAGCGTGCGGACGATGTGGCGACCGTCGAACTCCGCGCGACGGACGGGTGCCCGTACTACCTGGCCCGGGTGCTGCGTGGCGCGTCGACCGGCGTCACGCCGATCCTCGCGCAGGCTCGCCTGACGGCCGCCGGGATGCGGCCGGTGTCGGCCGTCGTCGACGCGACCAACTACGCGATGCTCGAGCTCGGACAGCCGCTGCACGCCTTCGACCTGCAGCGGCTGGCCGGCCCCGGGATCGTCGTCAGGCGCGCCGATCCCGGCGAGCGGCTGACGACCCTCGATGAGGTCGAACACGAGCTGACCGACGAGGACCTGCTCATCTGCGACCTGGCGGGCCCGGTGGCGCTGGCCGGGATCATGGGGGGACGGACGTCGGAGGTGTCGGCGGCCACGAGCGACGTCTTGCTGGAGAGCGCGTACTTCACCCGGACGGGCATCATCCGGACGGCCCGGCGGCTGGGGATCCATTCGGAGGCGTCCCATCGCTTCGAGCGCGGCACGGACCCCGAGGGCCTGGAACGGGCGGCTCGCCGTTGCGCCGGGCTGATCGCGGCCTGGACCGGCGCCCGCGTCCTCGGCGGCGCCGCCCTCGCGGGCGCGCCTCCCCCGAGGACGTGGGTCTCGATGCGGGCGGGGCGAGCCTCCGCGCTCCTCGGCTATCCGGTGGCCGCCGCCGGCGCCGCGGCGGTGTTCGACACGCTCCGCATGGCGCAGCGGACGGATGGCGACGTCGTCGAGGTCGAGGTCCCCGGGTACCGGGTCGACATCGAGCGCGAGGTCGACCTCATCGAGGAGGTCGTCCGGATCCAGGGCTACGAACGGGTGGGGGCCACGATCCCGCGGTCGCCGCAGCGCGGGGGTCTCCCCGAGGGTTACGCGTTCGCCCGTCGGGTCCGGGACGCCCTCATCCTCGCGGGGCTGCGAGAGGCGAAGCCACTCCCGTTCGTGTCGGAGGCCGACCTCGCGCTCACGGGGGACCGCGACGCGGTCCCGCTGGCGAACCCGGTGCGCGCGGAGGAGGGCTGGCTCCGGACGAGCCTCATGCCCGGCCTGCTGCACACGGTCGCCAGGAACCAGCGCTGGGGCGCCCGATCGGTCGCGCTCTTCGAGGTCGGCGGGGTCTTCCGCCTCGCCTCGCCCGTCGAGGAGCTGCGGGAGGCGGCCATCGTCCTCTGCGGGCCGGCGGACGAAGGCTGGACCGCGGCCGGACGGGACTTCGATGCGCTGGACGCCCGTGGGGCCGTCGAGGCGCTCCTGGACGAGCTCAGGGTCGAGGGGTGGACCCTCGGGGAGCCGCCGGGCGACCCGTTCCATCCGGGTCGGAGCGCCGAGATCCTGGTGGGCGGCGAACGGGTCGGGGTGCTCGGGGAACTGCATCCCCGGGCGGCCCGATCCCTGGACATCGAAGGACGCGTCGCGGTCGCGGGGCTGGGGCTCGAACGGCTCCGACTGGCGGCTTCCCGGGCGTTCCGTCTGGCCGACGTCCCTCGGTTCCCACCCGTTCGCAGGGACCTCGCGTTCGTGGTGCCGGACGAGGTCCCGGCCGGGGCCGTCCACGAGGCGCTCGAGGTTGCCGCCGGAGCGCTCCTCGACCGGAGCACCCTGTTCGACGTGTTCCGAGGCGACGCCGTGCCGGATGGACACAAGAGCCTCGCGTTCGCCCTCGAGTTCCGCGCCCGTGACCGCACCCTCACCGACGACGAGGTCGAGCCGGTGATCGGCGCGATCGTGGACCGGTTGCGGCTGGACTTCGGAGCCCAGCTCCGCGCCTGACCGGCGCCGGCACCCGGCGATCGCGCTCCCACTAGACTCGCCCGGGATGCGCCACTACCTGAGCGTCGACGACCTCGACCCGGGCGAGCTCGGCGAGATCCTGGACCTGGCGGCCGCGCTCAAGATCGACCCGTCGTCGCACCGCGACGCGCTCCGCGGCCGCTCGATCGCGCTGATCTTCGAGAAGCCCTCGACGCGGACCAGGGTCTCCTTCGAGGTCGGCCTCAGCCAGCTCGGAGCGCACCCCGTCGCGCTCTCCTCCGCGGAGCTCCAGCTCGGCAGGGGCGAGACGATCCAGGACACCGGCCGCGTCATGTCGCGGTACGTGGACGCCGTCGTCCTTCGGACGTTCGAGCAGGAACGGCTCGAGCTCTTGGCGTCCACCGCCACCATCCCGATCGTGAACGCGCTCTCCGACTTCGAACATCCGTGCCAGGCGCTCGCGGACCTCCTGGTGATGCGGGAGCACCTCGGCGAGCTGTCCGGTCGGACGGTCGCGTACCTCGGCGACGGCAACAACGTGGCGAACTCCCTCCTGCTCGCCGGGACGAAGATGGGGATGGCCGTGCGGGTCGCGACCCCTCCCGGGTTCGAACCGATCCCGCAGGTCGTCCACCGGGCGGAGGAGATCGCGGCCGAGACGGGCGGCGAGGTCGAGGTCACCCACGACCCCGAGGCCGCCGCGACCGACGCACACGCCCTGTACACGGACGTCTGGACGAGCATGGGGCAGGACCTGGAGGCGGATGAGCGAGCCCTCGTCTTCCCCGCGTACCAGCTGACCCAGAAGCTCGTCGACGTGGCCGACCCCGAGGTCGTCGTGCTCCACTGCCTCCCTGCCCATCGCGGCCAGGAGATCACCGACGAGGTCATCGACGGGCCGAGATCCGTCGTGTGGGATCAGGCCGAGGATCGGCTGCACACGCAGAAGGCGCTGCTGCTTCGCCTGTTCGGCGTAGCCTGAGAGGATGCCGCGAGCCAACGACGCGATCGAGGCGATGCTCCTCGAGTACGCGGATCTGCTGTCGATCCTGTTCGACGATCCGTACAAGCCTCGCTCCTACGAGAAGGCCGCGCGAGCGGTGGGCGGGTACCCCGTGGATCTCGAGGGGAAGGACCTCAAGGAGATCCTGCAGGTCCCCTCCGTGGGCCGTTCGATCGGGGAGAAGATCCAGGAGTTCCTCACCAACGGGAGCGTGGCGGACCTCGAGGCCCTCCGGGAGAAGATCCCCGCGGGCGTGCGCGGCATGATGTCGATCCCCGGGCTCGGGCCGAAGAAAGCGATGGTGCTCTACCAGGAACTCGGTGTCGGGACGGTTGAAGAGCTCCAGGCCGCGATCGAGGAGGACCGGGTCGCGGCGCTCCCCAGGTTCGGGGCCAAGACGCAGGAGAACATCGCGCGGGGGATCGGGCAGCTGAGATCGGCCGGGGGCCGGGTCCGCCTCGACCAGGCGTTGGACGTCGCCGAGATGTTCCTCGACGCGTTGTCGGCGCTCCGCCAGGCGCGTCGGGTCGCGTACGCCGGCTCCCTTCGCCGGATGCGCGAGACGATCGGGGACGTCGACCTCTTGGTCGCCGCCTCCGAGGCCTCGCCGATCATGGACGCGTTCGTGGCCCACCCGTCGGTCGATCGGGTCCTCGCCCACGGCGAGACGAAGTCATCGATCGTGACCGGACTCGGACTCCAGGTCGATCTCCGCGTCGTGCCCAAGGAGGCCTGGGGCGCCGCGATGATCTACTTCACCGGTTCGAAGCCGCACAACATCCGGATCCGCGAGATGGCCGTCCGCCTCGGCCTGAAGCTGAGCGAGTACGGCCTGTTCGACGCCAAGACCGGGGAGCTGCTGGCGGCCGACACCGAAGAGAGCGTGTACGAGCGGCTGGGCATGCCGTACGTGGAACCGACGCTGCGGGAGGATCGGGGTGAGGTGGAGGCGGCGCTCGCCGGCACGCTCCCGAAGGTGCTCACGGAGCGGGAGCTGAAAGGCGACCTGCACACGCACACGAACCTCACCGACGGGCTCGCCGGGCTGGAGGAGATGATCGGCCGGGCGGCGGAGCTCAGGTACTCGTACTTCGCCGTCACCGACCACGCGCCGAACCTCTACATGCAGCGGATGACCGACGACAAGATCCTCGCGCAGCGGGAGAGGATCGAGAGGCTGCGGGCTCGGTACCCGAAGATGACGCTGCTCCACGGCACGGAGCTGAACATCGATCCGGACGGGGGCGTCGACTGGGACGAGGGGTTCCTCGCCGTGTTCGACCTCACGGTCGCGTCGGTGCACTCGCACTTCAACCAGTCGCGCGAAGAGATGACGAAACGGGTGCTCCGCGCGATCGAGCATCCGTACGTGGACATCATCGGCCACCTCACCACCAGGCAGATCGGAAAGCGTCAGCCGGTCGACATGGATCTCGAGGCGGTGTTCGAGGCGGCGGCGCGGACCGGGACGGCGCTGGAGGTGAACTCGCATCCGGACCGGCTCGACCTCTCCGACGAGCACATCCTGTGGGCGCGGCGGCACGGCGTGCGCTTCGCCGTGAACACCGACGCGCATGCCGTGCCGCATCTGGACCATCGGCGCTTCGGCGTCGGCACGGCGCAGCGAGGGTGGCTCACGAAGGAGGACGTGATCAACGCCTGGCCCCTTCGCAAGCTGCAGCGGTTCCTCGCACAGGGCCGACCGTGAGCCCTCGCCGTCTCCCGCGAACCTTCTACGCCCGGCCCGCGACGGACGTGGCCCCGGATCTCCTGGGCCACGTCCTGGTCCGGATGCTCCCCGACGGGACCCGGATGGCGGCCCGCCTGGTGGAGGTGGAGGCCTACGAGCCCAACGACCCGGGGAGCCACGCGTTCCGAGGCCCGACGCCACGGAACGAGGTGATGTTCGGCGAGCCGGGTCACCTGTACGTGTACTTCACGTACGGGATGCATTTCTGCATGAACGCCGTCACTCGACGAGCGGGCGAGGGGAGCGCGGTGCTGCTGCGGGCGGGCGAGCCGCTCGAGGGGATGGAGGCGATGCGGGGCCGCCGCGGCACCGCGCGGGACCTCGACCTGTGCTCGGGGCCGGCCCGATTCACGCAAGCGTTCGGTATCGCCCGGCCCCACAACGGCGCGGATCTCGTCGGCGGACACTCGGTGTGGGTCGAGCGGGGTGGTCGTACCGGAACCGTCGGGTCCGGGGTCCGGGTCGGCGTCCACGACACCTCGCGGTCCTGGCGCTTCTGGCTCGAGGGCGACCCCTTCGTGTCCAGGGGCCGACCGGGCCCTCCTACGCCGAAGCGCCCGTCTCCGTCCGAGAGACGGTGATCGTCACCGTGCCGGTCTGGTACGCCTCGGTGCCCGCGGCCGGGCTCTGGGAGATCACGGTCCCGTCGGGTTGCGTGGAACGTTCCGTCCGCACGTCCACGTAGAACCCGGCCTCGGTGAGTCCCTCGACGGCGACCGCCTCCGGCGACCCGATCGCGGACGGCACCAGGACCCGCTGCAGCGACGACGGCGAGGTGCAGAGGTCCGTGGGCTCCGTCCCCACGATGAACTGCAGCGTCTGGACGTTCTGGGGGAGGGTGAACGGGTTGGGCAAGCAGTACGGCTGTTGCGTGGCATCGACGGCGATCGAGACGAACCCCACGTCGGGGTTGGGGAAGTCCATGACGGGCAGACCCCGGGTCGCGTCGAGCATGAGGAGGCGCCAGATCTGTGCGGGCCAGGTCCCCCCGAACACCGTGATGCGGGTCCTCGGTGGTTCCATCGTGACCTGTCCCTGGGGGAACCCGATCCACACGGCCGCAACCATCTGCGGGACGGCGCCCACGAACCAGGCGTCGGAGTGATCCATCGCGGTGCCCGTCTTGCCGATCTGGGGCCGGCCGATGTTCGCTGCCGTTCCGGTCCCGAACAGGACGGCCTCCTTCAGGACGTCGTTCGCCACCGACGCCACCTGGGGGTCGAGGACGCGCTCCGGCGTCGTGTCCGCTTCCCAGAGCGTCGTTCCGCGTGCGTCGGTGATGCGCGAGACGGGGATCGGACGCGTCCGCATGCCGCCCGTCGCCAGCGTGCCGTAGGCGGACGCCATCTCGAGGGTGTTGACCTCGTTCGTGCCGAGGACGGCGGAGAGATACGGTCGCAACGGGTGGGCGGGGTTGCTGACGCGACGGCAGCACCGCATGCCCATGCGCTGCGCGACCTCGACGACCCGCTCCGGTCCGAGCTGGTCGATCAGCTGGGCGTACACGGTGTTGACCGAGTTCACCGTGGCCGACCGGAGCGTCATGCTCCCGTAGCCCGACCCCTCGGCGTTCGTGACCTGCCACTGCCCCCCGCCCTCGAGCGCGAGCGTCAAGGTGGAAGGGGCCGGGAAGGTCGAGGACGGGGAGATGCCGCTCTCGAGCGCGGCGACCAGGGCGAACGGCTTGAAGGCGGAGCCGGACTGTCTCCCCGTGCCACCCTCCGCCGTGGCGAGGTTCACGCGACCGGCCCTGCGGTCTCGCCGGTAGTCGCGCACGTCGCCTCCGACCATCCCCAGCACGAACCCGGTCCTCGGGTCGAGCACCGTCACGGCTGCCGACGGGTCGTTCGGGTAGGAGAGGACCGCGTCGACCGCGCGCTGAGACGCCTCCTGGACCTGCGGTTGGAGCGTCGTGTGGATCCGCAAGCCACCGGTGAACAGGAGCCGGTAGCGATCCCCCCTGGTCTCCCCGAAGGCCGGGTTCGTGAGGAACCACTCCTTCAGGTAGTCGACGAAGTAGGGGTAGTGGTAGCGCCCCTGCGATGTGGCCTCGTGCAGCCTGATCGGTTGCCTCCGTGCGTGGCGCCTCTGGGCCGCCGTGATCATGCCGAACTCGTGCATCAGGCGGAGCACCACGCCCCGGCGACCCCGTGCTCGGCGGGGATACTCGTAGGGATCGAAGTGTCCGGGGCTGGTGATCAAGCCGGCCAGGAGCGCGGACTGCCCCAGGTTGAGGTCGTGCGCGTCCACACCGAAGAAGGTCCGGGCGGCCGCCTGCACGCCGTAGGCGCCCTGGCCGAAATAGACCGTGTTCAGGTACTTCGTGAGGATCTCCGCCTTGGACAGGCGGTCCTCGAGCTGCCAGGCGAGCATCGCCTCGCTGACCTTGCGACCGATCGTGCGATCCCCGCCGGTGTACAGGTTCTTGACCAGCTGCTGCGTGATCGTCGAGCCGCCTTCCGTGAAGCTCCCGTCCCGAACGTTGACGTAGGTGGCGCGGACGATCGCACGACCGTCCAGGCCGTGGTGGAGGTAGAAGCGGCGATCCTCGATCGCGACGGTGGCATCCCGGATCCATCGAGGGATCTGCGACGTCGGCAGCACCACCCGGTCCTCGACGGCGTGGAGCTCGGTGATCAGTGAGTCGTCCGCGGCGTAGACGAAGGAGGTCTGGGCCAGCGGACGTCGTGGGAAATCCTCCAGCTGGACGCCGCAGGAGGCCATGAGCACGACGAGGATCGTCGTGAGGGCCGCCAGGGGGAAGGACCGGCGGTTCATCGCGGGCGAGTGTACCCCTGTTCACCTGCGGGATCGGGGAGGTCCACTGGTAGGATCCGGGCGCCATGGCCCCCGACGTCCTGACGACGCTCGCTCGCGGCAGCGTCGATCTCATCCCGGACGATGGCCTCGAGCAGCGGCTGCGAAAGGGACCGCCGCTCCGCGTGAAGCTCGGCGTCGACCCCAGCCGGCCCGATCTGACGCTCGGACACGCGGTCGTGTTGCGGAAACTGCGTCAGTTCCAGGATGCCGGGCAGACGGCCGTGTTGATCATCGGGGACTTCACGGCGAGGATCGGCGATCCCTCCGGGCGATCGGAAACGCGCCCCATGCTCACCGAGGAGGAGATCCGGGCCAACGCCGAGACCTACCTGGCCCAGGCGGGCAAGGTCATCGACGTGGAGGCCGCAGAGCTCCATGGGAACGCGGAGTGGCACGCGCGGATGGAGATGGCCGACATGCTCCGGCTCACGTCGACGGCCACGGTGGCGCAGATGATGGAGCGCGAAGACTTCCGGGCCCGGATCGACCAGGGGCGACCCATCAGCATCGTGGAGCTCCTCTATCCCCTGCTCCAGGGCTACGACTCCGTCGCTGTGCGGGCCGACGTGGAGCTGGGCGGGACCGACCAGACCTTCAACCTCCTCATGGGGCGGGAGGTCCAGCGCGCGTTCGGCCAGGAACCCCAGGTGGTGCTGACGATGCCGCTCCTGGAGGGCATCGACGGCGTCCGCAAGATGTCGAAGTCGCTGAACAACTACGTGGGGCTCACGGAACCGCCGGACGAGATGTTCGGAAAGCTGATGCGGATCCCCGATCGTCTGATCGCCAGGTACGTCCGGCTCTGCACGCCCGTCTCGCCCGAGGAGGCCGACGACATCGAGCGACGGCTCGAGGCAGGGGCGCTCCACCCGAACGATGCGAAGCGTAGGATGGCTCGCGAGGTCGTGGACCTGTATCACGGGGCCGGTCGCGGCGAGCGTGCCGAGCGGCGGTTCAACGTGGTCCATCGCGAACACGACGTGCCGGACGACGTGCCGGACGTGCCGATCCCGGATGGGACCGTTCGCGACGGCCGGATCTGGCTCCCGAGATTGCTGGTGGGGCTGGGCCGGGCCGCGTCGAACGCCGAGGCTCGCCGCCTGGTCGAGCAGGGCGGGGTCCGGCTGGACGGAGAACCGGTCGACGACCCCGAACGAGAGTTCGAGCCGGAGGCACTCAGGGGCCGTGTGCTGCAGGTCGGACGGCGGTGGTTCGGCAGGCTCGCCTGAGGCCTCCGTGCCCGGGGCCCTCCCGAAGTTGACGGGCCCCGGGTCGCTGCTATCCTAGTCGTCCGGTGCAAATCCAGAGGCGTGCGAGTACGCCCTGATCGGCTTGCGCCCGGCGTACCTTGAGAACTGAACAGCGTGTCAAGAGCCGATGCTTGTCATCGTCCGCGTCGGCACGGTTCGCCGTGCCCAGAGGACGGGACACGCACATCCGTCCAGACGAAGCTGTCTGGCGGGGAAAGGCCCTGCGAGCGGTGCCTCGCTGGCAGGGCCGAACCTCCATCAAGTCGAACGCAGCCGACTCGTCGGCTGCGATCGATCTCTACGGAGAGTTTGATCCTGGCTCAGGACGAACGCTGGCGGCGCGCCTAACACATGCAAGTCGAACGGTGAACCGGGCTTCGGCCCGGGGATCAGTGGCGAACGGGTGCGTAACACGTGGGCAACCTGCCCCCGACCCTGGGATAACCCCGGGAAACCGGAGCTAATACCGGATACTCTCCTCCGACCGCATGGTCGGATGAGGAAAGGTCCGCCGGTCGGGGATGGGCCCGCGGCCTATCAGCT
>JBIOTM010000162.1:0-5225 GCA_044865955.1 Actinomycetota bacterium | reverse complement strand
GAGCGCCGTCGCCGGCTCGGCGACGGGGGAGGCGGCCGCCGCCCGCGCCACGGCGCGCACGGGGACCGTCGCCCGACCCCGGCCGAAGTCGAAGAAGCGGAAGACGCCCGCCAAGCGCAGGCGGAGGTGAGGTCGTGGAGATCGAGCAGATCAGGGAGCTGATCCGGGACGTCCCCGACTTCCCCGAGCCCGGCATCGTGTTCAAGGACATCACCCCGGTGCTCGCGCACCCCGATGCCTTCTCCACGATCACCGACCTGATCGTCGTCCACTTCGGTCGAGGGACCGTGGACAAGGTCGTCGGCATCGAGGCCCGGGGGTTCATCCTGGCCTCGCCGGTCGCGTATCACTTCAACGCGGGTTTCGTGCCGATCCGGAAGAAGGGGAAGCTTCCCTGGGCGACCATGTCGCAGGAGTACGAGCTCGAGTACGGCACCGAGACGCTCGAGCTCCACAGCGATGGGATCGGCGAGGGCGAACGGGTGCTGATCGTCGACGACGTGCTCGCGACCGGGGGGACGGCGAGGGCGGCGGCCTCGCTCGTCGAGCGGAGCGGGGGCGTGATCCGCGGGATCGCGTGCCTCGTGGAGCTGGAGTTCCTGAAGGGTCGCCTGAAGCTCACGGACTACGAGCTCCACACGTTCATCCGCTACTGAGGAACGCTGCCGACGGTTCGAGCCGGCACGAGGCCTGGGTGCCGCGCCGACCCCCTACACTTGCGGTGAGGAGGCGAGCGTGGGCAGCACCGAGCAGGATGTGCCCGTCGAGCGGGTCGACCGGGAGCCGTCGCCGGCCGCGCCCGAGCGCGGCCGGCGCCTTCCCACGATCCCGCGTCCGCGGCTGCCCCGCAGGGACTCCGGCGCGCCCGACCGGATCGCTCCGCTCCTGAAGAAGGTCCGCTCGTACAACCCGAAGGCGGACACCAAGCTCCTGGAGCGCGCCTATCGCTTCGCCGAGGAGGCGCATGAGGGGCAGGAGCGCCTCTCCGGGGATCCCTACATCGAGCATCCGGTCGCCGTCGCCACGATCCTCGCCGACCTCCGCCTCGATACCACCACCCTCACCGCGGCGCTCCTGCACGACACCGTCGAGGACACGTCCGTCGGCCTGGGGGACATCGAGCGCGAGTTCGACAACGAGGTCGCCCGGATCGTGGACGGCCTCACCAAGCTCGACAAGCTGGAGTTCCGGAGCGTCGAGCTCGCCCAGGCCGAGAACGTCCGGAAGATGATCGTGGCGATGGCGGGTGACATCCGGGTCCTCCTGGTGAAGCTCGCCGACCGCCTCCACAACATGCGGACGCTCGGCCCCCTGTCCGAGCAGCGCCAGCGGAAGAACGCCAACGAGACCCTCGAGATCTACGCGCCGCTCGCGAACCGGCTGGGGGTCCAGGAGCTGAAGTGGGAGCTCGAGGACCTCTCGTTCAAGACGTTGAACCCGGGCCCGTACCGGGAGATCGCGAACCTCGTCGAGACCCGCCGTGGCGAGCGGCAGAAGCTGCTGGAGGAGGTGAAGGGCGCCCTCCGCGCCAAGCTCAAGGAGCTCGGCGTCAAGGCGGACGTCGAGGGGCGGCCGAAACACCTCTATTCGATCTACGAGAAGATGGTGATCCGCGGCAAGGAGTTCAACGAGATCCACGACCTCGTGGGCCTCCGCGTGCTCGTCCCTTCGCTCCGCGACTGCTACGGCGCGCTGGGTGCCGTGCACGCCCTGTGGAAGCCGGTCCCGGGGCGCTTCAAGGACTACGTCGCGATGCCCAAGTCGAACATGTACCAGTCGCTGCACACGACGGTCGTGGGCCCGAAGGGCGTCCCGCTCGAGATCCAGATCCGGACCCAGGACATGCACCGGACGGCGCAGTTCGGGATCGCCGCGCACTGGCGGTACAAGGAGGGCAGCAGGTCCTCGAAGGAAGCCCAGGACATGGCCTGGCTCGGCCAGATGATGGATTGGCTGAAGGACATGGCCGACCCGCAGGAGTTCATGGAGGGCCTGCGGATCGACCTCTCGGGCGGGCGCGTCTTCTGCTTCACGCCGAAGGGCGACGTCCAGAACCTGCCGCAGGGCGCGACGCCGGTCGACTTCGCGTACTCGATCCACACCGAGGTCGGGCACCGGACGATCGGCGCGAAGGTGAACGGGAAGCTCGTCCCGCTCGACTACGAGCTCAGGACCGGCGACACCGTCGACATCCTCACCTCGAAGGCCCAGGGCGAGGGCCCCAGCCAGGACTGGCTCCAGTTCGTCAAGACCCCGCGAGCGCGGACGAAGATCCGCCAGTGGTTCAGCCGGGGCCGGCGCGAGGACGCGATGGAGTCGGGACGCGATGCGGTGAAGGCGTTCGTGCGCCGGCAGGACCAGACGTTCAAGCGCCTGGCCACGGAGCAGGCGCTCCGGCGGGTGGCCGAGGATCTGAAGTACCCGGACCTCGAGGCGCTGTACGTGGCCGTGGGGGAGGGGCACGTGTCGCCGCAGTCGATCGTCGCCCGGATGTCCCGACTCGTCTCCGGCACGCCCGACGAGGACGTCACCGAGGTGCCGCTGGCCAGGCCGGTCAAGATCGGGAAGCCCGACATCTCGAAGGGCGTCGTGGTCCGAGGTCTCGGCGACGTGTGGGTGAAGCTGGGCAGGTGCTGCACGCCCGTCCCCGGCGACGCGATCGTCGGGTTCGTGTCCCGAGGTCAGGGGGTGTCCGTGCACCGCGACACCTGCCCGAACCTCCGGACGCTCCAGCGGAGGGAGCCCGAGCGCATCATCGATGTGGACTGGGCCGAGGGGAAGGGGACGTCCTTCTCGGTCGCGATCCAGGTGGAGGCGCTCGACCGGACCCGTCTGCTCTCTGACGTGGCGACGGTCCTGTCCGACAACCACGTGAACATCCTGTCGGCGACCTCGACGACCGGGCGGGACCGGATCACGCGGCTGCGGTTCACGTTCGAGATGGCCGACGTGGCCCACCTCTCGTCGCTGCTCTCGGCGGTGAAGCGGGTGGAGAGCGTCTTCGACGCCTACCGCGTCGTCCCGAGCTAGCGGGCGATGCGGGTCGTCCTCCAGCGGGTCCTCCGGGCGTCGGTGACCGTGGACGGCGAGCGGACGGCGGAGATCGGACGCGGCTACCTGTTGCTGGTCGGCGTGGGACGCGGCGACCCTCCGGAGGAGCCCGATCGGCTGGCCGAGAAGATCCTGCACCTCCGGCTCTTCGCCGACGAGGAGGGCAAGACCAACCTGCCGCTCGCCGGGGTGGACGGTGAGATCCTTGTCGTGTCCCAGTTCACGCTCTACGCCGACCTCCGGAAGGGCCGCCGCCCGTCCTGGACGGACGCCGAGGATCCCGAGGTCGCCGCCGAGCGCGTCGAGGCGCTCGCCGACGCGCTGGAGTCTCGTGGCGCCCGTGTCGAGCGCGGGGTGTTCGGCGCGATGATGGACGTGGAGCTGTTGAACGACGGCCCGTTCACCCTCGTGCTGGATGCCTCGTCGCTGTAGGGGCGGGCGGCCCGAAGGCGTTCGGTAGCATGACCCGCTGATGTACCTGGAGGTCTTCGACCGGAACGAGTTCGGCACGAACTGCTGGCTGCTCGCGGCCGACGGGAGCGAGGACGCGCTGGTCGTGGACCCGGGCTTCGAACCGGCCGAGGTCCGGGCCGTGCTGGACCGGTCCGGCAAGCGGCCCGCCGCCGTCCTGCTGACCCACGCGCACATGGACCACGCGTACGCGGCCGGCGACTTCGCGGGCGACGACGTCCCCGTCTTCATCCACGAAGGGGACGCGGTCGCCTTCGACGACATCGAGGCCTGGAACCCGGGGTTCGACAATCCGCTGACGCCCGTGAAGGACCTCCGCGTGCTCCGGGACGGAGAGATACTCGGGTTCGCCGGGTGCTCGATCGAGGTCCACCACACGCCGGGTCACACACCCGGTCACTGCTCGTTCGTGACGGACGCGGCCGTCGTCGCCGGCGACCTCGTCTTCGCGGGCTCCATCGGGCGATCGGACTTCCCGAACTCTTCGCCGGACGCCATGCGCCGCAGCCTCGGCTGGTTCCTGACGCTCGACGATGCCGACACGGTGCTGCCCGGCCACGGCCCGCGCACGACCGTGGGGCGCGAGCGGGCGTCGAACCCGTTCCTGCTGGGGCTCGTCTGATGGAGCTCCGCCCGCCGCGCGGGACGCTCGACCTGCTGCCGCCCGAGGGCGGCCGGATGCGCGCGCTCTACGAGCGTGCGTCGTCGCTCGCCCGCCTCCACGGCTATCGGTACGTGGAGACGCCGGCGTTCGAGGCGACGGAGCTGTTCGCGCTGACGTCGGGCGAGACCAGCGACGTCGTGATGAAGGAGATGTACACGTTCCGGGACCGGAAGGGTCGCTCGCTCACGCTGCGGCCGGAGGGGACGGCGCCGGTGATGCGCGCCTACCTCGCGGTGATGCAGCAGCAGCCGACCCCGTTCAAGGCGTACTACCTGACGCGGATGTACCGGTACGCGCGACCGCAGGAGGGGCGCTTCCGGGAGCACCGCCAGTTCGGCATCGAGGCGATCGGCGCGGCGGACCCCGCGGCCGACGTCGAGGTGATCGAGGTGGGGGACGCCTTCCTCCGGGACCTCGGCCTCGCCCGGATCGAGCTCCAGGTGAACTCCATCGGCGACGAGGTCTGCCGGCCGGCGTACCGCGAGGTGCTGCTGTCGTTCCTCCGGGCGAACCGGGACCGGTTGACCGACGATCACCGGGACCGGTTCGAGGACAACCCGTTGCGCGTCCTGGACTGCAAGGACGACGCCTGCCGCGCGGTCGCGGCCGAGGCCCCGCGGATCACGGAGCACCTGTGCGACCCGTGCCGGGAACACTTCGAGGGCGTCCAGGCCGGGCTGAAGGACGCGGGGCTGTCTGCGGTGGTCGTCCCCACCCTCGTGCGGGGGTTGGACTACTACACGCGGACCGCCTTCGAGTTCGTGAGCCCGGGGCTCTCGCCGCAGCAGGCGACGCTGTTCGGCGGGGGACGCTACGACGGGCTGGCCGAGGTGCTGGGCGGGCCGCACGTGCCCGGGGTCGGCTTCGGCATGGGTCTGGAGCGGGTGCTGATGGCCCTCGAGCAGGAGGGGCTCGAGGCGCCGCAGGAGCCCGGCCTCGTCGCGTTCGTGGTCGGGGTCGGCGACGCCGGTCGCGCCCGCGCACACGACCTCGTCCGCGAGCTGCGGGCGGCCGGGGTCGCGACGGACACAGCGTTCGA
>JBIOTM010000161.1:0-3550 GCA_044865955.1 Actinomycetota bacterium | reverse complement strand
GCGTCGCGCCCGGCCCCTCGCCCGCGTTCGGTGGGATCCGGCTACGCGGACTTCGTCTCCCAGAAGATCTTCGACAGCTCGTCGATCGCGTCCAGCAGCTTCTGACCCTGTGCCGGGTCCTCGGACCGCTTCGCGTCCCCGGCCTCCTTCGTGGCGTTCCAGAAGAGCTCGTGGAGCTGCGGGTAGTTCTCGAGGTGCTCGGGCTTGAAGTAGTCGGTCCACAGGACCCAGAGGTGCTCTTTCACCAGGTTCGCGCGCTGCTCCTTGATCGAGATGGCGCGGTCCTTGAAGATCGCGTCGTCGGAGCCCTGGTACTTCTCCTGACAGGCCTTGACCGACTCCGCTTCGATGCGCGCCTGCGCCGGGTCGTAGATGCCGCAGGGCAGGTCGCAGTGCGCGTGGACGGTCCGTCGCGGCTTGAGGAATGCTTCGAACATGGATCCGCCTCCTCCGACGTGGGGTGAAGAGGAACCCTACCACCGGACCCGGAGACCACTTGCGGCGCTGGGTGCCGCGGCGACGATCGGCGCGGTGGCCGTGGCGGTGGTGCGGTGGCGGCCCACCCGGGTGGAGATCCAGGGGGCGAGCATGGCGCCCACGCTGCTGCCGGGGGACTGGGCCCTCGCGGTCGCGAGGCGGACCTTCCGGACGGGCGAGGTGGTCGTCGTTGAGCATCCCGGCCGACCCGGGTACGAGATGGTGAAGCGCATCACGGCTCGGCCCGGCGACCGGGTGGCCGACCGGGTCCTCGGCCCGGACGAGTACTGGGTCGAGGGCGACCGCGAGGACGCGTCCACGGATAGCCGACGGTTCGGACCGGTCAGACGCGAACACCTGAAGGCGAAGGTCCTGCTGGTCTACTGGCCGAAGGAGCGCCGCCGACGTCTGCGATCTCGCGGCGCCGCTCGATCGTGAAGGCGGTCGCGTAGAGCCCGCCGACGACGAGCAGGAGGGCCCGGTAGCCGATCGCGACCGCGGCGTACTCGAGCACGCCCCCGACCATCGCGCCCAGCAGGTTCGCTCCGAACGCGACCACCGACGAGGCGGTCCGTCGGAACCGCTCGGCGAAGACGAGGTTCGCCACGAACACCGGCGCGAACGCGAGCGTGGTCGCGGCCGCGAACCTGGCCGCGATGGGGAGCGCCAGCAGCGCCTCGCCCGGGATCGCCCACGCGGCGGCGAGGCTCGCGAACAGGGCGCCGTACAGCACCACCGGCGTGGGGAGGCGTGTCCGCCTCGCCACCTCGATGGCGAGGAAGACGCTCAGCAGGATCCCCGCGAACACGAGCGAGTTCACGAGCCACGTCGTGCCGAACAGGAGCGCGAACTGCACGACGTTCTTCGTCTCGAGCAGCAGGAACGCCGCGCCCATGCAGAACAGATCGGCGTACGGGCGCATCGGGCCGAGCCCGCCGGCCGTCCTTCGCACGATGACGACCGAACCGAGCAACACGAGGCCCAGCGCCGTCAGGTAGAAGCCGGGGATCGCGCGGCCCGTGATGTACGGGAACGGCCGATCGTCCGTGGCCGGCTCCGGCGGGTCGCCGTCGGATCGCCACAGCCGCTCGCACGAACGGACGGTCCCGTCCCGGGCGATCGTGAGCACCGCCTGGAGCCGGCTGCCGCTCCCGCCGCGCGGTCCCGCCTCGTAGCAGGGAGGCCGGCCGAAGACCTGTTCGATCGTGCTCGCGTACTTCTCGAACACGTCCGGCCGGTAGTAGTTGTACATCGTGAAGACGCCACCGGGTCGCAGGTGGTCGCGGACCGTCGTCATCGCCTCCCGGGTGAACAGGTAGCTCTCGAGTCGGAGCGCGCCCTGGCCCGACACGAGCGTGAGCGAGTCGGGGAGCGCGAACACGATCAGGTCGTAGGTGCGGTCCGTCCGCTCGAGGAACGCCCGGCCGTCGTCGACGACGGCGCGCACGCGAGGGTCCCCGTACGGGTCGTCCGGATGCTGGCGCCGGCCCCGCGACAGGAGCACCGGGTCGATCTCGACCGCGTCGACGCGCCGGGCGCCCTGCGTCAGCGCGACGGCCACGTCGTTCCCGCTCCCGGCACCGACGATCAGGACGGCGCGCGGCCGGGCCGGGTCCACGTGACGGTAGGCGAACCAGTAGAAGGGTTGCTGCTCCTCGAGCAGATCGAGCGGGTACATCGACTGATGGGAGAGCCCGTTGACGCGGAGGGCGATCCGGCCATCGGCCGCCGGGATCGTCGTGACCTTGTAGTACGGGGACCAGGCGTCGTGACCCGACAGGGAGGAGATGCCGAAGACCGCGAGGACCGTCCCCGACGCGGCGAGCTGTGCCAGCCGCACCGGTGGCTCGATCGTGAGGAGCAGCACGGCCGTCGCCACCGCGGCCCAGACGATCGGCCGGGCGCCCAGGAAGGACAGGAGCGTGAACGCCGCGATCCCGAGGAGGCTGCCGAGGACGTCGAGCCGGTACGCCTGCAGGGGCGGGAACGAGGCGAAGAGCCGCGCCACGCCGTCGGCGATCGTCGCCAGCACGACGACGACGCCGACGAAGAGCAGGGAGAGCTCGAGCCACGCCGGGAGCGCCGTCGTGCCGAAGAGCCCCCGGAGCTCGGAGACGTCGGACACGCGCGTCTGCTGGACGGGGAACAGCAGGACGAACAGGGCGAGGCCGGCGAGCGCCCCGGGCGCGAACGCGAAGAGCCGGCGCCGATCCGAGCCGGCGCGCAGGAACCCCACCCCGATCCCCAGGAAGCTCGCCAGGAGCACGAAGTTGGTGAAGAAGCGGAGGTAGACGTCGCTCTCGGCCGTCCACCGGATCAGCACCAGCTCGACGAAGAGCATCAGGAAGCTGAGGGCGACGAGCCGGGTCGTCGGGCGCAGCAGCGGTCGGCGGTCCCCCTGGGCGACCCGGTTCACGACACGGTCTCGCACCGGCGCGTGACGTCGTGCCCGTCGCCGCCGCGGCACACGTCGGTCCCGGGTCCACCCACCAGGAGGTCGTCGCCGCCCTCCCCGAGCAGCACGTCGGCGCCGGCGTTCCCCACCAGGCGGTCGTCGCCGGGCCCGCCGATGAGGTGGTCGCCGCCGTACCCGCCGCAGGCCCGGTCATGGCCCAGCGATCCCTGGAAGACGTCGTCACCCCCCAGGCCGAGGAAGACATCGGGGCCGAGGCCGCCCGAGAGATCGTCGGGACCGGGGGTCCCGACGATCGTGACCGGGCGGCCTCGGCAGGTGACGAGCTCGTAGGCGCCGCTGTCGCAGTCGCGACGCGGGGCGCCGCGTTGATCGAACGGGGAGCACCCCGCGCCGTTGCCGACGGCGGGGCTGGTCGTGCCGAGCGCGTGGGTGGGCGTGGGCCCGCCGTTCTGCCGCAGGGTTCCGATCCGGGGATCGGTGAACGGACGGTCGCCCGAGCCGGTGAGGCCGCAGCCGCCCGTGTCGGCGACGTTGTGACCGGCCGACGTCAGCCGCCGGGAGCAGGTGGGGCTCCGCACGGACGCGGTGTTGCCCCCGAACACCGAGCTCCGCACGGTCACGTCGGCGGTCGCGGAGGCCAGCACGGCCCCGGGGGGG
>JBIOTM010000160.1:0-6971 GCA_044865955.1 Actinomycetota bacterium | reverse complement strand
AATCCTACCAACGGGGTCGGATATTCCCGGCGTCCAAGGCGGGTGATCGAACATCCGCGGGTCGACCTGCCACGATGGCGCGATGCCCCGCGTCGCGGTCGTCGGCCACGTCGAGTGGATGATGTTCCGCCGGAGACCTCTGAGACGTGCGTCGCATGTTCCGCTTGGCCGGCCGGATCTAGGCGCCCGTGATCTCGCCGGGAGGTGGGTGCCCGAGAGCGCCGAACCGCGACCCTTCGGCAGCGGTCTCGTAGCCTGCGGTCATGCGGCTTCCGCGCCCGCCTGGACCGGGTACCACCCTCGTGGCTCTTGGAGGCTGCGCCGGCGTCGGCGCTGGGTACGGGCTCCAGAAAGGGCTACGTTCACGTGGCGGCGGATGCGCGTTACATCGAAGCGATCGTCAGCGCGTTCGTCGGCATCGTCGTGGGTTCCTCCCTGGGTTCTTGTTCGGCCCCGACCGAGACCTGAAGCGGCACGATGCCAGGCTCGCGGAACTCTTCGCCGGAGAGCCCGACGAGGCCGACGCCGCTCCGCCTACCGATCCCTAGGCCAACAGATCGGCGGTTCGCGCCCAGAGCTCCGCGTCGTCGTCGCGGAAGGCCTGGACGGCTGCCATCGTCGTGGGCCCCAGGGCGAGGTTGCTTCCGGGCAGGGTCCGCCGGATCTGTTCCAGCTCGCGTCGAGTGAACTCACAGGTCGACGTGTTCGGCTCGACCCCGTAGAGCGCCGCTCCGTTGAGCCCGAGGATCTTGGCCTTCAGCTCCCTCGTGAGCTTCGTATAGCCGTACCGCTCCTGCAGCTCCTCGGAGATCTGGAACGTCCTGAGCGCCTGGATCAGCGGCTGCGGCGACCCGTAGAACAGGCAGTCGGTGCCCCACAGCACGTTGTCCTCGCCGACGTGCTTCAGCAGCTTCCCGAGGACGTGCGCCGCCTGGTCCGGGTAGCGCATCACGTACCACCAGGTCGACCCGATCTCCGCGTAGACGTTCTCGTTCGGACCGATGCCCTCGCGCTCCATCGAGGCGATGAGCCGGTTGATCCCCAGGTGCGCCGTGTCCGGCGTGTACGGACCCTCGGCGACCCCAGCCTCGAAGCCGGAGTGGTAGGCGACGAGGTTCACGTCCGGGTGGCGGCGCGCGACCGGACCGATGTCGTCCGGCGAGGCGTTCGGCGAGCCGAGCGAGAGCCCTTTGTGCGTGCAGACCGTGGGGATGCCGAGGTCGACCGCCTTCCGGATGAACCGCTCGCCCAGGTCGCCGCCGTCGCGATCGTCGAGCCACCAGGCGTTGCCGTCGCCGGTGAACGCGTCGGGGAAGTGCGTGAAGGTCTTCCATGCCGCCACGGGATATCGGTTCGCCACGTGCTCCATCGCGTCGAGGGCGGCGGCTTGCGTCCCCACGTTGGGCAGTGCCTGCGCGTGGAGGAGGACCCGATCGTCCCGACAGAGGCCCTCCACCGTCCGCCGGGTCAGGTCCATGATCTCGGCCGACTGCGGGCTTCCCTCGGGGAAGATCGGCAACGACGAGAGCACCAGCATGTTCGTGTCGGAGCGGAGGAACATCAGCTCCAGGAAGTGCTCGATCGAATAGCAGACGCGCGGGTCGTCCTCGCCGCAGTCCTTCTGCGGGAAGGACCGCCAGAAGTTCTGGCCGTTGAGGACCGGGTTCAGGTGGTACTCGAGGAGGTGTCCCTGGATGTCGAAGACGAACTCCTCGCCGCCGAGCGCCTCGTAGGCGCTGGGCGGCTCCACCGACGCGGTCGGAGGGATCTCGTACGTCCCGCCGGGTTCGCTCGTGGTCGCCGAGGGGTTCGCCCGGTGCTCCTCGCGGGTGCAGGCGTTCAGGGCGAGGAAGGTGGTCGCGGCGCCCGCGGCCGACAGCAGGAACGCTCGCCGGCTCATCCCCAGTCGGCGGGCGTTGCGTTCGCAGTCGGCGCGCGCGCGGCGGATCGTCTCGCGCAGGACCGCCGGGAGCGTGGGCTCGGGATCGAACTCCGCGTTCGAGGCCGGCCCGAACTCGATCGGGAGCCCCGGGTCCTCCTCGGCCCAATCGCCCGGCGGGGTCTTCGGCTCGTCCACGTCGCCTCCTCCGCACCATACCGGGGGCGCGTCTCCACGGTTCCGGTCTAGGCGACGAGCGATCCCGCGACCGACATCCGCCCCGGCTCGCCGGCCACGACCTCGCCGATCCGGGCGAAGGGCACCTCGTGCTCGCGGAGCGCCGCTTCCAGGGACGGCTCGTGCTTCGCCGCGATCAGCATGCCGCCCGACGTCTGGGCATCGGCGAGGATCAGCCGTTCCGGCTCCGGGAGGCCGCCGAAGTCCGTGTGCATCCGGACGTAGGCGAGGTTGCGCTTCGTCCCGCCGGGGACGATGTCGCTGCGGGCGAGGTCGAGGATCCGCCGATCCAACAGCGGGATCGCGCCGGCGTCGAGCGCCGCCGCCGCACCGGATGCCTCCAGCATCCGATGGAGGTGGCCGAGCAGCCCGAAGCCCGTCACGTCCGTGGCCGCCTCGGCATCCGCCTCGCTCATCGCCTCGGCGGCCGCGCGGTTGGTGGTGGTCATCAGCCCGACGGCCCCCGCCACGAGGTCCCCGTCCGCCAGCCCGCGCTTGATCGCCGTCGAGACGATCCCGAGACCGAGCGGCTTCGTCAGGTAGAGCCCGGCACCGACCGGCGCGGTCGAGTTCCGCACGATCCGTTCGGGCTCCACCAGCCCGAGGACCACCATGCCGTATTTCGGCTCCGGATCGGTGATCGAGTGACCCCCGGCGACGGTGACACCCTCGGCGCCGGCGACATCGATCCCGCCCTGGAGGACCCGGGCGAGCATCTCGAGGGGCAGATCGTCGACGGGCCAGTTGACGATGTTCAGCGCGAGGATCGGGCGGCCGGCCATCGCGTAGACGTCCGAGAGAGCGTTGGTCGCCGCGATCCGTCCCCAGTCGTACGGGTCGTCGACGATCGGCGTGAAGAAGTCGAGGGTCGCGACCAACCCCTCGCCGGACGGGAGACGGTACACCGCGGCGTCGTCGCCGGTGTCGGCCGCGACCAGCACATCGGCCGGCACCGTCGGCAGCGCCAGCCCGCCCAGCACCGAGAGCAGGTCGTCGGGGCCCAGCTTGCAGCCGCAGCCGGCGCCGTGGCTGAAGCTCGTGAGGCGGCGCTCGCCGGACGAGAGCGTCTCAGTCGCCATCGGTCGCGGCGGGACCGGGCTCTGTCCCCATCGCGTGGAAGCCCCCGTCGACGTGGATCAGCTCGCCGGTGATGCCGGCGGAGAGGTCCGACAGGAGGAACGCGATCGCCCCCGCGACCGGACCCGCGTCTGTCGCGTCCCAGCCGAGCGGCGCCCGATCGGCCCAGCTCCCGGCGATCCGGTCGAACCCGGGGATCCCCTTGCCGGCCATGGTCTTCATCGGACCGGCCGAGACCGTGTTCACCCGGATCCTCTTCGCTCCGAGGTCGCGCGCGAGGTAGCGGGTCACGGACTCGAGGCCGGCCTTCGCCACGCCCATCCAGTCGTAGATCGGCCAGGCCACCCTGGCGTCGAAGTCGAGCGAGACGATCGCGCCCCCGTGCGACTCCATCAGGGGCAGCATCCCCACGGCGAGAGCCTTCAGGGAGTAGGCGCTCGTCCGGATCGCGGTGGCGACGCTCTCCCAGGGTGTCTGGAGGAAGTTCCCGCCCAGCGCATCCTGGGGGGCGAACGCGATCGCGTGGAGGAACCCGTCGAGCCGCCCCCACCGGCGACCGAGCTCGTCGCGCACGGCGTCGATCTGGTCGGCCTCGTTGACGTCCATCTCGAGGACGTCCGGCGGATCGGGGAGGCGCTTCGCCGTCTTCTCCGTCAGGCTCACGGTCCTGCCGAAGTTCGTGAGGACGATCTCGGCGCCCTGCTCCTGGACCACCTGGGCGGCCGAGAAGGCGATCGACTGCGGCGTGAGGACGCCGGTGATCAGGAGCTTCTTGCCCTCCAGCAACATCGGGGCCACCTTACCCGGCGGCGCTCACGATCTCCCAAGTCACGTGCCCGTCTCCGTCGATCTGCGTGACCTCGAGCGCGATCGCGTCCGTGCCTTCAGGTGGCCGCGCGGTGCACCGGAAGGAGTCGCCCTCATCGACCTCGACGCGACCGGGACACGCGACCTCGATGCCCGGCACGCCGAGCCGGTCGGAGAGCTCGCGGCCGAGGCGACGCTCGAGCTGTGAGATGGCCAAGGTCCGAGGAGCGCAGCTTCCCATCGCCACCGGGACGATCAGGAGGAAGGCGAGGGCAACCCGTCGGCGCGTTCCCCGTGGCACCGGGCGGAGCGTAGCATCGGACGCCGTGGACCTCGGACTCGCCGGCAAGGTCGCGCTCGTCACGGCCGCATCGAAGGGGCTCGGACGGGCCTCCGCCCGGGCGCTGCTCGAGGAAGGCGCGTCGGTGGCGATCAACGCCCGGGACCCGGATCGGCTCCGAGCCGCCGCGGCGGAGCTCGGCCCCGACGTGCTCGCGATCCCGGGCGACGTCACGGCGCCGGAGACGCCGCGGCGGCTCGTCGACGCCACCGTCGATCGCTTCGGCGAGCTCCACGTGCTGGTGGCCAACGCCGGCGGTCCGCCCAAGGGCCGGGCCCTCGAGGTGGACGACGCCACCCTCGACGCGGCTCTCCAGGCGAACCTCCTCACGTCGGTTCGGCTCGTGCGCGAGGCCGTGCCGCATCTGCGCGTGGCCGGGGGCGGCCGGATCTGCCTGATCGCGTCGAGCTCCGTGAAGCAGCCGATCCCGGATCTGGCCACGTCGAACACGGCCCGAGCCGGTCTCTGGGGATGGGCCAAGACCGCGGCCCAGGACCTGATCGCGGACGGCATCACGCTCAACCTCGCCTGCCCTGGGCTCCACGCCACCGACCGGGTGAAGGAGCTCGGCTACACAGGCCGGCTGGGCGACCCCGACGACTTCGGCCGCGTGGTTGCGTTCCTGTGCTCGGAGCCGGCGGGGTTCCTCTCCGGCGCGGCCGTGCAGGTGGACGGCGCGGGTACGCTTGGCCTCTTGTGACCCGGGACCAGACCGACGCCGACCGCGCACGGGCGCTCGCCGACCGCTTCTGGGAGGAGCTCCTCGAACGGGAGCCGACCTTCGCCACCGCGATCGGCGACGATCGGTACGACGACCGGCTGCCGGACATCGGCGGATCGGGCCGGGCGCTCTCGGAGACGAGGAACCGCGCCGCGCTGGGCGAGCTCGCGACGATCGACCGGCAGCGGCTCGACTTCACCCTCCGGACCACGATGGACATCCTCGAGGCCATCGCGACGCAGACGATCGGCGGCATCGAGCTCAGGACCGATCGGCTGTACGTTGCCAACCACTTCGTCGGACCCGGCGTGCTGCTCGGGGACATCGCCTCGGTCCAGCCCACCGACACGACCGAACGGCTGGAGCGGTACGAGCGACGTCTCCGCGCCTACCCGGCCTACCTCGACGCATGCGCCGAGATCGCCAGGGAAGGGATCGCGAGCGGCGTCGTGTCCCCGAGGATCGTGGTCGAGCGGGCGATCGCGCAGGTGGAACGCATCGTGGACACGCCGCCGCACGAGTCGCCCGCCCTCGGCCCGATCGCGGAGGACGACGCATCGGCGCGGGAGCGGATCGCGGGGGTCTGGGCCGACGCGGTGGCGCCGGGGTTCGCCAGGTTCCTCGAGGTCCTCCGCGAGTACGTCCCACACGCCGCCGAGGACCACGCGGTCACGGCGCTCCCCGGCGGCGACGAGATCTACGCCGAAGAGATCCGGTCCTGGACGACGCTGCCGCTCGATCCGAGGGACGTCCACGAACTCGGGCTCCGGCGGTGGGACGCGATCCAGGCCGAACGGTTCGAGCTGGCCGCGCGGCTGGGCTACGCGGACCCCGCCGAGGCGATCGCGGACCGGACGGCCTCGGGCGAGGACACCCCCGCCTCCGCGGAAGCCCTGGTCGCCCTGGTCCAGGATCAGGTCGAGCGATGCTGGGAGGCGGCGCCCGCGTGGTTCGGCAGGCTCCCGAGGGCCAATTGCCGGGTTCGAGAGATCGAGGCCTTCCGGGCGGCCGACATGGCGCTCGCGTTCTACATGCCTCCCTCGGCGGACGGCGAGCGGCCCGGCACCTACTACATCAACACCTACGACCTGCCCGGGAAGGCGCTCCACCAGATCCCGGCGGTGACCTACCACGAGGCGAACCCCGGTCACCATTTCCAGATCGCGCTCGAGATGGAGTTCGACGAGCGGCCCTCGCTCCGCCGCTTCGGCGGCCTCCTGGCGGGATCCTCGTTCGCCGAGGGCTGGGGGCTCTACAGCGAGCGCCTGGCGGACGAGATGGGCCTCTACCTCGACGACTGGGAGCGGCTCGGCATGCTGGCGGGGCAGGCCCATCGCGCGGCCCGTCTGATCACGGACACCGGGCTCCACGCGTTCGGATGGTCCCGGGACGAGGCGATCGCCAAGCTCGAGGCGGGTGGGTCGCCTCACGGCGAGGCGGTGGTCGAGGTCGATCGGTACATCGCCCTGCCCGCCCAGGCGCTCGCCTACATGACCGGCATGGTCGAGATCGAGGAGGCCCGGCGCCGCGCCGAGGAGAAGGAGGGCCCCGCTTTCGACATCAAGGGGTTCCACGATCGGCTGCTGGCGCTCGGCCAGCTGCCGCTCCCGGCGCTCCGCCGCGAGCTGAGCTAGCGACTCGGCGACCGGTCAACGGGCCGGTCCCCTCCGACCTGCGCTCGGCCGGCCTCCGAGCCGAGAGCAGCAGGTAGTCGACCAGGCCCCGTTCCCACACGAGGTCCGCCTGGGCCATCATCCCGCGCGCGGCCAGCGCCAGGGATCTGGTCGCCCCCACGTCGGGCCGTTCCAGGCGGTCCCGGACGAACCGGAGCGCGGGGGCGATCACCCGATCGCCCGCGAGCTCGGTGCGGACGTCGGCGAAGCCGGCGGCGGCGGCCGCGCCCGCGATCT
>JBIOTM010000159.1:0-4266 GCA_044865955.1 Actinomycetota bacterium | reverse complement strand
GCGCCGGCGAGACCGGCGGCACCTTGGACGCGACGCTCCTGCGTCTGGCGGACATGATCGAGCGCGAGGTCACCCTCCGCGGCAAGATCAAGTCGGCGATGACCTACCCGGTCGCCGTGGTCGCCCTCGTCATCCTCATCATGTCGGCGATGCTGTTGTTCGTGGTCCCGCAGTTCAAGGGGATCTACGGGCAGCTGGGCGGGACCCTGCCGCTGCCGACCCGCGCCCTGCTGGCCTTGTCCGATGCGTTCAAGGCCTACTGGTACGTCATCCTGGGCGGTGCGCTCGGCGCTCGGTTCGCACTCCGCCGCTGGAAGAAGACGGACCGTGGTCGGGAGGTGGTGGACGCGTTCAAGCTCCGTGCGCCGGTGTTCGGGTCGCTGTTCCACAAGACCGCCTTGTCGCGGTTCTCGGGCACGCTGGCGATGCTGATGCGGTCGGGCGTGCCGATCCTCCAGGCGCTCGAGATCGTCAGCGACACGGTCAACAACAAGGTGATCGGGAAGGCGATCAACGAGGTGCAGCTGTCGGTCCGCGACGGCGAGTCGATCGCGAAGCCGCTCACCAAGTACCCGGTCTTTCCGCCCATGGTCGTCCAGATGATCTCGGTCGGGGAGGAGACCGGTCAGGTCGACACGATGCTCGAGAAGATCGCCCAGTTCTACGACCAGGAGGTCGAGGCGGCGGTCGACGGGCTGACGGCCCTGATCGAGCCGATCCTGATCGCCATCATCGGCGGGTGCGTGGGCGCCGCGGTGGTGGCCCTGTACATGCCGATGTTCAACATCATCAAGCTGATCAAGTAAGAGCTCCGTCATCGCCGGACGGAGACGGCGGGCCGGCGGCGCCTTCGGGAGCCGCCGGCCCCCGTCGTTCGGGCCCGGGCACGCATACCCGCGGCGGAGTATTTCGGCGATTCCCGCCCCGCAGGGCTTCAGTTCGGTCTTGGGTCCGCCGAAACCACCAGAGAACGCGCACTGCTGTGGTGCGCCGACAACAAGAGAAGGGAGGCGAAGGCACATGCTCAAGCGCTTGCGTGAGCGTGAGGAGGGTTTCACCCTCATCGAGTTGATGGTGGTCGTTTTGATCATCGGCATCCTGGTCGCCATCGCTCTGCCGACGTTCCTCGGCGCCCGTGAGCGGGCGCAGAACCGGGCGGCTCAGTCGAGCCTCCGGAACGCCCTCGTGGCGGCGAAGACGGCCTACACGGACGTCAGCGACTACAGCACCGCCACGGACGCGGACCTGGACGCGATCGAGCCCTCGTTGGTGTACGTCGATGCCGCGACGGCTTCGACCGGCCCGAACGAGGTCAGCGTGCAGGTGTCCGGCGCGAACGACGAGATCTGGTCCGCGGCCGCACTCTCAGAGTCCGGCACGTGCTACTGGATCTCCGACAACGCGACGGGCCCCGGCACCAAGTACGACGACGACGGCGGTGCAGGGAACTGCACTGGTGCCGACGCCGACGCAGCCGCGGGCACGAAGTGGTAATCGTTCCGCGGTAAGGCGAAAGGCTGAAGGGGCGGCCCCCTCGGGGCCGCCCCTTCCGCATGACACCCCAGATCGGGTACGTCGCAAGGCGGGGGGCCCTCAAGCGGGGGACGGTGCCTGCCGAATCGATAACGGAAGGCCTTCGAAGGACGGAGCATGAGTCGACGTCAGTCCATCCGGCGGATCCGCGCGCGCCTCGACGGCGAGCGCGGCTTCACGATCCTCGAAACCGTGATCGCCCTGATGGTGATCTTCGCCTCGCTGACGGCACTGATGTACACGGCCACGTCGGGGTTCCGGTACATCGGACTGGCGCGGGAGCGACAGTCGGCCACCGGCGCGGCCACCCGGATCCTGGAACAGGTCCAGGCCCTCACCGCCGACACGATCACGCGCGGCATGAAGACCTCCGACCTCGCCGGCGACCCGAGGATCAAGACCCCCACCGACTGCGGGGACGGCGCCTACCACTTCCTGACGTGCGCCGGCGAGAAGATCGTCCACGACGGCAGCGCCACGAACGCCACGCCGCTCGTCCCGCACACCGGCACGCTCCTCGCGCCCCAGTACCCGACCGACTACACGTGGGCCACCTACGTCACGAACGCCGACCCGACGACCGAGCCCTACCGGATCACCGTGATCGTCTCCTGGACGGGCGGCGGCGTGAGCGGGGCCGCGAAGTTCATCCAGGCCCAGACGCTCTGGTCGTCGCCGAAGGGCTGCGCGGCCTCCGCGGTGATCCATCCCTTTGCGGGGCCGTGCCAGCCGTACTTCAGCGGAACGGCGACGGCGCCTCAGGGGACGATCGCGTTCTCGGGGACCGTGAACGGGGCGAGCATCACGACCCTCCTTCCCACGCTCTTCGGCCCCCAGGCTGAGACGCGCGCCTCGGTCGAACAGGTCAGCCAGATGCTGTCCACGATCGGGCAGTCGGGAGCGTCGACGACCAGCTCGTCCGCCGGCCTCGCGAGCACGTCGATCGCCGCCGACGGGAACCCGTCGACCGCGACGGTGCAGTACGAGCCCTCGTCCGGCGTGCCGCCGGCGACCTTCACGGCCGCCTACGGGTCCGCGATCGCCGTGACCGCGTCCCCCGTCGCGATGAGCCTCTCCGGCGGGTCGAGCGGGGACTCCGGATCGGCGACGACGGCGGACGCGACCAACGCCAGCACCGCCAAGTGCCCGTCGGTCGCCTCCCCGTGGCCCACCTCCCAGAGCGACGGCCTGCCGTGCGCCTGGGGCCGGGCGGTTCGGGGCGCCACGGTCAACGCCACGATCAACACCACGAAGGTCCTCGGCACGACGACGGCGGACGCCGGGTCGATGACGCTCGGTCAGCTGAGCGGAACGGGGACGGTCGACACGTGGGCCGACCGCGCCGTCCCCGCCGGGACGACGGGCACGGCCTCGATGACCGCCCGACGGACGATCGGGACGCTCGAGCTCCTCGGCATCCCGGCGAAGTTCCTCGACGCGAACGTGGCGAACGACACGAACACGGCCTCCACGATCACCACCCTGAGCGCCCTGCAGACCTGCACGGGCGGGAACTACGTGTTCCGAGCGACCGCCGGGACGGCGACCGCCGCCGCGACTACCGGCGTCTCGGCGTCGAACCCGTCGGCCGCCTGGAGCGGAGCGAGCGCCAAGCTCTACAACGGCACGGGGTGCTCGAGCTTCGTCGACGCATCCCTGAACGGGTCGACCGCCCAGCAGCCGACGTTCACGGCGTTCACCCTCCAGCGCTACGTCCGGCCCGGCGGCGCCAACCACAACTGCATCACGTACACGGTCTCGCCGGTCGCGGGCACCCCCCTGCTGCTCGGCGGCGCCACCACGACGAAGCTGCCCACGTCCGGGACCACGCTCACGGACACCACGGCCACCGTGAACCCCTTGGTCCAGGGCGCCCTGCACGTGCAGCTGATCTACGAGACGAACCAGAACTCGAGCTGCACCGCGGCCGCGGCCGTGAAGGAGACGCTCGTCGACGTGACGGTCACGCTCAGCCTGGGCAGCCTCACGGCCCGGGCGCAGTACATCGCGCCGCCGACCGGAGGATGATCCGCGTGCGATCCGCCCACCGCCGCACGAACGTCCTCGGCCCGGAGGGAGGGTTCACCCTGGTCGAGATGCTCGTCGCGATGGCGATCATGTCGATCGTCCTGCTCGTCTTCACCACGACCTTCTCGTCGGTCCAGCGGGCCGTCTCGGAACAGGAGGTCCGGTCGGTCAACAACGACCAGATCCGCCTGGCGCTCGAGAACCTCGACCGGCTCGTCCGCTCGGGCAACGTCCTGACCGACCCCTCACTCGCGGACACCGACTGCAAGGCCGCGGGGTCGCAGTACCAGTGCCTCATCGCCTACAGCCAGGCGAACGGGACGACGGCCCAACCGGCCCGCTGCATCCAGTGGCGCCTCGAGGGCGAGTCCCTCCAGACCCGGTGGTGGCTGCCGAAGCCCGCGGTCAAGGCCGCGACCGTCACGTCGTGGCGAGAGGTGGCCACCGGGATCCTGAACCTCCAGACGACCCCGCAGACGCGTACCTTCCAGCTCGACCCCGACCCCCTGAAGAAGGGACGGACGGTCGAGGTGCTCTTCCTGGTCGGCACCAGCACGGACGGGATCGATGGGCCGCTCGCCCGGGTGGAGGCCTCCCTCACGGCCCGGAACACCTCGTACGGCTACCTGTCCGACGCGTGCTGACCCCGACGATCGAAAGGAACGGACCGATGTTGAGGAAGATCCGGGACGACGAGCGGGGGAT
>JBIOTM010000158.1:0-4202 GCA_044865955.1 Actinomycetota bacterium | reverse complement strand
CCGATCGACGTGGTCTTTCCCGTCATGCACGGTCCCTACGCCGAAGACGGGACCGTGCAGGGTCTGTTGGAACTGGCCGGCGTCCCGTACGTGGGGGCCGGCGTCCTCGCGTCCGCGGTGGGGATGGACAAGGACGTCCAGAAGCGCCTCCTCCGCGACGCCGGTCTCCCGATCGGTCCGTTCGAACCGGTGCACGAGACCGAGTGGGCGCACGACCCCGAGGCCGTGGAGGCTGCGGCCGAAGCCCTCGGGTACCCGGTGTTCACGAAACCGGCGACGCTCGGTTCGTCGGTCGGCGTCACGAAGGTGCACGGCGCGAACGAGCTCGCGTCGGCGCTCGAGGTGGCGTTCCGATACGCCCGGAAAGCGCTGATCGAGCGATCCGCGGAGGGGGCGCGTGAGATCGAGTGCGCGGTCCTGGGCAACGACGAACCCGTCGCGTCCGTTGCCGGCGAGATCGTTCCCGAGGGTCACGAGTTCTACGACTACGAGGCGAAGTACCTCGACGAGCACGGCGCCCAGCTCCTGATCCCCGCGGATCTCAAGCCCGACGTCCTCGCGGAGGTGCAGCGGCTCGCCGTCGCGGCGTTCCGGACGATCGGATGCGCCGGGATGGCACGCGTGGACTTCTTCCTGCTGGACGACGACGTCGTATGGATCAACGAGGTCAACACGATCCCGGGATTCACGTCGATCTCGATGTATCCCAAGCTGTGGGAGGCGTCGGGCCTCCCCTACGGCGAGCTGGTCGAGCGGCTGCTCGATCTGGCGACCGAGCGGCATGAGGCCGAGTCGAAGAGCACGGGGGTCCGCGAGCTGGGCGGCTGACGCCGGAGGCTACAGGTGCACTACCGGGCAGGTGAGGGTCCTCGTGATGCCATCGATCGCCTGGATCCGTGCGACCACCAGCTTGCCGAGGTCGTCCACGCTGTCCGCTTCGGCGCGGACGATCACGTCGTACGGGCCGGTGACATCCTCGGCCTCGGTGACACCCGCCGTGTCCCGCACCGCGTTGGCGACGGAGGCCGCCTTCCCCACCTCCGTCTGGATCAGGATGTACGCGTGAACCACCTGGTGCCTCCTCGGGTCCGTGGGACGGCTCATGCTAGCCGGGGGCGGGCGGGGCGAGCAACGCGGCTGCGATGATCGGGAGCGTGTTCCGCGACCGGGGGGAGGCTGGCGCGAAGCTCGCCGCCGCGCTCGTCGACCGCGTGGCGGGGTCCGCCACCGTGCTGGCCATCCCGCGCGGGGGCATCGCGATCGCGGTCCCGGTGGCGAAGGCCCTGCGGGCGCCGCTCGACGTCGTGATCCCGCGCAAGCTCGGCGCCCCCGGCAACCCCGAGCTCGCGATCGGCGCCGTGGCGCCCGGCGTGATGGTGCTGCACGAGCTGGCGGTCCGCCAGCTCGGCGTGCCCATGGCGTACATCCGCGAAGAGGCGACGCGACAGGAGGCGGAGATCGCGCGGCGCGAGGCCGCCTATCGAAGCGGCCGAGCGCCGTCGCCGGTCGCCGGACGGACGGCCGTCGTCGTCGACGACGGCGTCGCGACCGGCGCCACCGCCGTCGCCGCGGTTCGCTGGGCGCGCGCGGCCGGCGGCCCCACGGGGGCGGCGAACACGACCCGGTCGGCGCCGGCCGCGCGCGCCCGCCTGGAGCCCGAGTGCGACGAGGTCGTGCTGCTGGAGGAGCCCCAGATGTTCTTCGCCGTGGGCGAGTGGTACCGGGATTTCGATCAGGTCTCCGACGACGAGGTCATCGAGATGCTCCACGCGGCCGGTCCGTGAACGTGCTCGAGGTCGTCGCCGCGACGGTGTTCGGGCTCCTCGGCGTCCGGTCGCTCATCCACTGGCTGCGGCGGCCGTTCGGATCCGATGCGCGGCGCGACCACGTGCTGTACGCGCTGTTCGTGGTGTCCCGCGTGGGCCTCTGGTTCGCCCTGATGGGCCTGTTCCTGCTCTACTCGACGGTGTCGACGCGGGGCCGGGCGTTCATCGACGACGTCGGGCGCTTCAGGTGGTACTTCTTCGTGATCGTGGTCCCGGCCGCGGGGCAGTTCCTCGCCGGGTACCTCCTCGGCCGGGAGCCGGGCCGCGCCGCGGGAGACGAGGCGGGACCGGTGAACGGCCCTAGCCGACGGCCTTGATGATGTCCTCGGAGAGCTCCGGGAACCGCTGGAGGTGCTCGACGCGCTCCTGCTTCAAGCGCTCGACGATCCCCCGGTACTCGTCGGCGCGCCCCTGGCGCTCGTAGAGGAGGGCCGGCCGCAACAGCTCCGGGTCCTCCATGCCGGGGACGGCGGTCGCGACCTGGTACCCGAAATCGGGATCCTCGTCGAAGGCGATCGTCTGCTCCGCGATGCCTTTCACGCACGCCGACGTGTGGGGGATCTTCACCTTCTTCGATCGCTCGTCGCCGTCCCGGCCACCGACCCGCCCCGTGTTGAGGAGGTACACGTCGATGGGATGCGTCGCCAGGAGCTCCAGCAACCGGTTGCCCTGCAGACCGTGCGGGAGCGGGAAGAAGGGGTTCGTGCCGGGCACGCGGAGGAACTTCCCTTCCTCGTCGGCACCGCCGGCGGAGGTGCCCGTCGTCTCGCCGAGCATGAAGTACGCGGCGGCCTGCTCCTGCGAGAGCCTCGCGACCGCCGGGATGATGTTCTCGTTGCGGTTCAGGATCAGCAGGTAATCGACCGGCCCCACGTTGCGAGCGTCATCGAACGTCGTCAGGTCCCTCATCTCGAAGACGGCTCGACCGTTCTGCGTGTGGCTCTGTTCGAAGAAGTTCACCGTCCCCTGCCCATCCTGGTACACGTTCTCGAGGTACGTGGTGGGCTTCGTCACGGCGGCGAAGATCGACGGCTCGAACATCGGATCGAGCGAGAACGTCTTCGCGAAGCAGCCGTTCTCGGTCCCGTAGGCGCGACCCCCCGGCAGCAACGCGACGAAGTCGTCCTGGACGGGCCTCGATCCGTTCTGGGTCGTGAACGTGGTGGTCGTCTTCCCGGTCCCGGACAGTCCGATGATCATGAACACCCGCTCGCCGCCGGCGGTCGGGATCACCTTCGACCCGGCATGGAGCGCCAGGCCGCCCTTCTCGAAGACGAGGTTGTTCCACATCCGCAAGCCGCCCTTCTTCGACTCGCCGAAATAGTCGGAATTGAGGATGCGCGTCACGTTCCCGTCCAGGTCGACGGCGATCACGCGGTCGTCGGGATAGCCGGGGGCTTCGAGGTCCGGCGTGTAGATCACCTGCACCTCGGGCTCGCGGCCGTCGTCGCGATCGAAATAGAGCTTCTGCTGCATCCCGGCGACGTTCGCGAAGCGTTTCTCCATCAGCAGGCGAGCCCGGGTGCGCAGCGCAGGGTCGTTCCCGATCCATCCGTCCACCTGGATCATGTCGTTGGCCGCGATGTAGTCCTGCTGCATCCGCGCGATCCGTTCGTAGGCCTCGCGCGTCATCGTCTTGCCGCTCGAGGGACGATCGACGACGAAGGTGCTTCCCGCGCTCCTGGACAGGACCCTGGTCTGGACGTTGACGCTTCCGTAGCCGGAGATCCGGCACTGCGGCATCTCCTCGGTGGATCGCCGGAGCTCCTCCGGGGTGGGGTTGACGTACACCTGTGCCAACACGGGCCTCCTGCGTCGATGGATCCGCGAACGCGGTGGGGAAGGGCGGGAGAACCCATAGAGTCTAGCGAAGCCCGTGGGGGCCTTCCCCTGGACCGCATCCGGGCTCCCCGGCCGGCGGGAGCGCCGAGGATGGATCTCTCCGAAGACCAGCTGATCGCCGCCATCCGGCGCGTGTTGTCGGGCACGGGCCCCGAGGTCGTGGTGGGCCCCGGCGACGACGCGGCGGTCCTCACGCCCGGTTCCGGCGAGCTCGTCCTCACCACGGACGTCATGGTCGAGGGGACCCATTTCCGCCGCGATCTCACGACACCCAGGGATCTCGGCTACAAGGCGATCGCCGTGAACGTGAGCGACGTCGCGGCGATGGCCGCCAGCCCCCGCCATGCCCTCTGCGCCCTCACGCTGTCGGAGGCGGTCGATGCCGCGTGGGTCGTGGAGCTCGTCGGCGGGATGCGCGAGTGCTGCGACGAGTTCGCCCTGTCGCTGGTCGGGGGGAACGTCGCCCGCGGCGCCGAGGTGTCGATCGCGATCGCGGTCACCGGAGAGGTCCTGCCGGGCCGGGCCGTGCGCCGG
>JBIOTM010000157.1:0-8457 GCA_044865955.1 Actinomycetota bacterium | reverse complement strand
CCCCCCCCCCCCCCCCCCCCTTCCGCCCCGAATGGGCTGACGCTCGTGTCGGTCCTCTTGCCGGACGCCACCGCGGCCACCACGCCCCGCTCGCTCCTGGTGTACGCCGACGGGCTCGACTACCTGCGGATCGGTGAGCGAAGGGGGTGGAAGGGCCCCGGGCCCTTCGGTCCCGTCGAGGCGGTCGCCCAGCAGGTCTCGCTGGACGGCGGCGTGGGGTACTACGAGCCGGCGGGTGATGGGTTCGGCAGGCGTGTCGCGCTGCACACGTCCCACGGCGACCTGTACCTGGAGACGAACCTCTCCCGGGAGCGCCTCCTCGCGATCGCGGCATCGATCCCGGTCCGGGGGGAACCGTTGCCGCCGGCCTGGACGGTCGAGTCCGCCTCCCGCATCCGGGTCGAACCCGTCCGCGTCGAGGTGGCGTTGGCGCTCGCGGGCATGCCGCCCGAGCTGGGTCGGATCCTCCCCGGCGGGTACGTGCTGGCCAGCGCCGAGGTCGCGTCGATCGGCTCGACGGCCGAGGGCATCACGTTCCACCTCAGGCAACGCGACATGGACGCGACGGGGGAGCCGTTGACCCTGCACGTGGAGCCGGGAGCGACGCTCCCCCCGCCGTCGTCCGCGGACCAGTCGCGGGTCACATCGAGCGGCGTGGTCGGTCGCTGGACCCCGGGTCGCGGGCTGCTCGAATGGGTCGGGCCGGGGGGCTACCGGTCCCTGCAAGGGGATCTCGGGCTCTCGCAGCTCCTCTCGATCGCCGTCGCGATCGCGGAGGCCGAGGGATGAGGCGCGGGCTCACGGCCGGAGCCGGCGCCGTCGTCGGCGTCGTCGTGGGGGCGCTGCTGACCCTCGGCGTCCAGGCCTGGACCGTGCCGACGGCGGGGCCCGCGATCCAGCGGATGCTCCCCCTCCCCCGGACCCGGCCGGCAGCCCCGGAGACCTTCCTCGCGTGGGTCCCCCGGGGGCTGCCGGCCGGGTTCGCGTCCCGGGTCCGGCGCCTCCCGCAGGTCGGGCGGATGACGGTGGTCAAGGAGGACAACGTCTGGCTGGCGTCCTCGTGGAGCGCCGCGGGCGAGCTGGTCGACCACCCGGAGCGCCCATACCGGATCCCGATCGACGCGGCGGCGGTCGATCCGGCGACGTTCGCGGCGTTCCTCCCGCCGGCCGACCGGGCCACCCTCGCGGCGGTCGAGAACGGAGACGGGATCCTGGGATCGACGTCCGCGTCGCTCCGGGGCCTGGGCCCCGGCGCGACGCTCGTCTTCGAAGGTGGGCGGCGCATCCGCATCGCCGCCGTCCTGCCGGACGAGCTGGTCGGCGCGGCCGAGCTCCTGGTGTCCACGGACACGGGCCGCGGGATCGGGATCACCCGGGATCGATACCTCCTGCTCCAGCCGGCCGGCAAGCGCCGCTGGACATCGGAGCGCCTGGCGCGGCTGCTGCACCCGCTCACCCCTCGGGCGCTGGGCGTGTTCGGGCGCGTCCAGGTGCGGGCCCCGGGGGAGACCCCCTACTTCCGCGCCGGCGACGCGGTCCTGCCGCCCGTGCTGCTGAAGGCCTTGTTCGGCGAGTTCGCGGCCCGCCCGGTGGAGAGCCAGCCGGGCTCCCTCGAGATCGATCCGGCCTGGGTCCGCGAGCACCTCGTCACGACCCGGATCCCTCCGCTCGGCGAGGTGACGTGTCACCGGGGGATCGTCTTCCAGCTCCGCGGAGCCATGCGGGAGCTCCGGGCGGCCGGGCTCGGGCGACTGATCCATACGTTCCACGGGTGCTTCGTCCCGAGGTTCATCAGCCGCGATCCCACGGCGATGATCTCGCATCACACGTGGGGGATCGCGTTCGACGCGAACCTGGCCGGCAACCTCTACGGCGATCCACCACACCAGGATCCGCGGCTCGTCGGGATCCTCGCCCGGTGGGGGTTCCTGTGGGGCGGCCTGTTCGTGGTCCCCGACGGGAACCACTTCGAGTACCACCGCTCCCCCACGCCTTGACGCCGGCTCGGTCCGCCCGGGTGCCGACCCGTCCGACGCAGTAAGCTGGATCCCTCGGGCGTTCGCTCGAGGATCCGTATCCACCCACGCAGCCGGTCGCTGGCGGATCTCCCGCGCCGAGCCCGCCTCTCGCCTGGGCGGATCGTCTCGGGCCAGCGGGCCGAGAGAAGGGAGCCGCAGCGCATGGCGACGACGAACGGCGGCAAGGTGTTCTTCGGACCTCCGGAGCGCGGCAAGGACGCCGGTTCGCGCGCTCCCACCGGACGGCGGTGCGAGGTGCCCGGCTGCACGACCGTTCTCTCGATCTACAACGACGCCACCACGTGCTGGCTCCACTCTTCACCGTCCCTCCGACACGCCCTCGCGAGACGATGATCCGCGGGTCGCTCCGAGCGCGACCGAGGAGAGACGCTACGACGTGAGCTCGGCGTCCCGGCTGGCCAGCATCCGGCGCGTCCGCAGCAGGTCCTCCGCCCGCTCGAGCGTGAGCGGCTCGGAGAAGTAGAAGCCCTGGCCCAGCTCGCACCGGAGCTCCAGCAGCTTCTCGAGCTGGTCGGCGCGCTCGATCCCCTCGGCCACCGGCCGGAGGTTCAGGATGCCCGCGAGCTCGATGATCGCCGCCGTGAGCGCCGACTCCTCGCCGCCCTCGCTGACGCCGTCGACGAACGACTTGTCCACCTTCAGGATGTCCACGGGGAACCGCCGGATGTAGTTCAGCGACGAGTACCCCGTCCCGAAGTCGTCCACGGCGAGCTGGACCCCGAGCTGCTTCAGCTGCGAGAGCCGCTCGTTCGACAACGCCATGTCCTGCATCATCACGCTCTCGGTGATCTCGAGGACGAGGCACTCGGGGGAGAGCCCCGTGTCCAGCAGCACGTTCGCGACCTCCCGGACGATGTCTGTGCTCTGGAGCTGGCGGGCCGACAGGTTCACGGCGATGTGAAGCGGCTGCGACTCGGAACCATCCGGCTGGAGCTCCTTCGCCGTCAGGCACGCCTCGCGCAGGACCCACGACCCGATCTGCACGACGAGCCCGGTCTCCTCGGCGAGCGGCACGAACTCGAGCGGCATCACGACGCCGCGCTCCGGGTGGTTCCAGCGCACGAGCGCCTCGAAGCCCTCGATGTCCCCGGTCGCGAGGCGGATCACCGGCTGGTAGTGCAGGACGAACTCCTCGTTGTCGACCGCCCGCTGGAGGTCTGCCTTCAGCTCGAGCCGCCGCAGCGCCGTGTCGTGCATCTCCGGCTCGAAGATCTGGTAGCGGTTCTTCCCGGCCTCCTTCGCGATGTACATGGCGACGTCGGCGTTCCGCAGGAGCTCCTCGGCGCCCTCGGGTCCGACCGACCGGCCGGGCCACGCGGTGGCGATCCCGATGCTCGCGCGGACGAACACCTCCTTGCCCTCGAGGAGGAACGGCCCGTCGAGGGCAAGGAGGATCCGCTCGGCCACCTCGGCCGGGCCGGCGATGCCGCTCGCGTCCTCCAGCAGGATCGCGAACTCGTCGCCGCCGAACCGCGCCGCCGTGTCCGGCGCCCGGAGGCTGGCTCGGAGCCGCTCGCCGACCTCCCCGAGGAGCCGGTCGCCGGCCGCGTGCCCCAGGGAGTCGTTGACGGTCTTGAAGTCGTCCAGGTCCATGAACAACACGGAGATCTGCTGGTCGTCGCGCGTCTGCCGCTCCAGCGCGTGCTCCACGCGGTCGCGGAACAACGCCCGGTTCGCGAGCCCCGTGATCGAGTCGTGAAAGGCCTGGTGGGCCAGCTGCTGCTCGAAGGCCTTCCGCTCGGAGACGTCGCGGGAGTTGAGCACGATCCCCTTCACGTTCGGGTCGTGCATCAGGTCCGTGCGGAGCGTCTCGACGTGGAGCCAGAAGTCGTCGCGGTGCCGTATCCGCGACTCGATCAGTGTCGTGGACGGACCGCCCTCGCGACTGCTCGCCGTGAGGAACTGCAGCACCTGCGCCTTGTCCTCAGGGTGGATCAGGCCGGTGAGCTTCACCCCCTCGAGCTCGGCCGGGTCGTACCCGAACACGCCCTGCACCGACGGGCTCACGTAGCGGACCGTCGAGTCCGCGTCGACGACCATGACCACGTCGGTCGAGTTCTGGACGAGCGACCGGAACCGCGCCTCGGTCTGCTGGCGGAGGAGGTCCTCCGTCAGCGCGGCGCTCTCGAGCGCGAGGGCCACCTGTGACGCCAGCGCCTCGAGCGTGTCGCTGTTCTCCCTCGGGAGCGCCGAGCTCGTACCGACGACGAGCAGCCCCTGGAGCTCGTCCTTCATGAAGAGCGGGTTGCTGACCAGGAACGAGCACTCGGACGGGAGCTCGAGCGGCTCGGCCAGCTCCGCGTCGGCGATCGGGACCTCGTACGACCGGTGCGAGCGGAGCCGCTCGAGCTTCCAGTTCCGGAAAGCCGACAACGAGACGGCCCGTCCGACCGCGTCGTCGGAGCCGCCGGCGGCCGCGACGACCGCGAAGTCCCCTCCCGCCTCCTCGGCGACCAGGACGCGGATCGCGGACCCCTCTCCCGCGATCGACCCGGCCGCCTGCAACGTCGCCGCGTAGATCCCCTCGCGGTTCGTGGCGGTCACGAGGGCCGTCCCCGCTCCGCGCAGCGCGCGCTCCCGGATCGCGGATTGCTCCTGCTTGCGGACCAGGCCGGCGATCCGCATCACGACCAGGAGGAAGAGCGCCACGGACGCGCCGATCAGCACGGGGAGGTCGCCCGGAACGCGCCGGAGGTGCTGGATCATCATCACGCCCGGAGCGAGGAGCGAGGCGAAGGCGAGGACCGTGAGCCGTCCGCGTGAAAGCCGCGGCAGGACGTCCGGCGTCCGCTCGGACAACACCCGCATCGACGCGTGCAGCGCGGCGGCGCCCCACAGGATGTAGAAGGTCGCCCACCCCGTCTCGAGGAGCCCGCTCTGGTCGTAGATGTCGCCAGTGACGGAGATGTAGCTGTACTTGAAGTCCGTGACGAACAACGCGATCGCCGCGGCGGCCATCAGGTAGAACGACATCGGACGCCGGCCGCCGCCGATCGCCAGCCGGACGACCACCGTCAGCAGGATCAGGTCCATCACCGGATAGCCCATGCCGGTGAGCTTGACGAGCACCGAGGCGCCGGCGTCCCGCGCCTGCGGCGACAGGAGGAAGACCCAGGAGACCGTCGACACGCCGATGGCGACGATCAGCGAGTCGATCACGCTGTCGCGGTCGCCGCCCGGGTTCCGGCTCCTCACCAGCAGCAGGATCCCCGCGACCAGGCAGGGGTAGACCGAGAGGTAGAAGACATCGCCGATCGACGGGAAGGGCAGGTCCTTCCCGAAGAAGGTCGGATAGTTGTACGTGATCACGTCGCCGGCGACGAACAGCGCCTGGCCGAGGGCGAACAGGTACCACGGCAGTCGCGTCTGCGGGGCCCACAGGCGAACCGCGATCACGATCGCGATCGGCGAGGAGATCGCGATCGCGTTGAACAGCCACCCCGGCCGGGGTACGGGGAGCATCAGGTAGACGGCGGTGAGGGCCGCTCCCCCGCACGCGTACCAGAGCCAGGCTCGACGCTTCACGATTCCCTATCGGGAGTTCGGGGGAGGGACCTTAGGGGTCCGATGCGCAGGGCCCGGACGCATCCTCGCTGGTCAGCCAGCCTCTGGACCGCCCCAGCCGCCGCTCGGCCCCGCCGGCCCCCCCACCGGGACGAGCGCGGGAACGGGCGCGGCGGCCTCGCCCTCGTCATCGGCGATCGCCCGGGCCAGGGCCCCGGACCGCTCGACGTCTCGCATCCCGGGGACGAAGAGGAAGACGAGGGTCACGATGCCGCCCACGATCCCGGCGCCCACGAGGGTCGCTCGGACCCCGAAGACCGCGGCGACGGGGCCGGTCAGCGCGAACGACACCGGCACCAACCCGATCGAGATGAACCAGTCGAAGCTCGAGACGCGGCCCAGGAGCCGCTCGGGGACCAGCCGACCCTTCGTGGTCGCCCAGACGATCGTGCCGGCCCCTTCCAGCGCGTTGAAGACGAAGCAGGCCACCATCGCCTGCCACGTGAACCGCGCCAGCCCGTACCCGGCTACAGCCAGCGTGGAGACGGTCCACACGGTGTACATGAAGGTGATGTGGCGCCGCGGCGTCGCTCGGTTCCCCATCAGGATCGCCGCGGCCATCGCGCCGACACCGCCGAGCGCCAGGATGAAGCCGAGGTCCTGGGCCGAGCCGTGCAGCTGGTTCTTCACGAGGAACGGCAGCAGCACCTCGGACGGACCCCAGAAGATCAGGTAGGCGAGGGTCGCCGCGAGCAGCGTCCCCCAGAGCCACGTCCGGGACCGGACGAACCGGAAGCCCTCGCGGATCTCCCGGAACGCGCTCGTCCTCTCGTCCGTGGGTCGGTCGACCGGTCGCGACCGCATCAGTGACACGCACGCGATCGAGACCATGAACGTGAGGGCGTTCGCCAGGAACGCCGGGCCCGGGTGGCCACCCCAGGCCGCGACGAGCCAACCGCCGAACGCGGGCCCGACCATCCGGGCGGCGGCCGGCCGGATGAACTGATCCAGCGAGTTCGCCTGGTTCAGCTCGCGCCCGCGCACCAACTGCGGCACGATCGCGTCGAACGCCGGACCGAAGAATGCCGTCCCGGCGCCGAAGGCCGAGGCGACCACGATCACGTGCCAGAGCTCGAGCGCGCCGGCGATCGACAGGAAGCCGAGGGTCCCCACGGCGGCGGCCCGGAGCGCGTCGGCCCCGATCATCACACGCCGCCGGTCGAGGCGGTCGCTCACGACCCCGCCGACCAGGAGGAAGACGATCTGCGGCACCGTCATGGCGACGCCCACGATCGAGAGCGCCGTGGGCACGTTCGACAGTGCGTAGACCTGCCACGCGAGCGAGACGAAGAAGATCCCGTCTCCGATCAGCGACGTCGTCATCCCGACCCAGAGCAGCCGGAAGTCCCGATGGCGGAGCGGCCGGAGGATGCCGACGTAGCTCAGCCAGCCCCGCATCGCCTCAGCCCGTTCGACTCGCCGCCCGGAGGGTGGCGCGGAGGAGGTCACGAGCGGCGATCGCCTCGCGGGTCGCCGCGAGGGCCGGCCGCTCCGCCAGGCACTCCTCGAGGTCGTCGAGCCCCATGCGGACCACGCCGCGCAGCCGGTCGACACCGCCGTTCACGGCCTGGTGGACCCCGCGCTGGTACTCGAGGAAGGCCCTCGCGCGGTCGCCTTCGAACATCAGCGCGAGCGCGAGGTCGAACCGGACGGCCGTCCACCGTCCGTCGAGCTCCAGGGCCTGGCGGAGGGTCGTCACGGCCTCCCCGTACCGACCGAGGCGGAGCTGGCACCAGCCGATCAGCTCGAGCAGGTCGATCTCCTCCTCGCATCGCAGGCGTCCCTCGGCGATCACCTCGCGGGCGAGCCGGTCGGCCTCCTCCGGGTTCCCCATCCGCCGGTGCACGTTCGAAAGTCCCTCCTTCGCCCAGAGCGCCCTCGGATCGAGCTCCAGCGCCCGGACGTACGCGTCTCTCGCCGCGGGGAGCCCGGCCGGTCCGAGGTTCTCGAGCGCCCACCCGCGCGCCGTGTGCACGGCGGGCTCGAACGGGTGCGCCTCGAGCTGGTGGTCCAGCTCCTCGAGGGCGGCCTCGTAGTCGCCGGCGTCCGAGAGCCCCTCGACGCGGCCGAGTCCCTCAGCGACGGGACCCTTCGTCATCTCCTAACTCCTTCCGATCGGGCGGCTCGTTCCCGGAGGAGCTCGCGATGTCCTGCGTGTTGCAGCTCGAACCGTTCGTTGATCTCACCGAGGACGTCGCACAGCCGTTCGATCTGCTCGTCGTCGTTCGCGGCGGTGATCTGGATGCGGAAGCCGACCTCGTCCATCGGGACAAGCGGGTAGGCGGCCATCGTGACGTAGATCCCCCTTTCGAAGAGGTACCGGCCGACCGTGTCGATGTCCTCGTGGTGGGCCAGCGGCACCTCGATCAAGGGGAAGCCGGATCGGTTGGGCGTGTAGATGTCGAGCTCGTGCAGCCGGTCGAGGACCCGTTGGGTCATCCGGTAGGCAGTGGCACGGACCTCGTCCCCGCGTCGCTCGTTCACCTCGAGCCCGGCGAGCACGGTGGCGAGCGAGGCCACCGGGGACGGACCCGAGTACAGGTACGGCGGCGCGGCCACCTTCAGGACGTCCTTCAGCCGGGTGGGGAGCGCGAGGAACGACAGGAGCGAGGAGTACGCCTTGGAGAAGCCCGCGATCATGATGACGTCGTCGTAGCCCGCTCCCTGGTGACGGATCGCTCCGTTCCCCCGCTTCCCCCACGGGGTGAGCTCGTCCGGACCGCGCTCGCCGATCACGCCGAACCCGTGCGCGTCGTCGACGTACAGGAGCGCGTCGTACTCGCCGGCCAGCCTCGCGAGGCCGTTGAGATCCGGCGCGTTGCCGAGCATCGAGTTCACGCCGTCGAGCGCGATC
>JBIOTM010000156.1:0-23141 GCA_044865955.1 Actinomycetota bacterium | reverse complement strand
CCCCCCCCCCCCCCGCTTCCAGGATCCGCCGAGTCCCCTCGCCAACCTCCCGCACCAGGCGCGGGTCCTGGCCGGCCTGTTCCTGCTGGCGGTGCTCCCCGGGCTGCTCGCCGCGCCGTTCTTCGGGCTCCGCGACACCCCGAGCCGGCTCGCGCTGATCCCCGGCACCTCGATCGTGCTCTCGCTCCTGGCGGGGATCGCGATCCTCGCCGTCTGGCGCGGCCCGCTCACCGAGGGCAAGGGCTGGGTCGTCGTCGCCGTCGCCGTGGGCGCCGGCGCCGCGTTGCGCTTCGGCGAGCGAGCGATCCTCGGGGTCCTGGGAGCGCTCGGCGGGTTCTTCGACCGTCTCTTCTCCCAGTTCTCCAACGCCGACTTCGCGACGTTGATGGGCGTCCAGTTCCTGACCCAGGCCGGCCAGGGGGTGATCCAGGGGGCCATCGGCAAGTCGATCGCGTTCGGTGGCCAGCAGGGGTTCGACGTGCAGAACGTGCCTTCCGCCGACTACCTCCTGCGGGTGATCCTGGCGCTGTACGTCCCGTACACCTTGCTGTCGCCGTTCATCGGCGTGGTGATCGACCGGTTCCAGCGGCGACGGGTCGTGTGGTGGACGAACCTGGTGACGGCGGCCGTCGTGGGTGTCGTCGCTGTCGCCGTCCTGCTGCCGCTCGGCGGGGAGAGCACGGAGGGCAACGCCGGCGCGACCGCGGCGTTGATCGTCGGGTTGCTCGCCTCCCAGGCGGTGGTCCGCGTCGCGCTCGCGGTGAAATCGGCCGCGATCCCCGACGTCCTCTCGGGCCACGACCTCCTCCAGGGCAACGGGCTGTCGCAGGCCGGCGGCGCGTTCTTCCAGATCGTCGGGATCGCGTTCGCCTTCGGAGCGGGCGCCGCCCTCCCGGCGTGGCTCGTGGTGCTGGCCGGTGCGGTCGCCCTGGGCGCGGGAGCGATCGTGGCGACCCGGCTCCGACACGTCGAGGCCGAGCCCCACGACACGACGTTCGCGAACGAGGCTCGCAGGGTCGTTCGAAGCATCGCCTCCGGCATCCGCGAGGTGGCCGGCCGAGCGCCGGCGGCCCTCGGCCTCTCAGGCTTCCAGATGCTCCGGTACCAGTTCTGGGGGTTCGGGTTGTTCGTGTTCGCCCTCTACGCGAAGAACCTGGTCGAAGGAGGGTCCGAGAGCCAGCTCCCGACGCTGCTCTCGGGCGGTGTCGGGTTGGTCGGCGGCGTGCTGGGCCTGATCCTGGCGCAGGCGTGGAAGGACCGGGTCCCCCCGGTCCGGCTGCTCCTGCTGTCGATGGCGCTCCTCGGCGTCGGCACGCTCGTGTTCGGCGGTCTCGTTTCAGTCGTCGGCTTCGGCGGGATGCTGTTCGTCGGGTTCTTCGCGTTCTTCCTCGGCAAGATCTCCGCCGACACGATCATGCAGCAGGCCATGCCCGACGGGTTCCGCGGCCGCGCGTTCGCGCTCTTCGACATCGCGTACAACCTCGGGTTCATCGTCCCCGCGCTGATCCTGTCGTGGCTCTGGGTCGAGAACGACCGGGGGCGCACGCGGGTGATCCTGATGGCGTCGGGGGTCGTGTTCCTGCTCCTCACGGCGGTGGTCGCGGCGTGGGCGCGCCGGATCCGGGGCGAGCTGGCGCCGCAGGACGACCTGATCGAGGCCTGACAGGCTGACGGGTCGATGCCCGAGGTCCGCAACGGCGACGTGACGCTGCACGTCGAGGTCGACGGCTCCGGCGAGCCGGTCACGATCCTCGCCCACGGCCTGACCAACTCCTGCCGCGAGCTCGCGCCGTTCACGCCGTCCCTCGGGGGCACGGCCGTGCGCTTCTGCTTCCGTGGCCACGGCCACTCCAGCGCTCCCGAGCGCGGGTACCGGTACGCCGACCTGGCCTCGGACCTCGACGCGGTCGCCCGCGCCTACGGCGCCCGCAACGCCGTCGGGACGTCGATGGGGGCGGGCGCGATCATGACCGTGCTCGAGCACGATCCGGCCCGCTTCGAGCGGATCGTGATGCTGCTCCCGGCTTCCCTGGACGTTCCGTTCGAGGATCCGGCACGGTTCGACGCGATCGCGGACCTGCTGGCGACGTTCCCCAAGGACGAGGCGATCGAACGGATCCTCGCGATGACCCCGGAGCGGTACGAGCGCGCCCCGTGGCTCGAGGAGCTGGATCTGCTGCTGTGGGCCGACATGAACCCGGTCGGCGTGGCCCGGGCGATCCGCGAGGTCACGCGCGACATTTCCATCTCCGACCGGGAGCTCCTCCGGAAGGTCGAAGCACCGGTCCTGCTGATCTGCCGCGAAAGGGACTCGATCCATCCGGCCGAGCTGGGGAGGATCCTCCACGACCTCCTCCCGCACTCGGACCTGATCACCGTCCCGTCGGAGGAGGAGCTCATCGCCTCGATCCCGATGCTGGTCGAGCGGGTGCGGGCGTTCCTGGAGGAGGCGTGATGGAGGTCGTCGCCGATCGCCGGGCCCGGACGCCTCGGCAGGAGCTCCTCGGCTCGGCCCTCTCGGCGCTGATGGCCCTGCAGTTCGCCGTCGTGGTGATGTTCGGCAAGGAGGTCGCGGCCGGGGAGCTGCCCTTCCCGATGCTGGCGATCCGGTTCGGCGGGCAGTCCGTGCTGCTCTTCCTCGTGCTGGTGGCGCTCCGGAAGCCGCTGCTCCCGGCGCCGGGGGAGCGTCTGCCGCTCGTCCTGGCGTCCACGATCGGCTACGGCACCGAGGCGGCCCTGTTCTTCTCCGCGCTCAACCACGGGAAGGCCGGCGCGGTGACGCTGCTCTTCTACACCTATCCCGTGTGGGTGATGCTCGTGACGATCGGTCTGGACCGGCGGGTGCCGGCCGGGAAGCTATTCGTCGCCCTGGGTCTCGCGATCGGCGGGAGCGTCGTCGTGATCGTCGGCGGCGGCGAGGTCGAGGTGGCGCCGCTCGGGATCCTGCTGGCGCTCGCCACGTCGGTGGCGTACACGGCCTACCTCGTCACGGCCGACAGGACGGTGCGGACGACCGACCCGGTCACCGCCGCGGCCTGGCTCGGGGCGGGGGCGGCGACGGCCAACCTCGCGTTCGCGTTCGCCTTCGGCGTCCGCGACCTCCCGGACGGCGCGTCGTGGCCGTTCCTCGTGGGGATGGCCGTGTTCTCGGCGGGAGCGTTCGCGGCGATGCTCGGGGGGCTCCAGCTGGTCGGCGCGGTCCGCAACGCGATCATCGGCGTGATGGAGCCGCTCGGCGTCGCGGTGCTCGCTTCCTTCCTCCTCGACGAACCGATCGCCCCTCCCACCGCGATCGGAGGGACCCTGATCCTGGGCGGCGCCGTCCTGGCGACCCTGGTGCGGACCACCCGGGTCCGCGAGCCCGACGTCTAGTACCTTCGCGGCCATGACCGAACAGCTCAGTGCCGAGGACGCCTACCTGACCAGCTGCGAGGCGACCGTCGTCGACGTCCGCGACGAAGGCGTGGTGCTCGACCGGACCGTCTTCTACGCCCGCGGCGGCGGCCAGCCGGGGGACACCGGCACCCTCCGGTGGGAGGGCGGTCTCGGCCGCGTGACCGATACGACGAAGGTCGGCGGAGACGTCGTCCACCAGATGGAGGGCGACGCGCCGCTCGTCGGCCACACCGTCACCGCCGAGATCGACTGGGACCGTCGCCACCGGCTGATGCGGACGCACACGGCGCTGCACTCCCTCTCCGGCGTGATCTTCCGCGAGTACGGAGCGAAGGTGACCGGCGGGAACATGGACGACACGGGGTCGGCCCGGATGGACTTCGAGCTCGACCAGATGAGCCAGGAGATCGCCAAGGACGTCGAAGCGAAGCTGAACGAGGAGCTCGCGAAGAACCGCCCCGTGCACGTGAGCTTCCTGCCGCGAGCGGAGGCGCTGGCCGATCCCGACCTGATCCGTACGAAGGTGAACCTGATCCCCGAGTCCGTCGACCCGATCCGCGTGATCGACATCGAGGGCATCGACAAGCAGGCGGACGGCGGCACGCACGTGGGCTCCACCGGGGAGGTCGGCTTCGTGCGCGTCGTCAAGACGGAGTCGAAAGGCAAGGCCTTCAAGCGGATGCGGATCCAGCTCGAGGGCTAGGGCTCGTCGAGAGCCCGGTCGGCGGCGATCACCGCCGGCGCAGTTTCGATGGCGCTTTCCGCTACACGGCGAACCTCGGCGTAGGGGAGGTCGCCGTCGTTGATGACAGCGACGTGCGCCCCGCCGATGTTGAACACGGCGTTGCCGCCGAAGCAGGGCCGCTGCGGGGGCTCGGTGAAGACCGGGGTCCCCCGGATCGTGATCAGCTTCCCGTTCGAGTACCCCTCCGCGATGAACGCCTCGGCCATCTCCCGGATCCCTCGGTTCCAAGGTCGGACGAGCACGATCATTTCCGACCGGTACACGATGTAGACCTCGCCGTCGGGGCTCGACCGGACCCACAGCTCGTCGATCGTCTCGTCCGAAGCGATATCGATCTGCGGACGGATGACCGGCGGGTCGAATCTCCTCTCCGCTTCCTCCGGAGACATCATGACCCCGTTCCCCAGGGGGTTCTCATCCTCGATACCCATACACGCCACTCGCTTGGGCTCGAGGCGAGGGCCGCCCCCCGCGAAGACGAACCCGGCGAGAGCGACGGTCCCGATCGCCACGCCCACGGCGTTCCGAGCTGTCACCGAGGCCATGCCTGTTCCTCCGGAAGGCAAGGATGGGTCTCGCTACCCGCCGAAGACAACGCCCAGAAGGAGGAACAGCAGGTAGGCCGCGGCCCCTCCGGCGGTCAGCATCAGACGGAGCTGGACGGGGATCGCCGATCCGCCGAGGCCGAAGTACAGCAACGGTCCGATGAACGGGATCACCAACACGACCGCCATCCACCGTGCCCGTTGCGGGATCGGATCCACCTCGCGACGGATCAGGTCCCACATCGCTACGCCCACCCAGCTCGCGTAGAGCACGAACGGCAGGATGTAGCCGTACAGGCCGAGCAGCAGGCTCCACCAGCTGGTGGCGACGAGCGGGACACCCATCAGGCTGACCTCCTGGCCGATCTCAGGGCCTCGGGCCGGGCGGATGTCGGCCACGTCGCGGATCCGGTAGGGCTCGGGAACGGCCTCGTCCGGGATCGCCGGGTCGGGGGGCGCCGCGGCGGGATCGCCGGGCATGTCGGGGAGGTCGTCCGGCGGCGGCGGCTGATCCCTCCAGTCGCCGTGGGGGAACTCTCCGTCCCGCGCGTCGATGAACCGGGCGAGGAGGTTCGCGGTCGGGCCCATGCTGCCGCCCCCGCCCGGGAACGGACCGACCCCGCGGCACGGGAAGAGCAGCTCGATCGCCGGCGGCTGGCTCGTGGAGGCGTCGTTCGCCCGGAAGCAGTCGCCGCCCGCCGAGGGCGCGGCGAGCGCGAGGTCGGCGCGGCCGCTCCGCCGCACGACGTTCCCCTCGACCGTGTTCCCGCCCGAGGGCCAGAAGCTCGCGTCGACGATCGGGATCAGAGCGATCCCATACGTGGCCTGGTCCTCCACGAGGTTCCCGGAGAGCAGATCGTCCCGGCCGCCGGCCACCACGATCCCCATCCCGAACGGCAGGTACTGTTCGTCCTTCGCGTCGACCGTCGTGGAGTTGTTGTGATGGACGTGGTTGCCCGCGATCACGATGCCCCGCTGCGGCGCGAACGGCTGGGAGTCGAGGGTGTTCGGCACGATCCCCCCGAGGTTCTCGCGCCACTCGCCGTTCACGATGGCGAGGTTGCCCGCGTTCGTCCCCGAGTACCCCAGGGCGTTGTGCTCGGCCAGCACGTCGGTGATCACGGCGTCGCAGGGGTTGCACGCGCCGATGGAGAAGCCGGCGGCGGGAGAGCCGCTCGCGTAGCCATGGTCGAACTGCCCCCAGCGCGAGCCGAACGCGAAGAACCCGTGATCTCCGTTCGCGCTCGCGGTGAGGTACGAGCCCCGGTAGCCGAGCACATCGGACCAGGAGAAGCCGTTCACCAGGTAGCGACGTGCGGTGAGGTTCTCGACGGCGACGCCGTCGGCCTCGATCACGTGGATACCGTTCGCCAGCCGGAACCCGCCGTCCAGGATCGTGTCGTTCCGGTCCACGCCCCGGATCGTCAGGTACGGCGTGGTGACGACGACCGCCTCGTGGTACACGCCCGGCGCTATCAGCACGAGGCCGCCGGGTCTCGCGCGGTCCACGGCTTCCTGGACCGTGGGGGCATCCTGGGGCACACGCACCGTGCCCGCGGGACCGGAGGGGACGGGGTCGGGTCCGGGGGCGCCGCCGCCGGGCAGCGGCGCATCGCCGACCACGACGGTCCCGGCCATGCCGGCGCCCGGCCGCCCGTGGTAGCGGCAGAAGAACGGATACACGCCGGGCTCGTCGAAGGTGTGGTCGAACTCCTCGCCGGGCTCGAGCCGCCCCGAGGCCCACGAGCCGTCGTCGGCCTCGACCGTGTGGGGGGAACGGCCGTCCATCGTCCACTCGACGGCCTGGCCGGGCTCGATCCGGACCATCTCGGGCGTGAACACGTTGTCGATCGCGGAGACCCGTGCCCCGTACCGATCCTCCTGCCCGCGAGCGGGAGCCGCCACCAGCGCGATCAGCGCCACGCACCCCAGGGCGGTCGCGAGGCGGCGCATCGCGCCGGACCCTAGCATGGGCGGATGCCCGCGGAGCGACTGTCGGGGCTCGACGCGAGCTTCCTCTACCTGGAGAAGCCGGGCGTGCACATGCACGTCGCGGGGCTGTCGATCTTCGGCCCACGCGAGGACGGCTCGTACCTCACGTACGACGACGTCGAACGCGTGGTCGAGGCCCGGCTCCGTCTGGCGCCGCGCCTGCGACGGAAGATCCTGCCCGTTCCCGGCAACATCTCGAGGCCGGTCTGGGTCGACGACGACCGGTTCGACGTGGACTTCCACCTCCGGCACGCGTCGGTCCCCTCGCCGGGGAGCCGGTTCGAGCTCGAACGGGCGGTTGGCCGGGTGCTGTCCCGGCCGTTGGATCGGACGAAGCCGCTGTGGGAGCTCTACGTGTTCGAGGACCTGGCGGACGATCGCACCGCGGTCCTGTTGAAGCTGCACCACGCGATGGCCGACGGGATCGGCGGGATGATGATCGCCTCGGCGCTCTTCGACCTAGCGCCCGAGGCCCCGGTGGGCTCACCCGACGGATCCTGGGCGCCCGAGCCGGCCCCGCCGGCCGCCGAGCTGATCCGCGAGGCGGTCGAGGAGGTCGTGCTGCATCCGATCCAGAGTCTCGCCCAGGTGGCGCGGCGGCCCCGTCTCCTGGCGGAGAGCGCGGCCGTGGCGGTCGGCGCGATCCGCACGATCGCGGGGATGGGGGCACCGCCGGGGGGTCCCTTCGACGGGAGGGTCGGGCCGAACCGGCGGTTCGCCACGGCCGAGCGGCCCTTCGAGACGTTCCGAGGGATCAAGGATCGGCTCGGGGGCACGGTGAACGACGTGGTGCTGACCGCCGTGGCCGGTGGGGTGCACACGTTGCTGCAGAGCCGGGACGAGCCGACGAGGGGGAGGGCGCTCCGCGCGATGGTGCCGGTCTCGGTGCGCTCACCGGGCGAGCGCGGCGACATGGGGAACCGGGTCGCGCCGGTGTTCGTCGACGTGCCGGTGGGGCGGATGGCGGCGCGGACGCGCCTGCGGCGCATCCGCGCCGCCACCGCGCGGATCAAGGAGACGGGGATGGCCGTGGGCGCGGACACGATCATCGGGCTCGGGGCCTACGCCCCGCCGGCCCTCCACGCCGCGGCGGCGCGACTGATCGCGCAGGCGCACTGGTGCAACCTCGTCGTGTCGAACATCCCCGCGCCCCAGGTTCGCCTGTACCTCGCCGGCGCGCCCCTCGAGGCGAGCTATCCGGCGATGAACCTCAAGGAGGACTGCGGCCTCTCGGTCGCGTGCACATCGGCGGGGGGGACCATGGCGTTCGGCCTGACGGCGGACTGGGACATCGTCCCCGACCTCGACGTGCTTGCCCGAGGGATCGAGTCGTCCGTCGACGAGCTGGATGCGACCGCTCGTCGCTAGCCGATCGCCTCCGGGAACCAGTCGGCGACCTCCGTCAGCCACCGGCCGGGCGCCTCCATCTGGGGGATGTGCCCGAGGTCGGGGAAGAAGCGTCCCCGCCACGCGGGATGCTTCGCCAGCTCGGCCTCGGCGGATGCGACCGGCACCAGCCGGTCCCGCCGTCCGTGGATCAGCAGGACGGGGCACGTGACGTTCCCCAGCGCCCGCCGGGAGACCGAGGGCCTCCTCCCCAACCGGATCATCGAACGCGCCGCCTCGAGGAACGCCCGCGCCACGTCGGGGTCGTCCTTGCGTTTCCGGGTGAGCTCGACGAGCATGCCGACGACCTCCTCGGGGATCGACCTCGCGTCCGCCGCGAGGACCCGCAGGCTCAGCCGGACCATCCGCTCGGGATCCATCTCCCGCAGCCGCCAGGAGACGAAGCGCTCCCCGAGACCGGGCGTCGCGTAGGTCGCGAAGGACGCGAGCACCAGCGGATGCGGGAATGCGGTCAACCGCCACGGGAAGACGCTGTTCGTCAGGACGATCCCCGAGACCGAGTCCGGCTCCACCGCCGCTTGGAGGATCGAGATCGCCCCGCCCATCGAGCTCCCTCCGAGGACGACCCGATCCCCCCCGAGCTTCTGGACGAACCTCGACACCGTTCGCCGCTGGTCCATCAGACCGGCGCCGCGGCCGGCCAGGGGGGATGCGCCGAAGCCCGGGATGTCGATCGCCAGCACGCGTCCCAGGCCGGCCAGCGAGCCCGCCACCTGGACCCACACGAGATGGGACGCCCCGAGACCGTGGAGGAGCACGAACGTCGTCCCGTGAGGCCCGTCCCATTCGCGGTAGGCCACCGGGCCGTCGAGGTCGACCGTCTGCAGCTCGGGGAGTTCCATCGAGCGAAGCGTAGCTTGGTTTCCCCGAACGGCCGGGGCCGCACCGGTTCGCTGACCACGGGTCAACACGGCCTGGGCCCCAAGAAATGCTCCGAGGGCGTTTGGCGTTGAGCAGGATGGGTATGCACGACCGGATAGGCACGGATATCCGTGCGCGGCAGGCTTCTTCACAAGACCGCCACACGGATCTGGCTTTACAGAGGAGGATCGGGCCCCTACCATGGTCCCGGTACGGCCGGACGTGAGTCTAGTCACGGATGACTACGTGGTGGTGCGTCGGAACAACCGAGATCCCGGGTGCGCCCCCTTCGGACGGGGTAAGGACCTGGGGAGGAGCGTGATACGAAGTGCCTGAGCCGGCGCGTCCCCTTGGGACCGACGACGCTGACGATCTCCGCCTCTACCTCGAGGCGGCGGCTCGAGAGCCGCTGCTGACCAAGGAGGAAGAGGTGGAGCTCGCCATGACCATCGAGGCGGGCAAGGAAGCCGAGGACCGCCTCCGTGCCGGCCGTCTCCGGTCTGAGAAGAGCATCGCGAAGGCTCGCCGCGACATCCGCACGGCGGAGGCCGCGCGTCAGCGTTTCATCATGGCGAACCTCCGGCTCGTGGTCTCGGTGGCCCGGAAGTACCAGGGTCAGGGGCTGCCCCTGCTGGACCTGATCCAGGAGGGGAACATCGGCCTCATGCGCGCCGTGGAGCTCTTCGACTGGCGCCGGGGCTTCAAGTTCTCGACCTACGCGACGTGGTGGATCCGCCAGGGCATCACGCGGGCCATCGCCGACCGGTCGCGGTCGATCCGGCTGCCGGTCCACATCCACGACCGGCTCCGCAAGCTGAACCGCACCCGGTTCCAGTTCGCGCAGTCGATGGGCCGCGAGCCCTCGCGCGAGGAGCTGGCGAAGGCGCTGGACACGACCGTCGAGGAGATCGACGACCTGACCGAGATGGGCCGGCGAGAGCCGCTGTCCCTGCAATCGCCGGTCGGCGAGGACACGGAGCTTGGCGATCTGATCGAGGAGATCGACTCCGAGGCGGGGTTCGCCGAGGTCGAGGACCAGCTGCTCCGCGAAGAGATCGGCGGAGCCGTCGACAAGGTGCTCGACGAGCGGGAGCGCCACGTGGTGGCGCTGCGATACGGCCTCGAGAACGGGCAGCCGTTGTCGCTGCGGGAGACCGGGAAGGTGCTCGGCCTCTCCGGCGAGCGGGTGCGTCTCATCGAACGGGAGGCCCTGCGCAAGCTCCGCGACTCGAACCTGATCACAGGCGTGGCCCTGGGCGGCTGAGGCCGCCTACGGCCAGGGAACGGACGAAGGCCGGGCTCCATGCGGAGCCCGGCCTCCTCTTTTCCTGCTGGGGGAACGACGTCACGCTGCGAGTCGTTGCACGATGATCTGGTTGCTCACGTCGGTGACGCCTCGCGTGTCCCAGGCGTCGTCACCCGCGGCGCGCTTGGCCACCGGCGTGCTGGCGGTACCGGTGAGGATCACCACGCCCTTCTTCACGTCCACATCGAGGTGGTACTGGTCCTCGTAGGGGCCGGTGCGGAGACGGTCCAGCAGGTCCTGCTTGATCTCCATGTCCGACCGGCCGTGCTCCTGCTCCTCCGCATACCACTCGTAGTAGTAGCGGTTCTCCGGGTATGCCCAAGGGCTCATCATGGGGATGCACCACCTCCTCATTCGGTCCCTACCCGGGACACCGGGGGGCTAATCGCGTCGCGCGGCGCCGGGTTGCGCCGGTCCGTGGCGGGGATGCCTCGAGCGAGCCCGAGGCGCCGTCACTCGGGATCTCCGGCGAGCGACCTCGCCTCCGCGAGCTGGCGCACCAGCCCCTCGCGCACCCGTTCGACGAAGCCATCGATGTCGCGCTGTTCGCCGACATCCCCCGTCGGTTCGATGGGGCCGCCGAACGCGATCCCCAGCCGGGGACGCAGGGGTGCTCCCCAGTTCGGACCGGTCTTCCGCCAGCGTCGATGGGTCCCCCAGACGCCAACGGGGATCACGGGGGCTCCGGTGGGCAGCGCGATGCGCGCGACGCCGCTGCGGACACGCTGCAGCCGGCCGGGGTCGGGGTTCACCGCCCCCTCCGGCGCGATGCCGGCGAGCGCCCCTCGGCGGATCGTCGCGATCGCCTCGTCGAGCGCCCCCGCGTCGCGCCGCCCCCGGCGGATCGGGATCTGCCGGTACCGGCGCAGGAACCATCCGCTCACCGGGACGCGGAACAGCTCGGCCGCGACCAGGTAGCGGGTCGCCCGCCGGCGGCGCCACGCGGTCTCGATCGCGATGCACGGTCCGTCCAGCACGCTGACGTGGTCGAACGCGAGGATGGCGGGACCCTCGAAGGGCACGTGATGGATCCCGGCGACGCGGACGCGGAAGAGCACGCGGACGATCGGGAGCGCGAGCGGCACGCCGAACCGCCACCACACGTCGAGGTCGCCGCGCACGGCGCGGATGGTACCGGAGCCCCCCTCTCAGTCGAACAGGACGACCGAACGGATCACCTCGCCCGCGAGCATGGCGCGGAAGGCCTCGTTGAGGTCTCCGAGCCGGAGCTCGCGGCTGACCATCCCATCGAGGTCGAGCCGCCCCTCCAGCGCCCACCGGGCCATCTCCGGGAAGTCCTCGGACGGGATGGGGTCGCCGCCGTCGGTGATCAGGAGCGACGACTTCTTCGGGTAGGCCGCCCCCTCCCAGCCGTTCCACGAGAGCGTGACCTCGGCCGGGATCGGGGGCACGCCGATCGCCACGGCGACCCCCGCGTAGCCGAGCATCGCGACGGCCTGCGAGACGACCTGGGGAACGCCGGTCGCCTCGAAGGCGAAATCGACGCCGTCGCCGCCCGTGAGCTGGCGAACGGTGGCGACGGCGTCCGAGGACGAGGCGTCCACCGTGTCGGTCGCGCCGAACCGCGCCGCCCACGCCAGCTTCCGCTCGGCGAGGTCGACCGCGATAAGCCGTTCGGCCCCCGCGATCCTGGCCCCCTGCAGCGCCGCGAGCCCGATCCCGCCGAGCCCGATCACCGCCACCGTCGCCCCCGGGAAGACCTTCGCGGTCTGAAGCGCCGCCCCCACGCCGGTCGACGCCCCGCAGCCCAGCAGGCACGCGCTCCGGAGGGGCAGCTCCGCGGGCATCGGGATCGCCTGGGCCGCGTGGACGACGGTGTGCGTGGCGAGGGTGCCCAACGACAACGTGCCCGCGAGCGGCGCGGCGTCCCGCGCCCGGCGGATGCGCGGAGGCTGCGTCCACGCGTGGGAGCACCGGCGCGGGACGCCGCGCCGGCACGGCCCGCAGCCACCGCAGGGCACCGCCCAGGAGAGGACGACCGGGTCGCCGACGGCGGGGGTCGCGACACCCTCCCCGATCTGCTCCACGACGCCCGCGCCCTCGTGTCCCAGGAGCATCGGGAACGGGGCTCCCCAGTTGCCGTTGTCCCGCGCCCACAGGTCCGAGTGGCAGACGCCGCTCGCGACGATCCTGACCAGCACCTCGCCCGGGCCGGGAGGATCGATCTCCAGGTCCTCGATCCGGATCTCCGCCCCGGCGGTGTCGATCACGGCGCCGGTCGCGTCCGTCGGCATCCGATCCCCTTCGTTCGGGAGCGGCTCATGCTAGCGTCGGCCTCGCCGATGGACGTCCAGACCCTGCGCGATCGCACCGAGGCCCTCTACCCCGAGTTCCTCGAAGCCTTGGAAGCGATGGTCAACGTCGATTGTGGCTCCTATTCACCCGACGGCGTCGATCGGATCGCCGACTGGTGCGAGCGCCGCTTCGTCGACCACGGGTGGGAGGTGGATCGTCGGTCCCACGAGGGCGAGCCCCGCCTGGGGGACCTGGTGATCGGACGCCTCAGCGGCGCTGGTGGCCCGAACGTCCTGCTGGTCGGGCACATGGACACGGTGTTCGACGATGGCACGGTGGCCGAACGGCCGTTCCGCGTCGAAGGCAACGTCGCACGCGGCCCCGGCGTCTCCGACATGAAGTCGGGGCTCCTCGCGGGCTTCTTCGCGACGCAGGTCCTGCAGGACACGGGCTTCGACGGGTTCGGCACGATCACCTACGTCTGCAACCCGGACGAGGAGATCGGTTCCCCGTTCTCGGGACCCGTGATCCGGGAGCTGGCGCCGGCGCACGACGCAGCCCTCGTGCTGGAGGGCGCGCGCGAGAACGGCGACGTCGTGTCGGCGCGCAAGGGCATCACGGACTACACGATCAGGATCGTCGGGCGCGCCGCGCACGCTGGGGTGGAGCCCGAGAAGGGACGGAACGCCGTCGTTCAGGCCGCGCACACCATCTCGGCGCTCCAGGCGCTGAACGAGCGCTGGCCCGGCGTCACGGCCAACGTCGGCGTCGTGCGGGGCGGCACGCGCTCGAACGTCGTCCCCGAGCGATGCGAGCTCCAGGTCGATGTCCGCTCGCCTGAGCTCGCCACCCTCGAGGAAGCCGAGGCCGAGGTCGAGCGGATCTGCTCGGACACCGTGGTTCCCGACGTGACGATCACCGTGGAGACGCACGGCTGGCACCGGCCGATGGAAAAGAAGGAGGGCGCGCAGCGTCTGGTGGACGTCGCCGTCGGCGCCGCCTCGGAGCTGGGGTTCGAGCTGCGCGACGCCGCCACCGGCGGCGCCTCCGACGCGAACACCACGAGCGCCGCCGGCACGCCGACGCTCGACGGCCTGGGACCGGTGGGGGGAGACGACCACGGGCCCGCCGAGTGGGTCGACCTCGGGAGCATCGTCCCGCGCACGGCCTTGCTGGCCGCGATCGTCTCGCGTCTGTAGATCTCGTGACCGGCTGGCCTCGCTTCGAGCTCCATCCGGATGCGTACCGGGCCCTGGTCGAGGGCGCCCCCGCGATCCTCTACATCGACCGGCCGGACGAGCTCTCGACGAACCTCTACACGAGCCCCCAGATCGTCGACCTGCTCGGGTACGGCGTGCGGGAGTGGATGGAGGATGCCGAGCTGTGGGTCCGATCGATCCACCCGGACGATCGCGACCGCGTCGTCCGCAAGCACCAGGAGTCCAACCTCAAGGCGGAGCGTTTCCTCGACGAGTACCGGATCGTCGCGAAGGACGGGCGGGAGGTGTGGATCCGGGACGAGGCGGTGCCGGTCACGGGAGAGGGGGGCATGGTCCTGTACTGGCGGGGCGTCATGGTCGACATCACCGCGCAGAAGCGAGCCGAGGAGCAGCTCCGAGCCAGCCTGCACGAGGTCCGGCGCATGGTCGATCAGCGACGGGAGCTCGCGCGATTGCTGGAGACGGCCCAGGAGGAGGAACGTCGGCGGATCGCCGCCGACATCCACGACGATCCGATCCAGGTGATGAGCGCGGTCGACATGCGCCTCCAACTCCTGCTGGCGCATCCGGAGCGGGTCGACGCCCACGAGCTCGCGGAGCTCGCCGAGGACCTCCGCTCCGCGATCGACCGTCTGCGCAACCTGCTGTTCGAGCTGAGACCGGTGGCGCTGGAGCTCGAGGGGCTCGGCCCGGCGATCGGGATGTACCTCGAACACGTCTCGAAGGAGAACGATTGGTCCTGGGAGGTCGTCGACGAGCTCGAGCGCCTCCCGCAGGACGACGTGCGGGTCGCGTTCTATCGGATCGCGCAGGAGGTGGTGGGCAACGTCCGGAAGCATGCGAACGCCGCCCACGTGGAGGTGAAGCTGTCGTCGATGGACGGGGGGGTGCTCCTCAGCGTCGCCGACGACGGGACGGGGTTCGATCCGAGGGAGAAGCCGGCGCCGGGCCATCTGGGGCTCTCGACCGTGATGGAGCGGGCCGAGCTCGCTGGTGGCTGGTGCCGGGTCCAGAGCCGCCCGGGCGAGGGGACGACCGTCCGGTGCTGGATGCCCGTGCCCTAGATCGCCGGCCCCGTCCCGCGACGGGCCCAGAGCATCAGGTCGTCGGCGTCGGCCGGGACCGGTGCGTGGGGTGGATCCCAGCGGAGCCGCGCGAACGAGCGCTGATAGGCGGCGTGGAAGGGGAAGATGAACGTCTGGACGAACGCGGTCGAGCGGCGGCGGTCGGCCCTGAGGGCCCGCGCTCGGAGCCGTGTGAGGAGCCTCGGGCCGGCCGAGGTCCAGGCGTACCCACCGATCTCGAAGCCGGCGTCACGGATCTTGCCGAACACGACGTCCGGCTCGTCGCGACGAACGTGGCCACAGGCGTCGTCCAGAGGCGACCACATCGAGCCGTGCACCGGGGTCGACAGCAGGAACAACCCGGCGGGACGGCTGATGCGGGCGATCTCCCGGAGGAGCGCCGCGTCGTCGTCGACGTGCTCCAGGACCTCGAAGGCTAGGACCGCATCGAACGAGCCCCCGGGGAAGGAGAGCGCTCCGCCCGCCGGGAGGACGGTGCCCCCGCGCGCGGCCAGCCTGCCAAGGGCGTGGCTGGACGCATCGACGAACGTCGAGCTGCCCACCGGGGCGGTGGGCCGAAGGCCGGGGCCGATCTCGAGGACCGAGCCTCCTCCCACCCTGGGAGCCAGCCACCGCCAGACGTGCGGCCTCACCTGCACGACGTGCCGAGACCCGGCCCAGTGATCGCCCTGGCCGGGCCGGTCGCTGCGCTCCTCCGAGGTCTCGATCTCCCGCATCCACGCTCCGTCTCCGACGGTCGAGCGGCGAGCATACCCGCTGGGTCGGCGGCGGTTCCCGCAGCGTGGCAAGGCGGACCAGGTGCACTGGACACGCTCGGGCTCTCAGCCTTCCTCGTCAGCGCCGAGCCGGACCGGCGGGCCCGCCGAGCTCCGCCAGCCGCCGCTCGAGGAGGCGCCGCTCGGCGTCGTCGTGCACCAACGTGAGGGCTCGGTGATAGGCGTCGCGGGCCTCGTCCGTTCGCCCGAGTCGACGGAGCAGCTCACCCCGCGTCGAGTGCAGATAGCGGTAGTCCTCGAGGGCGAGCCGATCGACGATGTCGAGCCCCGCCTCGGGCCCCTCGGACTCGGCGACCGCCACGGCACGGTTCAGCTCCACGACCGGGGAGCCGGTGAGGCGGAAGAGCTCGCCGTACAGAGCGGCGATCTGAGGCCAATCCTGCGGCTCGTCGGCATGGAGGGACGCGATCGCCGCCTGCACGACGTAGGGACCCCGGCCGAGCAACGCCAGGGCCCGGTCGAGCGACTTCCGACCCTCGGCGATCTCCGCCGTGTCCAGGAGCGAGCGGTCCTGGTCGGCGAGCAACACCACTTCACCGTCACGGAACCGCGCCTCCCGGCGTGCGTCCAGCAGCAGCATCAGCGCCAGCAGGCCCTGTACCTCGGGCTCGTCGGGCATCAGCTCGGCCAGCGCTCGTCCCAGCATGAGCCCTTCGGCGGCGAGCTCGCCGCGGGCGGGCGGGGCCGAATAGCCCTCGTTGAAGATCAGGTAGACGACCGCGAGCACGGCGACCAGCCGATCTGGCAGCAGGTGGTCGGGAGGCACCCGGAACGGGATGCCGGCGGCCTTGATCTTGCGCTTCGCCCGCACCAGCCGCTGAGCCATCGTGGACTCGGGGACCAGGAAGGCCCGGGCGATCTCGGCGGTGGTCATCCCGCCGAGCGTCCGGAGCGTGAGCGCGACCTGTGCCTCCGTCGCCAGCGCCGGGTGACAGCACGTGAACACGAGCTCGAGTCGCTCATCGGGGAACGTCGTCGCGTCCATCGTGTCCTGTGCTGACTCCTGCACCTGGAGCAGGCGGGTCTTCGCGACCAGCGTGCGATCGCGGCGGATGCGGTTGATGGCTCGGTTCCGCGCCGTCGTCACCAGCCACGCGGCCGGGTGAGCGGGAGCTCCGTCTCGGGGCCAGCGCTCCGAGGCGATCGCGAACGCCTCCTGCGCGGCTTCCTCGGCGAGGTCGAAGTCGCCGAGGAAGCCGATCAAGGCGGCGAGGACCCGCCCCCACTGGTCTCGGAAGACCTGGTCGAGGTCCGTCACCACTCCACGGTCGGACGGACCTCGATCGCGCCACCCAGGCGTGCCGCAGGGATCCGGGCGGCCAGCTCGATCGCGGCGTCGAGATCGTCGGCCTCGAACACGAGGTACCCGCCGATAGCCTCCTTGATATCGACGAACGGGCCGTCGGTGGTCAGGGTCTTGCCGTCCTGCACCCGCACCGTGGTTGCCGTCTCCGGAGCGTCCAGCCCGAGGCCGGGCGTGACGCCCTGGGTCTCGTTGATCCCCTGGTAGTCGGCGTAGACGGCCTTCTGCTCCTCCTCGGACAGGGTCGCCCACGCCTCTGGCGACCGCGGCGTGGGGGAGTCGCCTTGATGGATCAGCAGCATGTACTTCATGGCTCCCTCCTTCTCGGGACGGTCGCCCATGAGACAAACGGGGAGCGGCGGAATCGACAACTCCGCGCCGATCGAGCGAACGGAACGCTTCGATCTTCCGCCCGGGGCTGGATACGCCGGCGATCCGCGCAGAGGGATCGCGTGACGGCCTCACACGGTCGGTGGGCCTGCCGGCGAGGTGGCGGCGGCTCGGAGTTGGCGCGGATCAGCTTCCCGACCGAGTTCCGTGGAAGGCGATCCACGAACGTCACGGAGGCAGGGGCCTGGTGGGGGCGAGGTGCTGCCGACCGAACGCCAGCACGTCCTGCTCCGTCGTTCGAGATCCGGCCGCCGGCACGACGAGGGCGACCACGACCCCGTCTCCCCCCGTCGAGTCGACCAGCACCACGCCGGCGTCGGCGATCGACGGATGCATCATCAGCACCCGTTCGACGTCTCCGGGGTACACGGGGCGCCCGTCCGAGAGGAAGAGGACGGTCGGCTGGGCGTCCTGAAGGATCGAGCGGATCTCACCCGGTTCCAATCGATGGTTCACCGGAGCCAGCGCCGCGCCCAGCAGCCCCGATGCGAAGAGCGCCTCCAGGAACGACGGATGATTCGCTCCCAACCACGCCACCCGGTCGCCGCGCGCCACGCCCAGCCGATGAAGGCCGTTGGCCAGGCGACGAACCCTGCCGGCGAGCTCCCCGTACGTGAACGAGCGATCGTCGTGGATCAGCGCCACGGTATCCGGGGCGATCCTCGCTCGACGCTCGATCCAGGAGCCCACTCCGAAGTGGGTCGGATCGGCGAGCGCGGCAGGCATGGCCAAGCCCATCGCCGAGGGCTAGGCTCCGGGCGCCGTGGGTGTCTCCGAGCGCGATGTGATCGTCGTCGGCGGGGGACACAACGGCCTCGCGTGCGCCGCGTACCTTGCCAAGGCCGGGCTCGATGTGCTGGTGCTGGAGCGCCGCGACGTGCTCGGCGGCGCAGCCGTCACCGAGGAGCTGTGGGATGGGTACCGGATCTCCAGTGCTTCGTACGTCGTGTCCCTGATGCCCGACCGCATCGTGACCGAGCTCGAGCTGAAGCGGTTCGGTTACGAGGTCTCCATCATCACGCCCGACTACTTCGTTCCGTTCCCCGATGGCTCGTCGCTCACGCTGTGGGGCGATATGGCGCGCGATGTCGAGAACATCGCCAGGCTGAACAAGGCCGACGCGGAGGCCTACGTGGAGTTCGACCGGTACTTCGAACGCGTCGCGAGACTCATGAAGGCGCTCCTGTTCGTCGTGCCGCCGAACGTGAAGCTCACGGAGATCCTGCGCTGGGTGCGCACAGCATCGCGTATCCGCAGGTGGACGGGGCGCGACGTGCACGAGCTCGTGCGCCTGTTCACGATGAGCGCCGCCGACTTCCTCGACGAGTGGTTCGAAGACGACCGGGTGAAGGGGGCGCTCGCGACCCAGGCGATCATCGGAGCCTGGTGCGGTCCGATGACCCCGGGCTCGGCATACGTCCTGATGCATCACTGGATCGGTGAGGTCGACGGGCACTTCGGCGCCTGGGGATGGGTCAAGGGCGGCATGGGTGGGGTCTCCGCAGCCATCGCGGCGGCCGCCGGGTCGAACGGCGCCGAGATCCGGACGGGGGAGCCGGTCGCGCGGGTGGCGATCAATCCCCAGGGCCGCGCGGTCGGCGTGGAGCTCGAAGACGGCACGCTGCTCCGAGCCAAGCGGGTGGTGTCGAACGCCCATCCCGTGACGACGTATCTCGACCTGATCGGACGCGAGCAGCTGCCGGCCGAGGTCGTCCGCGACGTCGAGCGCTTCCGGACCCGCAGCGGCAGCGTCAAGGTGAACGTCGCGCTCTCGGAGCTCCCCGCCTTCCCGTCGTGGGACCAGCAGGGGGACGTGCATCGCGGCCTGATGGCCGTGTCACCGTCGATGGCCTACCTGGAGAAGGCCTTCGACGAGGCGAAGTTCGGCCAGCCCAGCACGCACCCCTACGTCGAGCTGATGTTCCCGACGGCCCACGAGGACGGCCTGGCGCCGGAGGGCAAGCACATCATGCTGGCGTTCACCCAGTACATGCCCAACGACACGCCCAACACGCCGAAGGTCCGCGAGGCGTGGGCTACGAAAGTCGTCGACGCGGTGGGCGCGTATGCGCCGAGCCTGGCCGACGCCGTCGAGCACGTGGAGGTGCTGACTCCGAAGGACCTCGAGGAGCGGTTCGGCCTGCTCGGGGGCAACATCATGCAGGGGGAGCTCGCCCTCGACCAGATGTTCTCGTTCCGCCCGATCCCGTTCTTCGGGGACTACCGGACGCCGATCGAGGGCCTCTACCTGTGTGGCGGGGGCACGCACCCCGGCGGCGGTGTGATGGCGGTGCCGGGACGCAACGCGTCGACCGTGCTCCTGCGCGACGCACGCCGGGACCGCGTCTACCGGCGCGCGAACGACGCGATCGATCGCGTTCGCCGCCTCGTCATGCGCGACTGAGAGGACCTCGACGCCCTGCGGTCCGTCGCGAGGATCGATCCGATCGGGTCGCCTCCACGCCCCTGTCATCGGCATGGACCAGCTCGGTCCGCTCCGTGAGGGTGAACCTCCACGGCCATCGCCACGACGCCGAGTTCGCCACCTGCAGTGAGGAGCCGCGGACGTGCTCGGCCGGATCAGGGATCCGTGCATGGAACGGCGCCACTCCCGGCCGGAAGTCCCACACGAGCGCCCGGCCGCCCGGCCGCAGGACGCGACCGATCTCACGGAAGCCGGCCGTCGGATCGGCCCAGTGGTGCAACGAGAGCGTGCTCACGACGAGGTCGAACGACCCGTCCGGGAAGGGGAGCGAGGCCACGTCACCAACGACGAACGACGGGACAGGGCGGTGTCGGTTCCCGATGCGCTCCGCGTTGGCCCGGGCTCGGTCGATCATGGCCGGGTCAAGGTCGACGCCGGTCACGTCGAGGCCGCGCTCGCGGGCCAGCAGGAGCGACAGACGGCCGGGCCCGGAACCCACCTCGAGGACCCGGGCGCCGGGTGGGGCGACCCGCGCGATGTCGGTCGCGAGACGACGGAAGAGCGTGCCGAGCAGGAGCCGGTGACCGAGCGCGTCGTACAGGCCGGCGTGACGGATCACGATCCCGCCCGGCACCGTGCGGCCCATCGCGCCGCGCGAGTGCCGCGCGATGAAGACCGCGACGCCCGCTCCCAGCACGATCGCGAAGGTGCGAGCTCGGAGGGTCACGGTGCGCTCGTGGGCGGCCGGGCGAAGAAGTGGTCGCCGTTCCGCAGCTCGATCTGGGCGTCGTCGTCGATCGGCTCGTTCCCGCCCGGCGCTCGGCGGTAGAGGGTGAAGCCTGCGGGGACGCCGGCCGTCTCCTTGATCTGCCGCCCTGTGAGGATATGAGCGTCGAACGTGAAGCGGTTCGCGACCGTCACGGTGATCCCCACGCTCGACGCCCGGCTCTCGTGCTCGGAGTCTTGCGGATGAGCCACATCCGCCCTCTCGTCCGAGCCGCGGTGAAGGAAGGGCGACGACATGGTCCTACGCGACGTCTCGATGGGAGCTGGCGAAGGCACCCGCCACTGCCGCAACCCCGGCATACGCGGCGAGCAGCGCGAGACCGGTCGCCGGCGCGAGCAGCGTGCCGGGGTCCTGCCCGCTGATCGCCGCCGCGGCCGAGCCCGGCAGGAGCCGCCCGACATCGCCGAGACCGCCGACGTCGCCGGCGAGCAGGCCCTCGACGAACAGCAACCACGCGCAGATCCCGATCAGCGCCGGCACCTGGTTGCGGACGAGGGCGCCGATGCCGACCCCGATCGCCGCCCACAGCGCCGCAGCCGCGGCTGCCCCCACGACGAGGAGGGCGTCGTCGCCCCGATCGAGTTGCACGTCGATCCCACGCGCGCGGAGCGCCGCGGTTCCGGCCGCGACCGCGACGGCCCCGGCCACGAGCCCGAACCCGGCTCCGATCGCGACGCTCACCGAGACCTTCGCCGCCACGACGCGGGACCGGCGGGGGCTGAACAGGAAGGTCGGCCGGATCGTGCCGTGACGGATCTCCGCCGTGACAGAGAGCGCGCCGAGCAGAGCCGCGAAGAGCACGCCCAGGAACTCGCCGCGGCCGAGGACCATCAGCTGCACGTGCTGGTCGCGAAGGCTCTCGGCTCGGAGGCCGAAGCCGTGCAGGAGCACGGCGAGCAGGACGAGCCCGATCGTGGTGGCGAAGAGTGCGAGGGTGGTTCGGGTGGAGCGCTGCTTCAGCAGCTCCGATCGGACCAGCGCCTTCACGGAAGCGCTCCCGTCAGCCCGAGGAAGACGTCCTCGAGCGTCCGCCCGTCCTGGGTGAGCTCGTGGAGCGACCCGCTCGCGACGAGGCGACCGCGATCGATGATCACCACGTGGTCGACGGTCAGGGCGGCCTCGGCGAGCAGGTGGCTCGACACGAGCACCGTGCGGCCCTCCTGCGCGAAGCGGCGGAGGAAGCCTCGCAGCCAGTGGACTCCCGCGGGATCGAGTCCGTTCGCCGGCTCGTCCAGGACCAGCAGCTCCGGATCGCCGAGCAGCGCCGCGGCGAGGCCGAGCCGCTGCCGCATCCCGAGCGAGTAGGTCCTGACGCGGCGGCGGGCAGCGTTCGTCAGCTCGACGTGCTCGAGCACCTCGTCCACCCGCTCGGATGGGATCTCGGCCGCCAGAGCGAGCGCGCGCAGGTGGTCGCGTCCGGCGCGCCCAGGATGGAAGTCGTTGGACTCGAGGACCGCGCCGACCCGGCGCGCCGGTTGCTCGAGATCGCGGTACCGGCGACCGAACACGAGCGCCTCGCCGGAGGTCGGCTCGGCGAGCCCGAGCAGGAGCCGCAGGGTGGTCGTCTTCCCGGCGCCGTTCGGCCCGAGGAAGCCGGTGACGGTGCCGGGCTCGGTAGAGAACGTGAGGTCGTTCACGGCGACGAGCTGGCCGAAGCGCTTGGTGAGCGACTTCACGGTGACCACCGGCGCCAGCTTCGCGCCCGGGGCGACCGGAAACCCGCTCTCCATGCCAGTGGTCACGACTTCAGCTTCCCTGATGGATGCCCGGGCCGATCGCACCGCTCAGATGGAGGAAGACGATCAGCGCCAGCACGGCGAACGCGATGACGATCGCAACGGCGACCACCCACCTGGACCTGGAGCGGGCCCGTCCGCGGTCGGCACTCCGGCCGATGTCGTCGGCGGTCTCGCGGCGATGTGGCTCGTCACCCACGTCGGTCCTCCGTCGGGCCGGATGCTCGGACGGCTTCCCAAGCTATCGAGACGGACTGTCTCTGTCAAATCAGGATGTATCAGGGGCAGTCAGAGAGTATACTTCTCGCGTGCCGAAGCTGTGGACGCAGACCATCGAGACGCACCGCCGTGAGGTCCGGGACGCCATCCTGGACACGACCGCGGCGCTCGTCGCGGAGCACGGGCTGCTCACGGTGACGATGTCGCAGATCGCCGAGGAGACGGGCATCGGCCGGGCGACCCTCTACAAGTACTTCCCGGACGTCGAGGCCATCCTCCTCGCCTGGCATGACCGACAGATCGAGGGCCACCTCGCCCATCTCTCGGACGTCCGGGATCGTGCCGATGGCGCCGGCGAGCGGCTCGAGGCGGTGCTCGAGGCATACGCGCGCCTCTCTCGTCATTCGCGCGGGCATCAGGACGCCGGATTCGCCGACTTGCTCCATCGAGACGAACGGATCGGGCGAGCGCAACGGCAGGTCCAGGAGATGATCAGGGATCTCGTGGCGGCGGCGGCGAAGGAGGGAGAGGTCCGTGACGATGTGCCGCCGGACGAGCTCGCGACCTACTGCGTCCACGCTCTCGCCGGAGCCGGCTCACAGCGTTCGAAGGCTGCGGTCGATCGCCTCGTATCGGTCACGCTCGCCGGCCTCCGCCCACCGGTCTGAACCTTCTCCGGTGGTGCGTCAGCT
>JBIOTM010000155.1:0-2389 GCA_044865955.1 Actinomycetota bacterium | reverse complement strand
CGTCGCCCGCCGGCGTTCCGCTCTCGATCGGACCGTGCATCGTGACGGCCGACGAGCTCGATCCGCAGACGACCTTCGTGACCGTTCGGGTCGACGGCGAGGAATGGGTGAAGGGGAACCTCAACGGAACCGCGTTCGAGCTGCTCCGCGACGTGTCACGGGCCTCCACGCATGAGGGCCTGGCTCCCGGCGAGACGTTCGCCTCCGGGCCGTTCGAGGTGCCGGGGCTCGAACAGCGGATCTGGCCTGGGGCCGAGGTCGAGCTCGAGGCCGAGGGGATCGGGATCCTTCGGAACCGCCTCGGGCGCTGAGGGACCGGCTATCGCTTCTTGGTCTTGCGAAGGGCGGCCCGCTCGGCGGCCCGGCGCTTGGCGGCTTCCTTCTTCTTGCGCTCGCGGTCGTGCGCCCAGCGCACCTTGGCCCGGTCTCCTCGCCCCATCCTGGCGCCCTCAGCCCTGGTCCTCGTCGCCGCCCTGCGCGAGCTCGGCGCTTCGGTGCCGGGCGGCGTCGATCGCGTTCAGGAACGCGGCGCGCACGCCCGCCTCCTCGAGGTGACGGATCGCGGCGATCGTGGTGCCGCCCGGTGAGGTGACCATCTCGCGCAGCTCGACGGGGTGCTTGCCGGTGTCGCGAAGCATCTTCGCGGATCCGAGCATCGTCTGGATGATGAGCTCGGTCGCGACGTCCCTCGACAGCCCGAGCAGGATGCACGCCTCGATCATGGCCTCGGCGAGGAGGAAGAAGTACGCGGGCCCGCTCCCGCTCGTGGCGGTGATCGCGTCGAGGTGGACCTCCTTCAGCCGGATCACCCTGCCCACGTAGCCGAGCAGCTCCTCGGCCACCTCGAGGTGGGCGTCCTGCGCGTTCCGGCCCGCGGCGACCACCGACAACGCCTCGTCGACGAGCACCGCGACGTTGGACATCACCCGGACGACGGGGACCTCGTCGGGAAGGTGCTTCTCGACGAACGAGGTCCGGATGCCGGCGGCGAAGCTCACCACGAGGTGCTCCGGCGTGACCGTCTCGCGGATCTGGGACAGGAGCGCCTCCATGTCCTGCGGCTTGACCGTCAGGACCAGGACGTCCGCCCAGGAAACGGCCCGGGGATTCTCGGTCGTGGTTGCGATGCCATGGGTCTCGGCGAGCTCGCGCGAGCGCTCCTCCCGGCGGCTCGTGACCATGATCTCGTCCGCGCTCCGCCCGCCCGAGCGGATCAGCCCGGACACGAGGGCCTCACCCATCCGGCCGCCGCCCAGGAAGGCGACCTTCCTGCGATCCGTCTCGCTCACCGGCCGATCCCCTCCATCGCTCCGCACCGTCTCGGGCAGGCCCCATGTTGGCAGGACACGCGGCGACGCGTCGAGCCTCCCCGGATCTAGCGCGCGGCGATCCCCGAGCGCAGGAGCTCAAGGAACTCCCGGATGCGCGCCGTGGCACGCCCGGGAGCCGGGGAGGCGCGATGGACGAGCCCCGGATCCAGCTCCTCGCTCCCGAGCGCGTCCTGGAACCGCTCGGCCACCCAGTCGAGCATGGAGGCGATCATCTCCACGTCGACGTCGTCGCGGATCTCGCCGTGCTGGACGCCGAACTCGACGAACTCGAGCGTCCCGTACGGGTCCTCGCTCCTCATCAGGCGGTCGATCGGTCGCCGGAGCCCGAGACCCGTGTCGCGGCGGCCGATCATGGCGACCCGGTTGGGGACCCACTCCTCGGTCACGAACTCCTCGGTCCGCCTGAGCCAGTAGTCGAGGACGGCCCAGAACCCGTCGTCGAGCACGTCTGCCGGGGCATCCAGCCAGGCCGGCAGCTGGCCCACGGCCGCGCGATACACCTCGAGGAACAGACTCTCCTTGGTTCCGAAGTGCAGGAAGACGGTCCCCTTGGCGACACCGACCTCGGTCGCGATGTCCTCGACGTGTGCGCCCGCGTACCCATGCTCGGCGAAGTGCCGCATCGCGACGTCCACGATCTGGTCGCGTCGGGCCTTGCGGTCGATCCCCTGTTCGGACGCCATGGCCTCCGAACGGTACCGGCGACGGGTTCCGTGGACAAGGACGGGTCGTCGCCACGGCTCCGGCGGGACGCTGGGGAAAAGAAGAACCCGAGGGACCTCCGGCTCGCCGGAAGCCGAAGCCTCCAGCCACCGTTGGCCCCTCGGGCTCAGGTGCTCCGAGCAACCTCTCGCAGCCGTCTTGGTTTCCTGGCCGTAGCACCCTTTCGTTGGGCTTTGGGGCCGCCCGAGCCTCCCCACCCGCACAGCTAGTTAGCTGTCCCAACCGTACGAGCAGGTGCGCCCAGTTGGCCTTACGGCTTTCCCAGGGGTCCCGGCCTCGGTTCCCTGATTCGGCCGCTCCGACTGCTCGGAGCGAGGCGAAATGTACAGACGGCC
>JBIOTM010000154.1:0-21480 GCA_044865955.1 Actinomycetota bacterium | reverse complement strand
ACGGCGCCGAGCGCGACCAGTCTCGCCTGGATGTCGGCGATCTCGGGTCCTCGATCGAGACGGTGATACACCCGCATCGTTCGAGTGTGCGTTGACGCTCGACGCGGCGGCAACCGCGCCGCGGGGTGGACGCCCTACACCAGATGCGGGTTCAGATCCCGGAGGATCGCGTCCTTCGGCCGCGCGCCCGTCAGGCGCACGACCTCCTTGCCGGCCTTGAACAGGATCAGGGAGGGGATCGACATCACGCCGTAGGTCCGCGTGGCGTCCGGGTTCTCGTCGATGTTCAGCTTCGCGACCTTCAGCGCCTGGCCCTTCTCCTGCCCGATCTCTTCGACGACGGGTGAGACCATGTGACACGGCACGCACCATTCCGCCCAGAAGTCCACGAGGACCGGCGTCTCGGATTCCAGGACGCTCGTCCGGAACTCCGTGTCGTTCACGCTTCCGATGTTGGCCATCCGTTCTCTCCTCTCGATGCCGCTCGGGGGCAAGCCCGCGGCTCAACTACCCGGAACGCTCACGCCGGGGCGGTGATTCCCTCCGTCGACCCGGAAGCATGCGCCTCGGCTTCGAGGAACCGCTCGGCGTCCATGGCGGCCTTGCATCCCTGGCCGGCCGCCGTCACCGCCTGACGATAAACGCGGTCGGTGACGTCGCCCGCGGCGAACACGCCCTCGACGGACGTATGGGTTCGCGGTTCCCGGACGAGGATGTACCCGTCGGCGTCGGTCTCCAACCGATCGCGGAACAGCTCCGTGTTGGGCGTATGCCCGATCGCCATGAAGACGCCGTCCGTCCGGAGCTCCGTCGTCTCGCCGGTCCGGGTGTGCTTCAGCCGCACCCCGGTCACGGCGTCGTCCCCGAGGATCTCGACCACCTCGCTGTTCCAGATCACATCGATCTTCGGGTTGGCGCGGGCGCGCTCCTGCATGATCTTCGATGCGCGGAACTCGTCACGCCGGTGGACGATCGTCACATTCGACGCGAACTTCGTCAGGAAGGTCGCCTCCTCCATCGCGGAGTCGCCACCGCCGACGACGACCAGCTCCCGGTCACGGAAGAAGAAGCCGTCGCACGTGGCGCACGCCGAGACGCCGCGGCCCCGCAGCTTCTCCTCGCCGGGTACGCCGAGCCACCTGGCGGTCGCGCCGGTCGCGATCACGATCGCCTTCGCGCGCCACACCTGGTCCCCGGCCCACACGCCGAACGGCCGGGCCGAGAGGTCGACCCTGGTCACGTGGACGGGCAGGATCTCGGCGTCGAACCGAGCGGCTTGCTTCTCCATCTGGTCCATGAGCTCCGGACCGAGGATCCCGTCGGCGAACCCCGGATAGTTCTCGACGTCGGTCGTGAGCATGAGCTGCCCCCCCGCCTCGAGACCCTTCAGGACCAGCGGGGCCAGGTTCGCTCGCGCGGCGTAGAGGGCGGCCGCGAAACCGGCGGGGCCCGAGCCGATCACGATGAGGTCCCGGACGTCGTTCGAGGGGTCGCTGGTCATCGAGGCACAATCCTCCCACAGGACCTGAACGCCGGATCGAAGCCGGATGTTTCCCGTGCGTCAGAGGCGAGCCTGGGCGAAGGACACGATCGTGCAGTCGGCCTTGGCCGCCACCCACACCGTGGCGGAGTCGGGGGGTTGGCCAGCGCCCGGGCTCTCGAGGTAGACGGCGAGGTAGGCGGGCCGACCATCGAAGCGAGCCTGGATCAGCCGCCGCAGGCGCCCGGCGGGCTTCGCCTCGAACGCCTGGGTGACGCAGCCGAGGGCGGCTGAGGCGTCTCGTTGGACCGCGTCCGACGACGTGGGGTAGGCCGCCTGTTCGTGCGTGCCGGCCTCGCGCGCCAGCTGTCGGAGGCTGTCCTCGCCGTAGTTCACGTCCTGGACCTCGAGGAGCACGTCCGCCGCCGACGTGACGGACGCGGCGCCGGGCGCGCCCTCGGCCCCGGCATCCTGGGCCGCCATCTCCGGGCTGGCGCCGCCGCCGACGTCGGGGAGGGCGACGGCGATCGCGACGACGGCGGCGGCGGCGACCGCCGCGGCCCCCGCCCACCGGTACCAGCGAGGAGCCCGGGAGGCGCGACCGCCGGCCGCTCCGACGACCCCCTCGCGGAGGTCCGCCGGGGCGGCGACCTGGGGGAGCGACCGCGCGGCATCGCGGCCGGCGGTGGCGAGCGCGAGGTCCTCGCGGCACGATGCGCACGTGGCCAGATGTGCGTCGACCTGGGCGCGATCGTGCGCGTCCAGGGAGCCGTCCACGAGGTCGGCCAGCAGGTCGTAGGGATGGTTCATGCCTGTTCCTCTGACGCCTGTGACGCGCGAGGCGGTTCCCCGGCGGCCGGGACCACCCCCAGCGCCCGTCCCAGCGCCGCTCGGCCACGGAACACGCGGGACTTGACCGTCCCCACCGGGACGTCCAGCACACGGGCGATCTCCTCGTAGGGGAGGTCCTGCACGTCCGCCATCACCAGCGCCACGCGGAACTCCTCGGCGACCTGGTCGAGGGCCCTCGCGACGTCGACCGAGAGGATCACCCGATCTGCGTGGTCGGGCGCCGGCAGGGACGGCTCCGGACGGTCCTCGTCGTCATCGGTCACGACCCGGAGCAGTGGGCGGCGCTTCTTCCGCCGGAGTGAGTCGTAGCACGCGTTCACCGTGACGCGATGGAGCCAGGTCGTGAAGGCGGCGTCGCCCCGGAAGGTGTGCAACTTCCGGAGGGCGGTGAGGAACGTGTCCTGGGACGCGTCGGCGGCTTCGTCCGGGTCCCCGAGGATCCTCAAGCAGAGGTTGTAGACGCGCGTCCCGTGTCGCTCGACGAGCGTCTCGAACGCCTCGGCGCTGCCCTCCTGGAACCGGCGGATCAGCCGTTCGTCGGGCTCGGGCGCGTCCACGATGCGAACGCTACAGCGAGGGAGGTCCCGCGGTTTCCTTCACGACGACCACCGCGAAGTCCTCGGTCCACGGGATCCGCTGCGCCACGAGGGTGCTGGCCCGTTTCCGGATGGCCACGGTGACCAGCCCCGTGGGCCGTTCGATGCTGCACCCGCGCCTCGTCAGCTTCGCCGAGGGGTCCTGCTTGGTCACCACCCGTTCGACGCGCTGGCACGCGTCGCGGACGTCGTTCGTGCGCTTGTAGACGAGCGCGCCCTCGCTGGCCGCGGCCGAGCCCACGTCGGAGAGCTTGTACGTGGTGAACGCGATCGAGGCCGCGTCGATCGCCGCCACGCCCAGGAGCGCCAGGATGATGAGCCAGACGATGACCATCTTCCCCGCCACTCCGGCTTCTTCGCGCAGCACGTTCATCCGCGGAACCTCCTGAGGACCGCCTTCCTCAGGTCATCGACCTCTGTGACTCGGAGGATAAGGGCCGTTCCGACGAACACCAGCACCCCGGCGCCGATGGCCGCCCCGACGCGCACCCCCAGGAGCACCACGTTCGCGTCGCCGTCCGGCCATGCGGACACGACCGCGAGGGCGCCGGCCCCCGAGGCCGCCGCGGCGATCGCCGCCTTGCCGGTCGTGCGAACGATGCGCGCGCCGTCGATCGCCCCCAGCCGGCGCCGGAGGAGCACGAGCAGGACGGTCGCGCCCGCGACGTACGAGGTCGCGTGGGCGAGCGCCATCCCCCGGAGCCCCAAGCCGAGCGGATAGACGAACAGCAGCGCCGCCCCCACGTTGACGCACGCCGCACCGACGTTCACCACGGCCGGCGTCCGCGTGTCCTGCATCGCGTAGAAGCTCCGCGTGAGCAGCTGGAACGCGGAGAAGAACAGCAGTCCCACCGCGAACCCCTGGAGCGTCCGGGCGATCGCCTCGGCGTCGCGACCGACGGCCTCGCCGTGTTCGAAGAGCAACCGGACGATCGGCTCGGCGAGGACGATGAGCCCCACGGCCGCGGGCAACGTGACGACGGCCGTGTCTCGCAGCCCTCGCGACACGAGCGCTCGCACGCCCTGGGGATCACCCGTCGCCCATCGTTCGCTCATGCTGGGCAGGAGCGCGGTGAAGATCGAGACCGCGAAGATCGCGTGCGGGAGCTGAAAGACGGTGAAGGCGGTCGTGTAGATCTGCGGACCCGCGGGGAACCGGTTGTTCAGCACGATGATCAGGACGTAGGCGAGCTGGTTGGCGGCGACGTACAACGCGACCCACCCGGCCAGACGGATCAGGCGGCGCACCGCCTCGTGACGCCAAGCGAGACGCAGGCGCACGCGGTAGCCGAGGGAGCGAAGCGATGGCCAGAGCGCCACCGTCATCGCGACCACCCCGAGCGTCGTGCCCACGGCCAAGATCGTCTCCTCCGCGGTGGTGATGCCCTCGACCCGGGGCGGCCGTCCGCCGCGCACGATGGCGTAGGTCACGAACGTCGCGATCACCACGACGTTGTTGAGGATCGGCGCGAACATCGGTGCGGCGAACCGCCGGTGCGCCTGGAGGAGGCCGGTGGCGACCGCGCCGACGCCGTAGAACACGATCTGGGGCATGAACCATCGCAGGAAGAAGACCCCCAGCTCCACCTGGGCATCCCGGTCCGGTGCCTCCGAGGCGACGAGGTACAGCCGGATGATCGGTTCCGCGAACAGGGCGACCGCCGCGACGACGATCACGAGGATCACGAGGACGAGGGTCACGATGCGGTTCGCCACGTCGTGGGCGTCGTCCAGTCCGTTCGTCTCCAGACGCTGCACGAACACGGGCACGAACACCGAGGTGAGGATCCCGCCGAGGATCAGCTCGTAGACGATGTTCGGCGTGAGGTTGGCGACCGTGTAGATCGATCCCAGCGAGCTGACGGTCACGCCGAGCGTGGCGGTCATCGCCGTGAGGCGGAGGAACCCGGTGAGCCGCGACAGGGTGGTCCCCACCGTCATGACCGCCGCGTGCCGCACCAGGGATCCCCTGGTGTCCCTGGGTGGGGATCCCATCTCGGGGCTCACGCGCTCCGACGTCGGAACAGCCTCCTCGACCACAGGCCGACCAGGACGAGGCCGGCTCCTGCGGTGATGATGAGGGCGATCGGGTTCACCGCCGTGGAGCTGACCACGAGGACCCGTCGGGCGAGCTCGAGACCGTCGGGCGATCGGACGATGACGTCGATCGAGCTGCGGCCCGCGGCTTTCACCTCCGCATCGAACTCGACCACCTGGTCGGCGCGATCCAACCGGACCGTCCGGGTGTTCCCGTCGAGGAACTCGACCCGGCCCGAGGCGAGCTCCACGACGACCTGAAGGTTGCGGTCGCCCGGATCGCCCATCCGGAGCGGGATCGTCCCCGTCCTCGAGGTGAAGGTCAGGACCCGGGAGGTGTCGGGGGCGAGCGCGGCGAACGTCCGGTCGGTCGTTCCGTTCACCGCGTCTATCCACGTCCGGCCCGAGCCCTCGTTCCCGATGTATTGCGACGCCTCCGCGTACAGGATCGCCCGCTGGAGCCGGTCGGCCTCGTCGTGGGGTCCCTGGAGCATCGCGGCGAACGCGGTCACGTCCCGAGCGGTCGTGAAGAGGTCGTCGGCGTATCCGGGCGAGAACGCTTCGAGGGGGTGCGGCTCCAGCACCGCGCCTGCGGGCTCGGGCCGGATGCGATCGGAGAGGTCGTCCGCATGGACGGTGCGGAGGAAGGGCGCCGTCGCGAGGCGTCGCACCAGCGGGCTCCAGATCTTCGGGGGGAGGTCGGGCGGGAGGTCGAGGGCCAGTCCCCGGACCGTCGGTGGGAGCGGTACCGGCTGCTCGCGCCAGATCGTGGCCAGCTCTCCCAGCACGGCCTGGGCCGCGCGGACCGGGTCGCCGAGGAGCTCCGGATCGGCCAGGAGCGCCTGCGTCCCCGGGTCGGGCAGGATGAGCCCGACGTCGCCGCCGGACGTCGTGGAGAGCGTGGCCGCGGGGGGCGGCGCGAACCCGCTCGGCTGAGCCGGTCGCTCGACGGTGTCGCTCGCCCCGAGGATCGTCGTGACCCCACGGGCCGACAGCGCGTCCACCGACGCCTGATCGAGCGCGAGCCCGGGAGGCCGCGTGACGGCCCGGCCGGGACGCTGGCCGAGGAGGCGTTCGACCGTCTCGTCCCCGAGCAGCCACTGCGTGGCGAGGTGGCTGCGGAGCAGGCTGGACGAGAGCAGGGCCGGAAGCCGCGGCGCGGCGAACGGCATCGCGTGCATCTCGACCTCGGGGTCCGTCGCCATGTCGCGGAGCAGCCGGAGCGTGTCAGCGGCGACGCGAGGTACGCGATCGTCCTCATCCACCGCCCCGCCGGTGCCCCGCTCGTAGCCGTCCGCCACCTGGCGGAGCTGGTCGAGCGCCGCGGGCGACACGATGAGGTCGAAGGTGGAGAGCGAACGGGTGTCGGCGAGCAGGTCGGCGAGGGCCTGGACCTGCGCGGCCACTCCACCTTCCTCGTCGAGCGACGCTTCGAAACCGCGGTCGATCATCCTGCCGTCCGGAGCGAACGCCACCGGGGTCGCGATCTCGGTCCACCACGAGAACAGCACGGGCTCCTCCGGCTCGCGGACGAGGTGGATCGCGGCGGTCGACAGCGAGGCGAGCTGTTGGAACTCGCTCCGGAGGACGATCTGCAGCGGATACACGCCCGAGTCGTTGGGGTCGATCCCGCCCGTCCGGGACGCGTCGATCCGGATCGGGACTTCGATCGACTCCCCGGGCGGGAGGTCTTCCTCGAGGGGGAGGGTCTCGGCCGAGGCCGCGAAGGCGGGCCCCTCGTCGAGCGCGGTCTCGTACTGCACCCGGGAGACGATCTTCGGGCCGATCGCCCAGCCGATCTGCGGCTCCGGGATCGTGGTTCCGCTCTCGTTGCGGACCCGGACCCGGAGCCGCAGATCGGGTCGATCCGGGCTCGTCCACGGTGTCTGGGACAGCAGCCGGATGGAGGCCGAGGCGACGGGCTCGTCCTGGGCTCGGGCCGGAGCCGCTATGGAGACGATCGCCGCGAGGCCGAGGATGATGAGGGGTGTTGCGCGATGGCTCTTCATGCCGGGTGCCCCATCGTAGCCCCGGGGCTCATCGGCCTAGCAGCGCGACGAGCTGCGCCACGGCGTAGCCGACCGCGATCGTCAGGAGCCCACCGCCCACGACCGACCGCAGGGTCCGCTCGCGGGCGCCCAGCGCCACCGAGGCGCCCAGCCGCGCCCCCGGGACGGCGCCCACGATGAGGGCGAGGAAGATCCCGACGTCGATGTGGCCCAGGACGGCGTGCACCACCGTGCCGGGAACGACGAGCGCGACGATCGCGAGCAACGAGGTCCCCAGCGCCCGCTTGAGCGGCATGCCGAGCCAACCCGCGAGGAGGGGCACCATCACGAGGCCGCCGCCGATCCCGAGGAGGCCCGAGACGAAGCCGGCCCCCGCGCCGATCGCGACCAGGGCCGCGGGGGAACCCCGTGGCGCACGCCTCTCGGATGAACGTCGTGCCGACCGGAGGATCGTCCACGCTTGGTACGCGAGCAGCCCCGCGGTGACGAGCAGCAGCAGCGACGTCTCCACCACCTCGGTGAGCCACGCGCCGAGCGCGGCGCCCACGAGGCCCGGTCCGACGAGCCACGCCGCTGCCTGCGTGTCGAGCTCGCCGCCGCGCCGGTAGGTCAGCGCGCCGGCGAGGGCGGTCGGGAAGATCGCGGGCAGCGGCGTGGCCAGCGCCACGATCGGAGGCGCGCCCAGCAGGACCTGGATCCCCGGCGTCATCACGATTCCTCCGCCGATCCCGAACAGTCCGGCGAGGACCCCGGAGGCCAGCCCGATGCCGACGCCGATCGCGACGTCGGCGGGGGTCAACGCAGGAGCTCCGCGGCCCGGCCGAGCACCTCGCGCTCACCCCGATAGGCGGCGCGCTTCGATGCACGCTCGAGCGGGAACCACCGGATCTCCTCCATCTCGTCGTCGCGGTCCTCGATGTCGCCACCCGTGTGGCGCATCAGGAAGAAGTGCACCGTCTTGCGGATCCGAACGTTCTCCCACACGTAGAAGTAGCGTGTCTCCCCCAACGAGGCCTCGATCTCGGCATCGATCCCCGTTTCCTCCCGCACCTCCCGCACCGCCGCCGCCTCCAGGGACTCGTCCGCCTCGATGCCCCCCTTGGCCAGTCCCCACGCGAGCTCGCCGCGCCGCGTTCGCCGGGACGCCAGCACGACCTCGATCCGTTGCCCCTCGCGGCGGTAGACGACGCCCCCCGCGGACACCTCCCGCTTGGTCGGGATGGCAGGCCCGGAGGGGGCGCGCTTCTTCCTCGGCGCCTTCCTGGTCGGCTTCTTCTTCTTCTTCTGGGCCTTCGAGGGGGTGACGGTGCCGGACGGGGTCGCCGTGCTCGCCTGCGCGGATCGCCGCGTGCCGGGTCGGCGCCTCCTGCGCCGGCGCTTCGCCCCGCCCGACGACTCCTCGTCCCACCGAGGTCCTTCGCCCTCCGCCATCCGCCGATCCTAGCTCCGCGCTCAGGTCAGCGGAGGTCGGGGCCGATGCATCAACCGAGCGCCGGAGGGGCGCACCGCCGGATGAACGAGAGCCGAGCACCAGAGAAGGAGCGCCGGTCTGGCATGGACATCGACGAGCTGTTGCGATACGCGGTGGAGCGGGGCGCGAGCGATCTGCACCTGAAGGCCGGCAACGTGCCGTTCGTGCGCGTGGACGGCGATCTCTCGCCCGCGGACCTCGGCTACCTCTCCGCGACGGACACGGAACGGTTCGCCGACGCGCTGATGACCGAGCACAAGCGTCGCGAGTTCGAACGGAGCAACGAAGCCGACCTCGGGTACACGCTCGTGGGCGTGGGGCGGTTCCGCGTGAACGTCTTCCGCCAGCGAGGGGTGATCGGCCTGGCCATCCGTCGGGTGCGCGCCGAGGTGCCGACGTTCGAAGAGCTCCGCCTGCCTCCTGTCATGGCCACGCTCGCCGGCTCTCCCCGCGGCCTGATCCTGATCACCGGGCCGACCGGGACCGGCAAGACCACCACGATCGCGGCCATGATCGGCCACATCAACCGGACCAAGCGCACGCACATCGTCACGGTGGAGGATCCGATCGAGGTCGTCCACGACGACCAGCTGTCGATCGTCCAGCAACGCGAGATCGGGATCGACACCGATTCGTACGCGACGGCGCTCCGTCACGTGATCCGGCAGGATCCGGACGTCATCTTCATCGGCGAGATCCGCGATCCGGACTCCGCGCTCGCCGCGATCCAGGCCGCCGAGACCGGTCACCTCGTGATCTCGACACTGCACACGATCGACGCGATGGAGACGATCAACCGGGTGCTCGACCTGTTCCCGCCGGAGCAGCAGCGCGAGATCCGGTCGTCCTTCGCCGGCGCCCTGCGGGGGATCGTCTCGCAGCGCCTCGTCGCCAGGGCGGACGGCAAGGGTCGCGTGCCGGTCGTCGAGGTGCTGGTGAACACGGGACGGATCTTCGACCGGATCGTCGACCCGGACCAGACGATGGGGATCCTCGACGTCATCTCCGGGGGCGACTTCTACGGGATGCAGACGTTCGACCAGGCGCTGGTGAAGCTGGTGAAGGAGGGCATCGTGTCCTCGGACGAGGCCAGACGGACCGCGACCAACCCCCACGACTTCGACCTGGCGCTCCAGGGGACCCTCGAGCGGAGGGCCGCGTTCGACGAGGCGGCCGCCGAGGGGCTCCCGATCTAGCTCGCTGCGTCCGCCGCCCGATCGGCGGCGCGCTCCATCGGATGCCGCCGGTACCCGAAGGGGATGGCCAGCAGCAGGTAGACCGGGATGAACAACGGTCCCAGCGCCATGTACTGGCGCACGTGGTGCCGCTCATGCGCGAGCAGCCGCCCCGCGAGCGGTCTCGACGACAGGATGACGAAGCCGACGGTCATCGCGGAGCGGCCGAGGCGCGGCATCAGCTGCGTCAGGCCGCGGGGGCGCCCGTCGAACACGACCAGCCCGTCGAGGGCTCGTGGGGCCTGGAACGTGAGGAGCCCGAGGAGGAGCCCGAGCAGGGTGTTGGGGAGGGTCCACGCGAACCCGAGGAGCGTCAGCACGGCGGCACCGTACCGCGCGGGCGCGGACGACCTCGGGGGTAAGGTTTCACCACCGTGACCACCCTCGAGATCGATCCGCTCGCGAAGGAGCTCGGCGACCGTTTCCAGGCCGCCGGACACGAGCTGTACCTCGTCGGCGGCGTCGTGAGGGACATGGTGCTGCAGCGGCTGGCTCCGGACGCCGACGCGGATTTCGCGACCGATGCCTCCCCGGCCGAGACGTCGCGCCTGCTCAGGGGGTGGGCGGAGGCCCAGTACCTCGTGGGCGTGCGGTTCGGAACGGTCGGGGCCCGCCGCCGCGGCCGCGTGCTGGAGATCACGACGTTCCGGGAGGAGCGGTATCCGGAGGACGAGCGGAAGCCCGCCGTGACGTTCGCGAAGGACGTCCGGACCGATCTCTCCCGGCGCGACTTCACGATCAACGCGATGGCGGTGCGCCTGCCCGACGGCGGGTTCGTCGATCCGTTCGAAGGCGTGAAGGACCTCGGGGCGAAACGGCTGGACACCCCGCTCGACCCGGAGGTCGCGTTCTCGGACGATCCGCTCCGGATGCTCCGCGCCGCGCGGTTCGTGGCCCAGCTCGGCGTGGTGCCGGCGCCGCGGGTGGTGGACGCGATCGCAGGGATGCGGGACCGGCTCCGCATCGTGTCGGGGGAGCGCATCCGGGAGGAGATGGACAAGCTGCTGGTCTCGGACGAGCCGGCCAAGGGCCTGGCGCTCCTCGTGGAGACGGGACTCTCCGACGAGTTCCTGCCCGAGCTGTCGTCCCTGCGGCTCGAGCAGGATCCGGTCCAGCGGCACAAGGACGTGCTCCGGCACACCTTCGCGGTCGTCGAGCGCGTCGAGCCCGATCCGGTGCTCCGGCTGGCGGCGCTGTTGCACGACGTCGGCAAGCCCTCCACCCGGCAGATCACGCCCGAGGGGGTGTCGTTCCATCATCACGAAGTGGTCGGTGCCCGGATGGCGGAAGAGCGACTCCGCGAGCTCCGGTACCCCAGGGCGATCGTCGACGACGTCCGCAGGCTGGTGGAGCTGCACCTCCGGTTCCACGGCTACGGGGAGGGGTGGACCGACTCGGCGGTCCGTCGCTACGTGCGTGACGCCGGGCCGCTGTTGGACAAGCTCAACCAGCTCACCCGGGCCGACTGCACGACCCGCGACCCGAAGCGGGCCGAGCGGTTCGCCGAGCTCCAGGACGAGCTGGAGGAGCGGATCGCACGGCTGGCGGAGCTGGAGAACCTCGAGGCCATGCGGCCCCCGCTCGACGGCCGACAGGTGATGGAGCGGCTGGGCATGGAGCCGGGGCCCCTGGTGGGCGAGGCCCTCGCGTTCCTCATGGAGGTGCGTCTGGAACGAGGGGAGGTCTCCGAGGAGGAGGCCTACGACCTCCTGGAGGCGTGGGCGAAAGGCCGGGGGATCGGCTAGGGGATCCCGACGGCCCGGAACAGGACCGAGAGCGTCCGTGGATCGCCCTGCCAGTGCTCCCGCACGACGTCGGGGCCGGCCCGCTTCACCAGGTGCCGGAGCACCAGCCCGGCGACGACGGCGTCGTCGATCCCCCCGATCCCCGGCACGAACTCGGGGATCAGGTCGACCGGCGAGACGAGCCAGATGGCGCCCAGGAGGAGGAGCACCTTGGAGCCGCGGGGCACGCGCGCGTCGCCGATCAGGCCACGGAACAGGCGCACGAGGTTCGGCAGGAGGGTGACCAGCTCGCGCGCGAGGGTCTTACGCCCCACCCAGAGCAGCACGAGCGCCGCGAGCAGCCAGATCCCCACGAAGATCCCGACGCCGATCAGGAGGACGCGCACGTTGGTCCGGCCCCCGGGCTACAGGCCGCCGACGTTGTCGAGCGGCCAGATGACGAGGACCGCCTTCCCGACCACGCGGTCGATGGGCACGAAGCCGAGGCCGAAGCGGGAGTCGAGCGAGTTCGAGCGGTTGTCGCCCATCACGAAGAGCTTCCCCTCCGGGACGGTGGTCCGCGGGAACCGGGCGGTCGTCTGCTCCAGGTAGGGCTCGGCGATCCGCACGTCGTTCACGAAGACGTGACCGCCTTTCGCGTAGACCACATCCCCCGGTCCGCCGATCACGCGCTTGATGTAGTCGGGGTTGTCCGGCGGCGCGAAGCCGAGCCCTTGACCGAGCCAGTGGGTGAGCGATTCCCACCAGCTCCGATCCGGCTCCCTCGCCGGATCGGGTTCCTCGAAGACGACGATGTCGCCTCGCTCGGGGTCGTGGAAGTAGTACGGGACCTTGGCCACGATCACCCGGTCGCCGGGGACCAGCGTGGGCTCCATCGAACCGGTCGGGATCCAGAAGGCCTGGAGCAGCGTGCTCTTGATGAGCAGGGCCAGGGCGAACGCCATGATGACGAGCCCGGGCAGCTCCCCGAGGAACGACAGGATCGGGTTGCGCTTCCTCTTGGGCGGGCCGGAGGCCTCGTCGTCCCCGTGCGCGTCGGCGGCCCGCCGTTCGTCGGTTCTCACCGACCAAGCGTACCGGCGCGGCTCCCGAAACTCACGATGAGCGCTCGCCCGTGCACGGCGAGGAGGGCCAGGGCTGCCGTGATGGCGAGGTTCCCGAACCACGCGCCCAGAGCGCCCGCGACGATCGCCAGCACGAGGTCCGACCCACGAAGATCCGCGACGAGCCATGCGTGACGCAGGCCCGCGTAGGCGAGGAAGGCAGCCAGCCCCCAGATGGGCAGGAGGCCGAGGATGACCGGCACCTGTTGGGCGAAGAACAGACCCAGCACGATGAACGTGGTCCCCAGGAGGATGTTCATCCCCGCCGAGCGGGCGCCCAGCCGAACGTGCGCGGTCAGCCCGCCCGCGCCGTGACACATCGGCATCCCTCCGAGCAGGCCCGACGCCAGATTCCCCAGTCCGGCGGACACGCACACCCGCGACGGAGACACCCTCGACGCGGACGGCCCGAGGTATCCGTGCGCCAGGTCGTTCACCGCGACGACGGCGTTCCCGAAGGTCAGCGGGAGCTGGGGCACCACGAGGAGGAAGAACGCGGAGGCGAACACGCGGGCGCCCGGGACGTGCAGAGCCGGGAAGGAGACGGACGGCCCGCCGACGTGAGGGGTCGCGGCGGTCGCGGCGGCCGCCGCGCCCGCCGCGAGGACCGCGAGCGCGACCCAGTAGTGACGGGCGCGGGCGGCGGTCACCACGCCCGCGAGCGCGGCGGCCATCAGCACCCAGGGCCAGGGGGACCCCGGCGTGCCGGTGAACACCTCCGGGGGGTCCGCGACGAGTGTGACCGAGGTGATCACGAGGAGGATCCCCACGCCGAGCTGCAGGGCGCGGACGACGGGTTTCGTGAAGATGCGGGCCACCGCGTCTGCCACGTGGTGGATCGAGAGCAGGAGGAGGACGGCCCCGATCTCCAGCCCGGCCGCGTGGATCACGTCGGGGGAGAGCGCTTGCGCGACCGCCACGGCGGTGAGCGCCTTCAGCGGTTGCACGGGGAACGGGATCCGGAACGCCAGTCCCGAGCCGAGCACCAGGAGTCCCGCGCAGATCAGCACGGACCCGGCATCCAGGCCGTTGACAAGGACGAGCGCCGTGGCGAGGGGCACCATCACGCCGAGGTCGGCGACGGCGCCGGCGGCCTCACCGAGGCCGATGCGGTAGGGGGCTCGGCGCCCGGCCGCCGGCACCGCCCGCCTCGCCGCCCTCATCGTGGCACCTCGACCATGACGCTGGTCGCCTTGACGGACGCGACCGCCTCCATCCCGGGCTTCAGATCCAGCTCGTCGGCGGCCTCGCGGGTGATGAGGGAGACGATCCGATGCGGGCCGGCCTGGATCTCGACGAGCGCCGAGACCTTGTCACGGGTCACCTTCGTGACCACGCCGGGGAAGGCGTTGCGGCGGCTCACGGAGCCGCCGGAGCGGCCGGCCCTGCGTTCGGCGAGGAGGCGCGCCACCTCGGCCGCCGGCACGAGCCGCTGCCCGCCGGCGGTGCGGACGGTCGTGAGCTTCCCATCCCGTTCCCACCGCCGCAGCGTCTCGACGCGCACACCGAGGACCTCCGCAGCCTGCCCGATCCGGTAGTCGACCATCGACCAGGGAGCGTACAGGTTCCGGGGGCTCCGACACCAGCTATCTCGGTACTTATCTACTTGACAAACCACGTATTCATGCTAGTCTATACGTGAGATGCCAAGCACAGGAAACCTCGTCAGCCTGACCGACACCTTCACCACTGAGGATGAGGCTCGGGCGTTCCTCGAAGCCCTCCGCTGGCCGGATGGGCCTATCTGCCCCCACTGCGGGGCCACGGACCCCTACAAGCTCACGCCCAAGAAGTCGGGTTCCAAGACCCGCAAGGGCCTCTACAAGTGCCGGGCGAAGGCCTGTCGCAAGCAGTTCACGGTGACGGTCGGGACGATCTTCGAGGACTCCCACATCCCGCTCCGCAAGTGGCTCATGGCGATCCATCTCATGTGCGCCTCGAAGAAGGGCATGAGCGCCCACCAGCTTCACCGGATGCTCGCCGTGACCTACAAGACCGCTTGGTTCATGTGCCACCGCATCCGCTACGCCATGACCCAGGAGCCACTTGCCTCGAAGCTGCAAGGCACCGTCGAGGTGGACGAAACGTATGTCGGCGGGCGGGTCCGGGTGGGCTCGAAGCGTGGCCGTTGGGACAAGCCACCCGTCGTGGCCCTGGTCGAGCGCAACGGCGACGTTCGGGCCTTCCCGATGCCCCAGGTGACCGAGGACAACCTACGGCAGGCGATCCGTAATCACGTCGAGCCCTCGTCACGGATCATGACCGACGGGCACTACGGCTACCGGAACGTTGGACAGGAGTTCGCCGAGCACCAGTCCGTGTCGCACAGCGCCTTCGAGTGGGTCCGTGGCGACGCCCACACGCAGACGGTTGAGGGCTTCTTCTCGCTCCTCAAGCGCGGCGTCAACGGCACGTATCACCACGTCGGCGAAGATCATCTCCACCGCTACGTGGACGAGTTCGCCTTCCGCTGGAATCATCGCCACGTTGAGGATGGAGTTCGGGCAGCCGCCGCGATCAAGGGCGGCGAGGGCAAGCGCCTCACCCTCAACCGCCCATTAGCGGAGGCCCGATAACATTGGAAGTGGCGCTGACGGGACTTGAACCCGCAAGTCGGAGAGACACCGGCTCCCAAGGCCGGAGCGTTTTCCAGTTTCGCCACAGCGCCATGTGTGATGGGGGGCCGGGCTGCGGCCCGGCCCTCCTCCCCTGAGAAGCCCTGCGCCGACCGCTGATCCGCAGTTCACGGAGCGGCTGGGCGGGTCACCTCCTCATACCAACCCCTCCTCGTCGCCCTCGCCGCTCTCTGGCTCGTGGTCGTCGACGGGGACCGCAGGCTCAGGATTCTTTGGGCGAGACCGAGCGCGTGCCACCTTCCCCAGGGCCGCCCAGACCTCTTGGAACTCATCCTCGCCAAGGCCAGCGATGTCCTCCTCCGTCACGCTGAAGATCACCCCGGGCTGATGGCGGGGCGTCAGCGCGTGACCTTCCGGGGGCAGAACGTCTTGCCGGGGGTCCTCTCGCTGAACGCGGGAACCCGTGGAGCCGCCACCCGCGGAGCGAGCGCTTGTTTGTGGCCCCTTCATGGAGCGTTCGCGGGGTGCATCGAGGACAGTTATCCCCGCTTCACGGCAGAGACCTAGGAACAGCATGACCATCCGAGCTGTCTGCGAACGCGGCTCATAGCGACGGAAAGCGCTGACGATCTTCCCCTGGGAATCCTCTGACGGGTTCACGCGCTCGAAGTCGTCGCTGTAGGCATCGCGCACAGCTGACTCCAACAGGGTCTTGTAATCCTCGTCTGTCGATGCGGCGATTGCTTCGAGTTTGGCCGTTCGCTGGCCGTTCTTGTCGATCATGCCGAGGAACCGAAGCGCCTCTCGGACACGACCGAACACGACGGGAGAGATGTCGGCGAGCTGTAGAAAGTCGTCGTCGATCTTGTCGGGCAGGTTCCGAGTGCGCGTCCGCTGCAGGACGGCGCGGACGTTGGACGAAGCGGCGTAGGGTCGACGAAGTTCGGCTGATAGAGCCGAAGAGTCCAGGGGCGCTTCCACTGGTTCCTCCTGCGACTTACAGGGGTGCAATGTCGCGCCCCTTGGGGTTTCAAGATACGTCGATGGCGTAAGGTCGTCAACCCGGATTTGTGGCCGAATCTCGGAGGCCGTATGGCGAGGCATCCTTTACGCACGTGTCAGGTGTCGGTAGTGTCGGAAATGTCCAGGTCAAAGGGGGTTTCCGAGGTGCAGATTCGAGTTCATGCGGCAGTACACGCGACCAAATCTGGCATCGAAGCACACGCTCGTCGTATCGGGCTGGCTGCTCACGGTCGAAGCGAACAGGAGGCGCTTGACTCCCTGCGGACGGCGATCCGTGCGTGGTGCCGGAGCCTCCAGCGGGCCAACCGGTTGGACGGTGCTCTGGTCGAGCACGGCATCATGGCGACGGCGGACGGCGACGGGATCGATGTTGACCTGCTCGTAGACTCAAGCTGATGCCTCACACAAAGAAGACGTTGAAGAAGGCGGACAAGGAGCGAGCTGAGCCTGTATCTCTTGCGCCGGTCCCTTTCGAGGAAGCCGTCACCGATCTCCTCAAGGTGAAGAAGCCGGAGGGGAAGGCCAAGCCCAAGAAGGCGCAGTCACGGGAGCGCAAGAGACGCAGTATCTAAGAAGGCGACGGCGCGCTTCATCCGAAGATTGCCTCGAAGAGGATCGTCAGCCAGATCCGGAAACCCCACAGGGTCTCTACGACAATCAGCCCAACAACCACCCACCCAGCAACCCCAAGAGCGCGTTTGAGGACTCCCATGACCCGGAACGCTACTCCCCTGCTCGCCCGATTCGATAGGGGGTCGGTAGCTGCCGAGTTAGCTGGGTTTGTCAAAGGGATAAGTACCGCTATCTCTGGTGGTCCGATGTACGAACCCGTCGTGGCCGGGCTCATGCGCCGTGTGGCAGCATGCGCGGCCATGATCGCCCCCGAGCCCACGCTCCGCCATGCTCCGATGAGGAAGCGCTGACGTGCTGCGCGCCGTCCGCAACTTCTACGGTCAAGCGCCCGAGCTCCATCCCTGGTCGCTGACGTTCAGGGACGGATGGCTGGAGCGGCGGTTCCAGGATCAGTACTTCGAGACGAACCTCCAGTACATCCGGATCGCGACCCTGCTCGGGGCCCTGGTGTGGGCGGCGTTCGGACCGCTGGCGCAGCGCGTCGTCACCGCGGGTTCGGGCTGGGACGCGGCGATCCGGTACGGGCTGGGCGTCCCGGCCGCCCTCGCGAGCTTCGGGCTCACCTACCTGCCGAACTACCGGAAGCTGTGGCAGCCCCTGATCTCGATCGCCATCCTGTTGAGCGGCCTCCTCTGGGTCGTCCACCGAGCGCTGGTCGAGGACGCTCGCCCGGATTGGGGGTACGCGGGGATCATGCTGATCCTCACCTTCGCCTTCATCCTCAGCCGTCTGCAGTTCCGGTACGCGGTGGTCGTGGGTGGCCTCCTGATCCTCTTCCACAACGTCGGGGCGATCGCCTTCCTCACGCTCACCGGTGACACGGCGGACGACGTGATCTTCGGCGACTACTTCCTGCTCGTCCTCGCGTTCATGCTGGTGGTCGGGGCGTACATCCTGGAGCGGTCGACGAGGTTGCTGTTCCTTCGCGAACGTCAGCTCGACCGGGAGCGCGGACGGTCGGAGGGGCTGCTCAGGAACATCCTGCCCCGTCAGGTCGCCGACCGCCTGAAGGAGCGGGATCCGGCGACCGAGGACGCCCGCATCGCGGAGGCCTACGCCGAGGTGACCATCGTGTTCGCGGACCTCGTGGACTTCACCCAGCAGTCCGGACGGGCCCGGCCCTCCGCGATCGTCGCCACGCTCGACGACGTCTTCAGCCGCTTCGACGCCATCGCCGAGCGCTACGGGCTCGAGAAGATCAAGACGATCGGGGACGCCTACATGGCCGTGGCGGGGGCGCCGGAGCGCCGGGAGGACGACGCGGAGGCCGCGGCGGAGATGGCGCTGGCGATCCGGGAGCAGGTGCGCGGCCTCCGGTGGCCCGGTGGCGACCCGATGGGCGTGCGGATCGGCATGGCGACCGGGCCGGCGGTGGCAGGGGTGATCGGCCGCCGACGGTTCGCGTACGACCTGTGGGGCGACACGGTCAACCTGGCCTCACGTCTCGAGTCGAACGGGGCACCGGACCAGATCCATGTCTCCGAGGTCGTCTTCGAACGGCTGCGGGGCCGGTATCGCTTCTCGGAGGTCCACGTGGTGAACCTGAAGGGCAAGGGGCCGACGCCGGCGAGGTTCCTCCTGGGGAGGAACGGGCCCGCGTAAACGCCGCGCGCCGATGCGCCCTCTATCGTCCGACGTGCAGGCGATCGCGGAGGTCCCGCTGGCGGAGGAGCGCACGACCGAGGCGCACGACTTCGACGCGCTGTTCCGAGAAGCCGGCGCGGGCGTGTTCCGCACGTTGTACGCGTACACGGGTGGTCGTCGGGACATCGCGGAGGAGGCGATGGCGGAAGCGTTCGCGAGGGCGTTGGCTCGATCGGGGACGATCCGCGACCCCGTCGCCTGGATCTACCGGACGGCGTTCCGGCTGGCGAACGAGGAGCTCCGGTCGGAGCGGCGGCGCGGCCCCGTCGCGCACGACCCGGAGGCGCCGCCACCCGAGCTGATCGGCCTGATCGACGCCCTCCGCCGGCTCTCGCCGAACCAGCGCGCGGCGATCGTCCTGCGGTACGTGCTGGATCTGGACGCCGCGGAGGTGGCCAGACGGATGGGGATCGCGGCGCCGACGGTACGGGTGCACCTGCACCGAGCCCGGAAGCGGCTGCGCGAGCTGCTCGGCGCCGAGGAGGTCGACGATGCCTGAGCGGTGGGAACGGGAGCTCGCGAAGCTCCGTCGCATCGACATGCGCGAGACGGCCGTCCGGGAACGGATCGATCGCGGCTCGAAGGATGACGGGTTGCCCCCTCGGCGGGACCGGCTGATCGCAGGCGTCGTCGCGGCAGTGGTGGCGGTCGCGGCGGGCGCCTTCGCCTGGCAGGCGTTCCGCCCGGACGATCGACGCGACGTCGGTGGTTCCACGGGGGGCCCACCCGTCTTGCTCGTCACGCTCGAAAGCAACGGGGTGATCGATGACGGGTCCGAGGATCCCCCGCGCCGGATCGACACGACGATCGCCTACGGCGACACGCGGGACGAGAGCTTCACGTCCACCATCGCCCCTCACTCGATGGTGGAATGGGTGCCCGTCGGGAAGATCACGCGATTCGCGACGACCCTGGTCGCCGGCGGTCCCGTCGACATCCACGCCGATGGTGACGATCCTCGCGTCCTGATCGGGGACCCCTCCGACTGGCCCAGGTTCGAGCGGTTCTCTCGGATCGACGCCCTGCCCGACGTCCCCGGCGAGTACGTGCTGGTGTTCGAAGCCGAGTACCCGGATGGCATCGCTCGGACGGCACGGTACGTCGAGGTCGTCGCCCCAGACGAGAGCCCCGCCCCGGTGACCGAGAGGCCGCAGCTGTCGCCCGGACCGGTCGGTGACGTCCCGGGTTCGGTGGTCGTCACGCTGTTCGCCTACGGCGAGAGATCCGCCGAGCTGCCGACGGCGATCGTGACGTACGGCGCAGAGCGACGGCAGGCGTGCACCCAGGATTTCCGATGGACCCTGCCGAGCGGCAACACGGTGACGGGTGTCGGAACCGCGTGTCTCGACGATCCCGCGACCCCGGTCCCTCCGGGCACCCCCATATCCATCGCGGGTTCGGCCACGAGCGTCATGTCCACCCGGACCACGACGCAGTTCTACGAAGGCGATGTCGGTCTGGTCGTGAGCGCGAGGTGGCCGGAGGGCGAGGCGACCTTCGTCGTGCCGTTGACCGTGGTCCTCGAGGGAAATCCTCCCGACGAGGTCACGCTCGATTGCCCTCCCGGAGACCGTGTGGCGTTCTCTCCCCCGAGCGGCGCCCGGGTCCTGCCCGGCGGCTCGGCGTACATCACCGGGAACCTGCCCGGGTTCGAGCCGGGTGACGTCGTCGAGCAGATGACCAAGGAGGGGGATGGAGGCGCCGGCGGGTGGGACGGTACGTGGCAGGTCGTTCGCGACGGGTCCGTGATCGCGACGGTGGACGTCGGTTCGCTGAACGGCGTGGCGTGCCGGGGCTCCGGGATCGGCGGGGTGTAGCCGCCTACACGGCGAAGCGGACGTGCAGGACGTCGCCCTCGCGGACGGCGTAGTCCTTCCCCTCGACGCGGACCTTGCCGGCGGCCTTCGCGGCGTCCATCGAGCCCGCGGCCACGAGCTCCTCGTACGAGATGACCTCCGCGCGGATGAAGCCGCGCTGCAGGTCGGTGTGGATCGTCCCCGCGGCCTCGGGTGCCGTCGCTCCCCGCGGGACCTCCCACGCCCGGGTCTCGTCCTCGCCCGTCGTCAGGAACGTGATCAGGTCGAGCGCCCGGTAACAGGCGGCGATCACCTTCTCCAGCCCCGGCTCGTCCACCCCGAACTCCTCGAGGAGCGCCCGAGCCTCCCCGGGGTCCATCTCGGCGGTCTCCGCTTCGATCGAGGCGTACACGCCGACCGCTCCGTCGAGCTCGTCCGGCACCCGGTCGCCTTCCTCCAGGTTCGCCACGACGATCTCCGGCTTCAGGGTGAGCGGCGCGATCGCCTTGAGGTGGACGAGGTCGTCCTCGGGGAGGCCGGTGTCGCGCAGCGGCCGTTCGTCCTCGAGCGCCTGCTTCGCCCGGTCGAGCGCGTCGACCTCCGCTCCCGGTTGGACGCGGGCGCGCTTCCGGGCCCGGTCGAGGGCGCTCTCGATCACCGCCAGGTCGTTCAGCAGTAGTTCCCCCCGGACCGTCGCGAGCTCGCTCGCGGGCTTCCGGTCGGCGCCGAAGCAGCGGACGACCACCGCGAGCGCGTCGGTCTCGCGGAGCCTGGCGAGGCCCTGGGCGCTGGACACCCCGCCGGGGACGTCGACGAACCGGACCTGCGCCGCGACGGTCTTCTTCGAACGCTCCATCTCGGTGAGGACCGCCAGGCGAGGGTCGGGGACCGGGACGACGGCCACGTTGGCCTGCCCGCCGTGCGACCCCGCCCTGGTGAGGGAGGTGAACAGCGTGGACTTCCCGGAGAAGGGCACGCCGACCAGGCCGATGTCATGCATTCGGTCGGGCAACGTATCAGCCGGACGTCGATCAACTCTCGACCTTCGACCACTATGCCGAGCGGGGTCCGTGGCCGATGCTTGCGTCCGAGACCGGCCGGTGCCGGGGTGCCGCCAGACCCGCCCCGGTACCGCCGGTTTCGTCGCCCCGTCGAGGGGCGGAGGATCGCACGGACCTGGATCGTGCGCCCTCAACGGGGCGTGCGTCGCCGGCGGGCGGGTGTTCCGACGGCCCCGCCCGTCGGCCTCTTCTAGGTGGGGTGGGAAGCGGCGAGGGGGC
>JBIOTM010000153.1:0-3208 GCA_044865955.1 Actinomycetota bacterium | reverse complement strand
GGGCCGCGGCCGCGGCCCGCTGTTCCGCCGCTCGCGCCTCCCTCGCCCGCTCGCGAGCGTCCTCGTCGCGGTCCCGGGGGGGAGCGGCTCCCTCCTCCGCTCTCCCGCCGGTGAGGACCTCGAAGCCCTCCAGCCCACCGAAGCCGGCGGCCGGTCGCGCCTCCCGCTCGAGCGTGCCGGCGCGCAGCCGGTCGCCGAGCCCCTCGTCGACGGAGGCGGCGTCCAGCGTCGAGGCGATGGCGTCGCGATGGGCGGCGCCGCGGCTCCCGGCCGCGTCGACGGCCGCCCCCGTCAGCTCCTGGATCAGGGCCCGTCGCTCGTCGGTGGCCCGCCGGAGCTCCTCACGGCCGCCGCCCGTGAGGGTCTTCCGCTGGGCGCCGCGCAGGGCCTCGCCCGCGTCGAGCAGCTCCGCCACCAGCTCCGGTCGATCGCGGGCGGCGACGTTCACCGCCCACGCGACCACGCTCGGACGCCGGAGCTTCCTCACCTGGACGGCCTCGTCGGACCGGCCCGAGGTCTTCAGCTCGTCCGCGAGCCGATCCCGGGCCTTGACGAACTCCGTGGGCGGGACCACGAACAGGTCCCACGCGGCACTCGGTATCTCCACCTGCCGAGGGTACTGCCCCGTGGGGGCGGGTCGTTTGCACGGCCGTCACCCCCGGCGAAGATCGACGATCAGCCGTCCGTCCGCCTCGGTCACCTCGGTTCCCATGGCGTCGCAGGCCCGCCGGAACCGGTTGCGGATCAGCCGAGCCTCCTCGCCCTCGGCGAGGCGGGTGAAGCAGTAGTCGAGCGTCAGGGGCTCGGCCTCCGCGCGGACCGGCCCGCGTTCGTCGAGGTCCACGAACCACAGCAGCCCCAGGTCGTTCCGCAGGACGGGGTCCACGGCGTAGTCGTCGAGGAAGTCGCCCAGGTCGAAGAGCACGCGTCCCTCGACGCCGTGGAACACGTGCGCCGAGTGCCCGGCCACCAACGAGGCGCCGGCATCCACGAGGGCGCCGGCCGCCCGGCCGACGTACGGCACCGGTTCGGAGGTCATGTTGGGACCCCAGTGCGGGGTCACGAGCACCGCGTCCGCGTCCAGCCCGCCGACGGTGTCGGTGAGCCACCCCGGAACGCCGTCGCTGAGGTCGGCGTACGCGATCCCCGGCCGGCCGGAGGCGGCGGCGAACTCCTCGGGGTGATCGGACACGCCGACCACGCCGAGACGGAAGTCGGGACCCCCCAGGACCGTTGCTCGCCGGGCGGCCTCGACGTCGTGGCCCGCGCCCACGTGACGGATCCCGGCATCGTCCAGACGAGCGAGGGTGTCGTGCAGGGCGTCTTCCCCGTAGTCCAGCGCGTGGTTGTTCGCGAGCGAGACACAGCTCACGCCGAGGTGGACGAGGAGCTCCACCGCCTCGGGCGGAGCGCGGAAGAAGAACGGCTTCGACGGGTCCGGCCACCGCCGCCCCCGATCCGAGATGCAGCACTCGAGGTTCAGCACCATCACGTCCGCCCGGCGGCACAGCTCGGCGATCTCCGGCGCCACGAGCGAGGTCGGGGGGTCGGTGGCGAGCCGATCGGCCACGCCCCGGCCGAGCATCGTGTCGCCCGCCAGCGCGAGCCGCAGCTGCTTCACCCGTCGAGATAGGTCCAGTCGGGCTGTTTCAAGCGGTACCGGTCGTCGTAGACGAACCCTCCGCTCGCTTCGTCGAAATCGAGCATCTTGGGAACCGGGATCTCGCGCGGCCGGTGGCAGCCGGCGCCGAAGTGCGCCGCGAACTCACGGCCGAACGTCTGGATGGCGCTCTGGACCAAGAGGGTCTCCCCCGTGGGGAGGGCGCAGCGCTGGGCATCCGTCACGGTGAGGCACCGTGCCAGGATCGTCTCGACGTCGACGTCGGAGCCTTCGCCCCGGTCGATCCGATCGAGGAGCTCGGTGATCTGACCCGTCCCGTGCTTGCAGGCCGGGCACTGGGCGCACGATTCGACGGCGAGGAACCGCGAGAACGCGCGCGTGACGCGAACGATGCAGGCCGAGTCGTCGTAGACCACGAAGCCGCCCGAGCCCAGCCCGGAGCCCACCGCCTGCATCGCGTCGAAATCGAGCGGCGTGTCGAGCTGCTCGGGAAGCAGGACCGTGTTCGACGCGCCGGGCACGATGACCTTGAGGTTCCGGCCGTCCGGCGGACCGCCGCCGATCGTGTAGACGAGGTCCCGCAGGGGGAAGCCGAGCGGGAGCTCGTACAGCCCGGGCGACGACACGTCGCCCGACAGGGTGAAGACCATGGTCCCCGGCGACCCCTCGGTCCCCACCGACCGGAACCATCCCGCGCCGTTCCGGACGATGTGCGGGACGCATGCCAGCGTCTCGACGTTGTTGACCACGGTGGGGTTCGGTGAGCCCGGCGTCCGGAAGAGCCCCTCCATGAACGGCGGGACGATCCTCGGCAGGGGCGGGTTGCCCTCGACGACTTCGAGGAGGGCCTTCTCCTCACCGAACAGATACTCATCCGGCCCGCCGACGAGCTCGATCGGGACCCCGCCGAGCAGGTCCTTCTCGGCCATCTCCTCCATGGCCCGACGCACCCGGACGATCTCCCTCTCGAACCCCTCCTTGATGCCGATGAACGCCTTCGCAGCTCCCACCGCGTGAGCCGCGATCGCGAGCCCCTCCAGGACCTGGTAGGGGTTCGACCGGAGGAGCCAGCGGTCCTTGAACGTGCCGGGCTCGCCCTCGGCCGCGTTGCACACCGCGTACGTGGTCGGACAGGGGTCGTCCCGGACGCTTCTCCATTTGATCCCCGTCGGGAAGCCGGCGCCGCCCCGTCCGCGGAGCCCGGACCGGCGCACCTCCTCGATCAGGTCATCGGCCGACATCCCCATGGCGGCCCCGATGGCTTCGCCGCCCCCGGCGGCGACGTAGGAGTCGAGGCTCGCCACTGGCTCATCGGCCAGGAGGATGGAGTCGACGCTCAGGCTCATGTCGTCCCTGCTTCGATCACGGATCCCGACCGTCCATGTCGGCCCGCGAGCCGAACCCTAGCTCTCGGACGGCGGTCGGGTCCGCGGCAACGAGGCATCTGAGGTGCCGGCTCGGTCGGCCACGTCGACGATCCCGCTCTCGCGCGCGCAGTGCGCGCAGCAGAACATGTTGCCGTCGCTCTCGACCCCGTGGCCGACGATCCGGCATCCGCAGTGTCCACACGTCGGAGCGAGCCGATGG
>JBIOTM010000152.1:0-63955 GCA_044865955.1 Actinomycetota bacterium | reverse complement strand
ACCCGGCCGTTCGCGGGGCATCACAGGGCCCCTCGAACGCTTAGGGTGGTGCGCATGCAGCGGAGGATTTACGGGGTCGAGACCGAGTTCGGTGTCACCTGCACCTTCCACGGCCAGCGGCGACTCTCGCCCGACGAGGTGGCCCGCTACCTGTTCCGCCGGGTCGTGTCGTGGGGGCGGTCGTCCAACGTCTTCCTGCGCAACGGCTCGCGCCTCTACCTCGACGTCGGCTCGCACCCGGAGTACGCCACCGCGGAGTGCGACTCGCTCACCCAGCTGGTCGCCCACGACAAGGCGGGGGAGCGGATCCTCGAGGGGCTGCTGTCGGCGGCCGAGCACCGGCTGCACGAGGAGGGCATCTCCGGCGACATCTATCTGTTCAAGAACAACACCGACTCCGCGGGCAACTCGTACGGGTGCCACGAGAACTACCTCGTGGCGCGGCACGGGGAGTTCGCCCGCATGGCCGACGTCCTGATCCCGTTCTTCGTCACCCGCCAGATCTGGTGCGGCGCAGGGAAGGTGCTGCACGGCCCCCGCGGTGCCCAGTACTGCATCTCGCAGCGCGCCGAGCACATCTGGGAGGGGGTCTCGTCCGCGACGACCCGGTCCCGCCCGATCATCAACACGCGCGACGAGCCGCACGCGGACGCCGAACGGTTCCGGCGACTGCACGTGATCGTCGGCGACTCGAACATGAGCGAGTGGACGTCGTTCATGAAGGTGGGCATCACGGACCTGGTCCTGCGGATGGTCGAGAGCAACACGGTGATGCGCGACCTCACCCTGGAGAACCCCATCCGCGCGATCCGGGAGATCAGCCATGACACCACCGGCACGCGGCGCGTGAAGCTCGCGAACGGCCGCGAGCTTTCGGCGATCGAGATCCAACAGGAGTACTTCGAGAAGACATCTCGGTTCCTCGAGCGACGGGGGACGGACGACACCTCCAAGCTCCTGCTCTACGAGTGGGGCGAGGCACTCGACGCCATGTCCGAAGGTGATCCGGAACGGTTGGGCCGCAAGGTGGATTGGGTCACCAAGCGCCTCCTGATCGACCGCTACATGGCGAAACACGATCTCTCCCTCGCGTCGCCCAAGGTCGCCCTCCTCGACCTCACGTACCACGACGTGAACCGCGGCCGGGGCCTCTATTACCTGCTGGAGAAGGCCGCGAACGTCGATCGCGTCGCGGTGGAACCGCAGATCTCGAAGGCGATGCGCGAGCCGCCGCAGACGACGCGAGCGAAGCTCCGCGGCGACTTCATCCGCCAGGCGAAGGCGAAGCGACGCGACTACACCGTGGACTGGGTCCACCTCAAGCTCAACGACCAGGCGCAGCGGACCGTGCTCTGCAAGGACCCGTTCAAGTCGGTCGACGAGCGGGTGGAGCAGCTGATCGCGCACATGTGACGCCGCGTGCCTCCGAGGACGACCGCCTGAGCGACCGCCTTCGGTGCCACGGTCGGCCGTATCCTTCGTAGCCGTGCTGGACGCGTTGGGCGACCTGGCGACCATCTGGCTCCCCGAATTCCTGGGGGAGGGGATCACCCAACTCGTCATCCGAGGGGGCCGGGGTCGATGGCAACGCGTGGCGATGGGGAACCGGAGGCACACGGAACGGGCGGTCAGGTTCCTCCGACGCAACCACATCTCCGCCTGGGTCCGCCTTGCGGGCGACCACACCTACGAGGTCGTGGTGCGGACGCCGCACGCGGACATCGCCAGGGGTATGTTGAACGCGCCGGGCTCGAGCGGGCCGGCGTAGGCATCCGCTCGGAGAGAGCGCAGCGTCAAGCGCGGGGTCCCTGCCACCGGCGATTCTCGGCGGCCATGCGGCCGGCGAGGACCCCGGCCGAGCCGGCCGCCTCGAAGAACGCCGGATCGTCGGCGACGCTCCGACCCATGGTCGTGACCTCGACCCCCCTCGCGGCGAGCTCGTCGAGCGCCGGGGTTCCGTCCACCTCGACGAGGTGATGGGTCTCCTCGAGCCTCCGGGCGCGGAGCGCGTCCCACACCGCGGTACGCTGGTCGTCGTCGCGGAGCGCGGGGACCGGCACGTCGACGTCGACCCGGCAGACGTCGGCGAGGATCGTCAGGGAATGATGCGACACGCCGCGGTGCCGCTCCCGTCCGTCGGCGAAGCTCACGCGCAGCGCCGGGACGGGACGGCCACCCAGGGTCCTGGCCGCCATCAGCGCGTGGCCGCTGGACAGGGCGCTCACCCCCCAGGTCGTGTCGGTGCCGAGGTTCCCCGGACCGTCCGCCACCACGATGACCTCCGCACCCAGCAGTTCCCGCGCGGCGAGGAGACCTGTCCAGAGCGTGGCTGCCTCCAGCTCCCCGCCGAACGCTTGCCCGCACGTCAGCCAGCCGTCGAGGAGACCGGTCTCGCGGAGCCGGGGCACCAGGCGGGAGAAGCCGCCCGCGAGCGCCGCCCCGTCGGTCATGACGTAGATCACCCGCGCGTCGGCGGCGCGTTTCGCCCCCGCAGAGACCGGGGCGATCATCGAGTGGAGCGGCGCGCACACGACCGGGGCCTGCCGCAGCCCCGCCGACCCCTCCAGCACGTCTCCGTGACGCTCCTCCACGCTCGCCACCGCGGTCTGCACCGGCGTGTACCGGACCTTCATCACGTGCCCGGCCGGACCCGCTCCCTCGGATCCTCGACCCTCGACCGCGACGACGAAGTGCACGCCGCCCGTGCCCAGACCCAGCTCGACCGCGGTCGCGTTGAGGATCACCGCGTCGCCCGCTGCCACTTCCCCGCAGAGGTCGGGGTACGCGATGGCGGCCGCGCTGACCCCTTCGATCTCGACCTCGAGCTCCTGGGCGCCGGCGCGAACATCGGTCACCGCGCGCACGATACCCCGGCGCAGACGGATCATCCGGCGTTCCGATCGGGTAGCACGGCGCCGATATGATGCCGCAACGATGGGGGAGGGCGACCGCGCGGAACCGCTCGAGCGCCTGCTGAACCTCGTCGGACTCCTCCTGGAGACGCCCACACCCCTCACGTTCGAGCGGATCCGCGCGGTCCTGGAGCCCTACGGGCAGAGCAATCCCGAGAGCGCGAAGCGGATGTTCGAACGGGACAAGGACGTGCTCCGCGAGTTCGGGGTCCCCCTCGAGCTCGTCGACGTCGACGTCTGGGGAACGGAGCAAGGGTACGTGATCCCCAAGGAGAAGTACTACCTGCCCGAGATCGAGTTCGAGCCGGAGGAGCTCGGTGCGCTGCTGGTGGCGGCGCAGAGCGGCGGCCAGGACCCGGCGGCCGAACGAGGCGCCCGCAAGCTGCTCTACGGCGCCGACGGAGGGGTGCTCGCGGGGCTCGTGGGTGGTCCGCTGGCCTCCGGTTCCGACGCCCGGAGCAACCTCGTGCAGGCCGCGGCGGAGGCCGCGCAGGGGCTCCGGCGGGTCCGCTTCGCCTACCGGACCTCGCAGGGCAGGATCGGCGAGCGGGAGGTCGACGCGTGGGCGATGGTCTTCCGGGCAGGCCACTGGTACCTGGTCGGCCACGACCGCGGGCGCGACGACGTCAGGGCCTTCCGCCTCTCCAGGATCGTCGGCGAGCTCTCGGACGCCGGGGACGGCTCCGCCCCCCCCGAGGACTTCCGGGCGGCCGACCACGTGCAGGCGGGCCCGTGGGTGGCGACGGGCGACGACCGGGCGACCGTGCTCTTCTCTCCCGACAGGGCGTGGTTCGCCGTGTCGTCGTTCCCCGGAGCGGAACAGGTCGGCACCACCCCAGAGGGCTGGGCCGTCACGGAGATCCCGATGGCCGACGAGGACGCGCTCGCCGCCATGCTCCTCGAGTACGGCCCGGACGCCGTCGTCCGATCGCCCGCCTCGCTCCGGGACGCCGTGGTGGCCAGGTTGGAGGCGATCGGTGGCTGAGCGGCGAGGGGGCGCACCGAAGACCTCGGAGCGTCTGGGCAGGATGCTGGCGATCGTGCCCTACCTGGTCCAGCATCCCGGCGCGGAGCTGGAGGAGGTCGCCGCGGCGTTCGGCGTCGCCGCCGCCGACCTCCGTCGCGACCTCGACCTCCTCTTCCTGTCCGGATTGCCGCCCTACGGGCCCGGAGACCTCATCGACGTCGACGTCGACGAGGACGGCCGGATCTGGATCTCGATGGCGGATCATTTCTCGAGGCCCCTGCACCTCACCCGGACCGAGGCCTTGGCCGTCTACCTCAGGGGCACGGAGCTGCTCGCGACGCCGGGTCTCCCGCAAGCCCCCGCGCTCGCCCGCGCGCTCGAGAAGCTCCGCGAGACGCTCGGTCCCGACACGCTCGGCGAGGCCGAGGCCCGGATCGAGATGGCCCTCGATGAGGGCGCCCCGGAGCATCTCGACCTGCTCCGGGAGGCATCGCGGGCCCACGAGCGACTCGAGATCGGATACTTCGCTGCGTCGACCGGGGAATGGAGCCGACGCGAGGTCGATCCCGAGGAGGTGTTCTCCGGGATGGGTCACTGGTACGTGGCCGCATGGGACGTGGACGCGGACGCCGAGCGGCTCTTCCGGGTGGACCGGATCCGCGACGCGGCCCGGACCGGCGTGACGTTCGCGCCTCGTGGCCTGGCGGGGGCGGGACGCGACCTGTACTCGCCGACCGGAGATGACGTCGCGGTCCGACTGCGGCTCGAGCCGGGGGCACGGTGGATCGCGGAGTACTACGCCACCACGGACGTCGAGGAGCGCGACGGCGGGGGTGTCGAGGTCACGCTGCCGGCGCGGCAGCTCGGCTGGGTGGCGCGCCTGCTGCTGCGGGTGGGCGCCGATGCCGAGGTGGTGCAGCCCGTGGAGCTCCGCGACGAGGTCGCCCGGCTCGCGGCCGAGACCCTGGCCGGGTACGGCCACAAGACCTAGTCAGGCGAGGCTAGCCCCGACAACGACCGCGAGCCTCAAGCCCCGCGCGGAGCGGGCCGATAGCTGCTGTGAGATGACCACCATCCGGACGACGTGCCCCCGCTGCGGCGAGGTCGACATGGGCCCCGAGGCGATCTCCCTCTCCGTCCGCTCCAGCGGCCGAGAGGGGAGCTACCGCTTCACCTGCCCCCGGTGCGACGACGCCGTCGAGAAGCGGGCCGACCGCAAGATCGTCGCGCTGCTCGTCTCCGCGGGCGTGGACCTCGAGCCGAGGAGCCCCACCGACACCCTGTTCGACCAGGAGCCGGCGCAGCCGGTCGAGCCGCTCGAAGACGCGCCGTCCGGTCCGGCCTTCACGATCGACGACGTGATCGAGTTCCATTTCCTCCTCGAGGACGACGGGTACCTGCGGGAGTTCCTCGCGGGCTCCGACGAGTCGTAGCCACATCCTCCGACTAGCATCCCCCCATGGAGCCGTGGCTCGTCGTCTGGCTGATCGTCGGCCTGGGCACGACCGCCGCCCTGCTCGCCGTGCTGATCTCCCTCGTGCGCCAGGCGATCCTCCTGGGGCGCACGGCCGCCCGGATGCAGGAGGAGCTCGGCCCCCTCGCGGGGGAGGTGGCCGTCGCGTCGGCGCGGACCGCCGACGCGGCGGCCGGCCTCTCCGGGCGCTCGTCGCCACGTGGTCCCGTCCGTCGGAAGGCGCGCGGATAGAATCCCCTTCGGGACACGTCCCCGGATCCCCATGCTCAACGTAGGACCTCTCGAGCTCCTGGTCGTCCTCGCCGTGGCGCTGGTCGTGGTGGGGCCGGAGCGGCTGCCCGAGCTTGCCCGCTCGGTCGGTCGGGCCCTCCGCCAGTTCCGGGAGGTCCAGGACGAGGTCCGGGACATGGTCTCCCTGGGGGCCGACGACGAGGTCCGGCAGGCGGCCGCCGAGTTCAAGAAGGCGTCGGGCAGGGTGAAGCGAGCCACCGACGTGAAGGGTGCGCTCCGACAGGTCGAGCGCGAGGTCGCCGACGAGAGCGGTCGACCGCGGGCGACGCCGCCTGCCACCCCCGCGCCGGCGGGGCCGGACGACCGCGACGGCTCGCCGCCCGACCCGTCGACCGGCGACCCGCCCCCGCAGCCGTGAAAGCGATACCGCGGTGGCGCCGCAAGACCCCCGAGGAGCGAACGGGGACGATGTCGCTCGTCGAGCACCTCAGGGAGCTCCGCCACCGCCTCCTCGTCTCGATCTGGGCGTTGGTCGGCGGGTCCGTCGTCGGCTTCTTCCTGTACGCGCCGGCGATGCGCCTGATCCGGGATCCGTACTGCGACTTCCTCGCCTCGCACCCGAACAAGGCGCCGTTCCATCAGGGGTGCTCCCTGGTGTTCCTGGGGGCCATCGACGGCTTCCTGATCACGGTGAAGGTGATCGTGTTCCTCGCGCTGGTCGTCGCCCTCCCCGTGATCCTCTATCAGCTCTGGGCGTTCATCGTGCCGGGTCTGACGGCACGCGAGCGCCGCTGGGCGATCCCGTTCGTCGCGCTCTCGGTGATCCTGTTCCTGCTGGGCGCGCTGGCCGCCTACCTGACCCTTCCCAAGGCCCTGGCCTTCCTGCTGAGCGTCGGCGGAGACTTCGTCAGCCCGCTGCTCACCGTGGACAAGTACGTGGGGTTCGTGATCTTCACGATCCTGGCCTTCGGCCTGGGGTTCGAGTTCCCGATCCTGCTGATCTCCCTCTCCGCCGCGGGCGTGATCTCGAGCGACTCGATGCGCAGGTACCGGCGGCAGGTGATCCTCGGTCTCTCGATCTTCTCGGCGGTGATCACGCCGAGTCCCGATCCCATCTCGATGCTCGCGCTGTTGATCCCGCTGTACCTGTTCTACGAGGGAGCTATCATCGTCAGCCGTTTGGTCAGACGCTGAGGGACACGACATGGCCATCAAAGGCAAGGGGAGGACGAGAGCGAAGCAGCCCGTGCGCGCGCCGCGGCGCGGGCCGGTCCCGGTTCCCCTCCCGTTCGCCAGGCGGCGCGGCGTCCAGGTCGTGGCCGCCTTCCTCGCCGGTCTGCTGGTGTTCTGGGGCGGGATCTGGCTGACGAACGGCCTCCGTGAGGAGCAGCGGACCGAACGCGACCGGGAGCAGACGCTCTCCAGGCGCCGGGCCGGCGCCGCTTGGCAGAACCTGGTGGAGAAGGAGGTCGGCGCGATCGGCACGATCCAGCCGGGGTCACCTCCCGTCGTCCTTCCACAGGTGCGCCAGATCGTCTCCCTGCTCGGGAAGGGGACGCCGAAGGACGCCGTCTCGACCCTCCGGACGGCCGGTGCCGACGCAAAGGACGCGACCGACGCCATCGGGGCGTTCGACCTCACGGGCACCCTCCGGAGCAAGGGGTTCGACGGGGAGGCCGTGCTGCGGTTCCTCTCGGCGCGCGACGAGCTGGTCACCGCGCTGAGCCTCTATCGGCAGGCCGCGCTGGTCGGGGTGCTGGCGTCCGGGCTCGACGGGCAGCCGAGGGCCACGGCCGTCGCCCGCGCCCGGGACCTCCTGTCGGCGGCGGACGACGCGCTCACGCGCTTCGAGACCCATCAGCTGGAGGCGCTCTCCGCCGCGGGGATCTTCAGCGCCCCCGGGCTTCCCGGGTCCTAGGTCGATGACCGAGCCCGCCGACCTCGTCGTGGTGGCGAACCCAGCGGCGGGACGGGGGAAAGCGGGCAAGGTGATCGGCAAGGTCACGACGGGGCTCCATCGGCTCCGCGTCGCCCACGAGATCCGGGTCTCCGAGTCCGCGAGCGACCTCGAACGGATCGCCAGGACCGCGGCCGAGGACGGCGCGCGGATCGTCGCGGCACTCGGCGGCGACGGCACCGCGTCGCTGGCGGCGAACGGCATCCTCGGGACGGGCGCGGCGCTGGCGGTGCTGCCGTCCGGGACGGGTGACGACTTCGCGAGGGCGATCGGCGCCGGGAAGCTGGCTCGCGCCATCGAGCTCCTGGCGAACCCGAAGACCCTCGACCTCGACGTGGTCGAGGTGACTACGGGCGCGACCACGAGACACTTCGTGAACATCGCAGGCGCCGGGTTCGATTCGGAAGTGAACGAGACCGCGAACGCGATGACGTTCAAGCTCGGTGGCGCGGGGACCTACGTCGCGGCGCTCCTGAAGACCCTCTCGAAGTTCTCACCGGCGAGCTACGCGATCCAGGTCGACCAGGAGCGGCTCGAGCTCGACGCGATGCTGGCGATCGTCGGGAGCGGCGTCTCGTACGGCGGTGGGATGCGCGTCCTGCCGGATGCGTTGATGAACGACGGCATCCTGAACGTCTGCATCGTCGAGGCGCTCTCCAAGCCGGCGTTCCTGCGCGCCTTCCCACGGGTGTTCCGCGGCTCGCACACGTCGCACCCGAAGGTCCTGATGCTCACCGGGGAACGGGTCCAGATGGAAGCGAACCGCCGGATGCTGGTCTATGCGGACGGGGAGCTCGTCGGGCCCCTGCCCGCGATCTTCCAGGTCCTGCGGGCTGCCCTGCCCGTGGTGGTCGGTCCAGGGGCCACGGGCGTACGGTGAGCGGGTGCCCACCGGTCTCCTCCTGATCCACGCCTGGCCCGTCGACGCCCGCATGTGGGAGCCGCAGCTGGGGGTGTTCGAGGGACAGCTGCCCGTCTCGGCGCCCCATCTACCCGGCTTCGGCGGGACGGACGGCCCCGAGGTCCTCACGATGGCGGCGGCCGCCGAGCGCTGCGTCGATGCGCTGGACGAGGCCAACCTGGACACCGCGGTCGTGTGCGGGCTCTCGATCGGTGGCTACGTGGCGTTCGAGCTGTGGAGGGCCGCGCGGCCGCGCGTCGCCGGCCTGGTGCTGGCGAACACCCGGGCCGAGCCGGACGCCCCCGAGGGCGCGGCCGCGCGGCGCGCGCTGGCCGATCGCCTCCTGAGCGAGGGCCATGCGTTCCTCGTCGAGGAGCCGCCGCCGCTCCTGTCGGACGGTGCGCCCGGCGAGCTGTGGGACCGGGTGAAGGGGTTCATCGGCGATCAGGCGCCGACCGCGATCGCGGCGGCGTCGCTCGGCATGGCCGAGCGCCCGGACTCCGTGCCGGATCTCCCGGGGATCGACGTCCCGACCCTCGTGATCACCGGCACCGGCGACCGCTTGATCCCTCCGGACGTGACCGCCGGCATCGCCGGCGGCGTGCCCGACGCGGAGCTCGTCCGCATCGACGGCGCCGGGCACCTGTCCAACCTCGAGGCGCCGGAGGAGTTCAACACCGCGCTCGACGGGCTGCTCACGCGCGTTCGGTCGTAGACCGGCGGACGAACGGTCACCCGTAGACTGGCCTCATCGTGACCGATCCCGCGGCGTTCGCGCGGCAGTTCCCGTTCGAGCTGGACGGATTCCAGTCGGACGCGATCGACGCCGTCCATCAGGGCCTGTCGACGCTCGTGGCCGCGCCGACCGGATCCGGGAAGACGGTCGTGGCGGAGTACGCGATCGAGCGGGCGTTTGACCGCGGCGGGAAGGCGTTCTACACGACGCCGCTGAAGGCCCTGTCGAACCAGAAGTTCGGGGACCTCGTCGCCAAGCACGGGGCCGGCACGGTCGGGCTGCTCACGGGGGACAACTCGATCAACCCCGACGCGAAGGTCGTCGTGATGACCACGGAGGTCCTTCGCAACATGCTCTACGAACGCTCCTCCACGCTGACGGGCCTCGTCTCGGTGGTGTTGGACGAGGTGCACTACCTCCAGGACCCCTACCGGGGAGCCGTCTGGGAGGAGGTGCTGATCCACCTGCCGTCGTCGGTGAGCGTGGTCGCCTTGTCGGCGACGATCTCGAACGCCGAGGAGTTCGGCGACTGGATCACGACGCTCCGCGGCGACACCCGCGTGGTGATCGAAGAGCGCCGGCCGGTGCCCCTCGAACATCACTACCTCGTGGGCGCACGGCTCCACCCGATGCACGTCGAACAGGACGGCATCCTGCTCCCGAACCCGTACGTGGTCTCGCTGGATCAGCACGAGCTGAAGACCAAGACCTACTACCGGCGAGGATCGGGCCTGCCGCAGCACCAGCGGATCGCGCGCCCCCGGGAGGGCTACCGACGCGTGTACGTCCCACGGCGGGAGGAGGTCGTCGAGGTCCTCGAGGCCGAACACATGCTCCCGGCGATCTACTTCGTCTTCAGCCGGTCGGGGTGCGACAAGAGCGTTCGCTGGCTCCGCGACGCGGGCGTCCGGCTGACGACGAACGAGGAGGCGGCCCGGATCCGTGAACGCGCCGAGTCCCGCGCGGCGTGGGTGGACGAGGAGGACCTCGTGAGCCTGGGCTTCTACGAGCTGCTCGAGTCCCTCGCGGCAGGGGTCGCCGCCCACCACGCCGGGATGCTCCCTCTGTTCAAGGAGACCGTCGAGGAGCTCTTCCAGGAGGGACTGGTCAAGGTCGTGTTCGCGACCGAGACCCTGTCCCTCGGCATCAACATGCCGGCCAGGAGCGTGGTGATCGAGGATCTCTGGAAGTTCCAGGGCGAGCGCCACGAGCTCGTGACGCCCGGCGAGTACACCCAGCTCACGGGACGGGCCGGACGCAGAGGCATCGACGCGCTCGGGCACGCCGTCGTGGTCTACCAGCGGCAGGTTCCCTTCGAGCGTGTGGCGGGACTGGCCGCCACCCGCACGTACGACCTGGCCTCGTCGTTCCGACCCTCCTACAACATGGCGGTCAACCTCGTGCGCACCTACACGCCCGAACAGGCGCACCACCTCCTCAACTCGTCGTTCGCACAGTTCCTGGCCGACCGGGGCGTGGTCGCCCTCGAACGCTCGCGGCAGCAGGACGCGGAGGCGCTCGAGGCGTACCGGACGCACATGACCTGCCACCTCGGCGATTTCGCGGAGTACTGGGGGTACCTCGAGCGAGCGAGGCGGCTCCGGGACGACGACCGCCGGGCGAGGGACCAGGGCCGGCGCGTGGACGTCCGGGACACCGTGGCCCGCCTGATGCCCGGCGAGGTCGTGTGGGTACCGCGCGCCAGGCGCCGCGGCCTCGCGGTCGTGATCTCCTCACGCGACGGGAAACCCACGGTGCTCACCCAGGACCGGCAGTTCTTCCGGCTGTCCTCGCGGGACTTCGAGGAACCGCCCTCGGTCGTGACGAGGATCCCGTTGCCGAGATCTGGCAGCGTGCGGAACCCCCGCTACCGTCGCGACGTGGCGGCCAGGCTGGTCGCGCTCGACGTGAAGCCGGGCGGCCGCCGCCGACGCCCGCAGACGAGTCCGTCGGTCGAACGGGAGGCGACGCGACTGGAGACGCTCGCGACGGAGCATCCGTGCCGCGGCTGCCCCGAACGGGCCAAGCACGAGCGGTGGGCGACCCGGGCGAGCGAGGTCGAGCGGCGCCTCGGCGGCGTGGAGCGCCGGATCCGCGTCCGCACGGAGACGCTGGGCCGGCAGTTCGACCGGGTGCTGTCGGTGCTGCGAGGGCTCGGGTATGTGGACGGCTGGTCCCTCACGCCGAAGGGGCGGACGCTGACCCGGATCTACGGTGAGGGAGACCTCCTGGTGGGAGAGGCCCTCGGATCGGGCCTGCTCGACGGCCTGGAGCCGTCGGAGGTCGTCGCCCTCCTGTCCGCCGTGGTCTACGAGGGAAGGGAGCGGATCCCGCTCTCGGGGGAGATGCCCACCGCCGAGACGAAGGAGCGGTACGAGCGTCTCCAGCGGCTGTGGCGGAAGATCCGCCGGGCCGAGGACGAGCACCACGTCCAGCTCTGCCGCGAGCTCGAGGCCGGGTTCGCCACCCCGATCCATCACTGGGCGGAGGGCGAGACCCTTGAGGACATCCTGGCGGAGACGGAGATGGCGCCCGGCGACTTCGTGCGGAACTGCAAGCAGCTCGTCGACCTCCTCCGCCAGATCGAGGACGTGGCGTCCCCCACGGTCGCGGAACAGGTGCGGGCCGGACGGGAGGCCATCCTCCGGGGCGTCGTCGCCTACACGGGCGTGTAGCTACGATCCGGGGTATGAGCAGCCCGTTCGGCACGATGACGGTGATCGCGGATCCGCGAGCCGGCGCGATGGAGAGGCTCCCGGCGCTGGAGCACGTGCTGGACGATCGAGGGCTCGAGCACCGGATCCTGGTGGCGAACGGATCGGATCCCGCCACGCTCGCGTCGGCGGCCCTCGACGAGGGGTCCCGCTTCCTGGTGGCCGTCGGCGACGACATCACCGTCCAGGGGGTCGTCAACGGGATGTTCCGGGACGGCCGGCCCATCGCCGAGGAGCCGGTCCTCGGCGTGATCCCCGCGGGGAACGGATGCGATCTGGTCCGGAGCTTCGGGCTACCGGAGGACACCGGATCGGCCGCCGCGCACCTCGAGGGCGCGAACACCTACGGACTCGACCTGATGAAGATCACCGCCACCGGCGTGGATGGGACGCGAACCACGAGGTACGGGCACAACCTCGCCCAGGTGGGGATGGGCGCGCAGCAGGTCGAGTGCGCCGCCAAGGCCCCCGCCTGGCTCGGCGGATCGAGGCGGTTCTACGGCTTCTGGTGCGGCTACCTGAAGACCAAGCCCACCGCGGTGACGGTCGAGCACGACACCCGTACGTGGCAGGGGCGAGCGTGGAACGTGGTCGTCGCCAACGCCCAGTTCACGGGGGGAGGGATGCGGCTCTCGCCCCGCTCGTTCCCCGGCGACGGGGTCCTCGACGCCCTCGTGTTCACGGGCCCTCGTTCCGGAGCCTACACGCAGCTCCCACGCCTCTTCCGCCACGGCGACCATCTGCCGGACCCCGACATCAAGGAGCTCAAAGCGAGGATCCGGTTCGAGGTCCGATCCGAGCGAGCGATGCCGGTCCTGGCCGACGGGGTCGGCCTCGGGACCACCCCGGTCACCTTCCAGATCGTGCCGCGGCCCATCCTGCTCAAGCTGTGAGCGCTCCGCATCTCGATCGGCTCCGCCGGGCGGGCGAGGAGACCGCGGCCCGCGACCTGAACGCGCTCGTGGTGGCGCCCTCGCCCGACCTCGCGTACCTCACCGGATACGACCCGATGCCGCTGGAGCGGCCCACCCTGCTGGTGCTCCGGCCCGGCGCCGACCCCGTGATGCTCGTCCCCGAGCTGGAACGGCCGCTCGCAGCGGCCTCGCCGGTGGGGGAGCGCATCGAGCTCGTGTCGTGGAGCGACGGGTCGGACCCGTACGAGGCCGCCGGGAGCCTCCTGGCCGGGGCCGAACGGATCGCGGTGGCCGATCGGCTGTGGGCCACCCATCTGCTCGGCCTCCAGCACGCGCTCCCGGGCGCGGCGTTCTCCACGGCCTCGCCGGTGCTCGGACGCCTGCGCGCGATCAAGGACGCGCACGAGCTGGAGGCGCTCCGCCGCGCCGGCCGCGCGGCCGACGAGACCTTCCGTCGGATCCTCGAGCTCCCCTTCCAGGGCCGGCGGGAGGAGGAGGTCGCCCACGACCTGGCCGACCTCCTGGTTCGGCACGGTCACGCTCGCGCCGACTTCACGATCGTCGCGAGCGGCCCGAACGCCGCGTCTCCGCACCACGAACCGGGCGGCAGGACGATCCTGCCGCACGACGCCGTCGTCATGGACTTCGGCGGGGAGCTGGGCGGGTACCTCAGCGACACCACCCGCACGGTCGTCGTCACGGAACCGCCGGAGGAGTTCGAGCATGCCTACGCCGCCGTGCTGGAGGCGCAGGCGAGCGCGGTCGACGTCGTCCGGCCCGGCCTCGAGGCCCAGGAGGTCGACCGGGCCGCCCGCGCGGTCATCGAGGCCGCCGGGTACGGCGAGCGGTTCATCCACCGGACGGGGCACGGCATCGGCCTCGAGCTGCACGAGCCTCCCTACATGGTCGAGGGCGACGACACGCCGCTGGAGCCGGGGATGACCTTCTCCGTCGAGCCCGGCATCTACTTCGAGGGCCGGTTCGGCGTCCGGATCGAAGACATCGTGGCCGTTACGGCGGACGGGGTGGAGCGGCTGAACCGGAGCACCCGGGAGCTCCAGGTCGTCGCTTGACCCGGGCCCGGGGCCTCGGGTAATCCTTCGGCCCAGGCGTTGCGAACCAGGAGGGATCCGAGGCGGCCGGGAAGTGAGGATCACAAGGGCTCATGAGGGCAAGATCATGAGGGCAAGATCATGAGGATGGACACGGCAGACTTCGATCTGGACAAGTACCTGCGCGCGAGCAAGCGCGTCGACCTCTCGTCCGTCGACTGGGCTCGCATCAAGGACCATCCCGTGACGGCAGACGAGGCCCGGTGCCTCACCTACATGATGGACATCGAGACCCATACGGTCGTGTTCCTTCGCGACCTGCTGGCGACGCGTGCCTCCTTCGACCCCGAGGTCACGGCGTTCCTCTCTTGCTGGGTCTACGAGGAGCTCTGGCACGGCGAGGCGTTCAGCCGGTTCCTGGGGGAGGCCGGCTACCGGGTGGCGCCCTCGTACGAGGGCGTGCGGGGCGACGACGCGTTCCCGACCCGGTTCGACCGCAACCAGTGGATCCGGCGGATGTTCGGTACCAAGGGATACGTCTCGCACATCGGCACCCTGCTGGGCTCCGCGCTGTTCCGCGACTTCGTGGCCGTGCACATGACGTGGGGGGCCGTGAACGAGCTCGGCACGCTCACCGGGTACCACCGGATCATCGCGAAGACCGAGCACCCGGTGCTGATCCAGCTGCTGCAGGCGATCATCAAGGACGAGCGGCGGCACTTCGCCTTCTACCGTGCGCAGGCCCGGATGCGCCTGGCTCGTTCGAGACAGGCACGGACGATCACCCGCTGGGCCCTGGAACACCTGTGGGCGCCGGTGGGGACCGGCGTGCGCCCGCAGGCCGAGACCGACTTCGTGATCCATACCATCTTCGGGGACGCCGAGGGGATCGTCGCCGTCAAGGAGATGGAGGACACGCTGTCCGAGCTGCCGGGGCTCGAGGGCACGACGTTCCTGTCGGACGCGCTCGAGGCCGGCGCCCGTCGCCTCGGGAAGCCGCTGGGCGTGGGCTGACGGGCCTAGCCCCGGGGACGGACCCTCGTGCCCTCCGGGGTGTCCATCACCTCGAGGCCCATGGACTGGAGCCGGTCGCGCAGCGCGTCTGAGCGCGCGTAGTCCTTCCCGGCGCGAGCGGCGTCGCGCTCGTCGACCAGCGCCCGGATCTCCGCCGTCGGCTCCCAGCCGGCCCGCGCCTCGCGTTCGAGATCCAGCCCGAGGACCATGTCCCAGGACGCGAGCAGGGCTCGCTTCTCGCCCGGGGGGATGTCGGGGGAGTGGTCGAGCACGTTCACCGCGCGGACCGCCGCGGGCATGTCGAGGTCGGTCGCCACGGCCTCACGGAACCGGGAGTCGAGCTCCTTCGCCGCGGGACCGAGCTCCTCGGACGCCGATCCCCACTCGGCCAGATGCCGACGCAGCTGCTTGACGCGCTGGTCGGCGGTCTCCATCGCGCCCCAGGTGAAGTCCATCTCGGACCGGTAGCGCGTCTGGAACGTGAGCCATCGGAACGCGAGCGGGTCGATGCCCTCGCCGGCCAGATCCGTGACCCGCTTGATGTTCTTCGCGGACTTCGCCATCTTCTGGCCTTCCATCTGCAGGAACCCGCCGTGGACCCAGATCGACACGACCTGGTGTCCGACCGCTCCCTCCGATTGGGCGATCTCGTCCTCGTGATGCGGGAACTTGTTGTCGTTGCCCCCGGTGTGCACGTCGAAGCGGTCGCCGAGGTGCTTGATCGACATCGCGGAGCACTCGATGTGCCAGCCGGGGTAGCCGTCGCCCCACGGGCTCGGCCACTTCAACGCCCGGTTCGGCCCGGCCTTCTTCCACAGGGCGAAGTCCTCCGGATGGCGCTTGCTCGGATCCACCTCCAGCTCCTGCCGATGCCCCGCTCGGAGCTGGGACAGGGTGTTCCCGGAGAGCTTCCCGTAGCCGGGGAAGGTGGTGACGTCGTAGTAGACGGTCCCGTCGACCTCGTAGGCGTGCCCCTTCTCGAGGAGCGTCTCGATCAGTGCGATCATCTCGGGGATGTGGTCCGTGGCGAGCGGGTAGAGGTCGGCCCGGCCGATCCCGACCAGGTCGGCGTCCTCCAGGAAGGCCGCCGTGTACTTCTCGGCGATCTCGGCGGCCGAGAGCCCTTCGTCCGCCTCGGCGAGCTCCATCTTGTCTCGACCGGTGTCGGTCACCTCGTCGGTCATGTGCCCGACATCGGTGATGTTCATGATCCAGCGGACGTCGTAGCCCTCGAACCGCAGCGCGCGGCGGATCAGGTCGCCCAGCATGAACGAGCGCATGTTGCCGATGTGGATGTAGCGGTAGACGGTCGGACCGCACGAGTAGATCCGGACCTGTCGGCCGTCGGCCGGCACGACCTCCTCGATCTCACGCGTGAACGTGTTGTACAGGCGCACGAGCCAATCCTAGCGAGGAGACCGACGAAGGCCGCCCGTCATCCTTGGTCGGTCTCGGCGACGCGCGTCTCCCGGGTCCGCTCGCCCCGTCCGTTCCCCGAGGCCGGCTGCACGGCGGCCAGCGCCCCCAGCGGGGGAGGCGGCACGGGCACGGGGATCGTTCCCTCGACCCCCCCGTGCTGCCAGTGGGCTGCGGCGCAGGCAGCGTGATAGCCCTCGAGCTCCTCGATGAACCGGGCGTCCCGGTACCGGCTCCCGTCGATGTTCGGCCCCTCCCGGCCCTCGATGATCGCCTCGACGTCCTCACCGGTGATCGTCTTGAACGTCTCCAGGGCGTGGGCGACGCAGAGGACGTCCGTGCGATGCTCCTCCAGCAGGGACATCGTCCGGTCGTACAGCTCGCGGAGCTTCGCATCGACGGACTTCCCGAAGTCCGTGTCGAAGAGCGCGCGGTCGGTGCCGCTCTCGATCGCCATGGCGCCGGGCCGGAAGCTGCTGAGGTTGATGCTCCTCGACGCGAGCGTGTCTCCCATCGCGTAGAACGCGAGCATCTGCGTGGTCAGCGCGGTCGCCCCCCGCATGTCGCCGCCGACGCCCGTCGAATGGTCGCCATCGAAGAAGAGCCGCTCGCCGGCGAGCGACGCGAGCGAGGTGATGACGTCGACCTCGGCCTCGGAGCGCCATTGGACGAACTGGTCCTCCGGCGGGATGGACGAGACGAAACCGCCGATGTCACCGCGGCGCTCGATCGTCGCGAGATCGATCGTCATGTGCTTCCGGAGGCGATAGGCGGCCACCGCATGGCACGCCTCGTGCACCGCCACGGCGTGGCGCTCCCGTTCGATGTACTCGTGGTCGTCGGGGAGCCCGTGCTGCTTCACGTGCTTCGCCTTGACCACGTCGGTCCAGGAGACCTCGTCCCGTCCGTCGCGGATCGCGATCACCAGCGATTCGTTGACGATGTCCTTCATGTCGGCGCCGCCCGCGTACGGCGTGATCGTCGCGAGCTTCGTGATCTCCTCGTCGGAGAGCCCGTGCTTCACCTTGTCGAAGTAGTACCGGTACGTGGCGACGCGGCCTTCGAGCTGCGGGTACCCGACCTTGAACTTCCGGTCGATCCGCCCGGGCCGGAGCATCGCCTCGTCCAGGACGTGCGGCTGGTTCGTCGCGAAGATGTGGAGGATCCGGTACCGCGGCGGGAGCTTCGGCCTCATCCCGAGGAGCCGACGGAGCCGGTTCGTGAGCCCGCGGGGCTTCTTCAGCCCGTCCATCTCGGACAGGAGGGCCTGGAGCGTCCCCATCCCTCCGCCTCCCATCATGCCGCCCATGAAGATCCGCTCGGTCTGGCCGCCCCCGAGGGGCGCGGCGTTGAAGATCGTGTTGCGGCCGGCCTCCGACGTGTACGCCATCCCGTTGCAGGTGAGGGCGTTCGTCCACGGTGTGACCGCCGGGTTCGTCGCCCAGCCGCCCTGGGGACCGACGTTCCCTCGGTTGCCCAGCGAGTCGGCCTCGTCGATGAAGACGATGACGCCGCCGTAGCGCGTGGCGAGCTTCCTCAGCTTCCGATACAGCGCCTTGACCTTCAGGATCCCCACGCCCATGAACATGTTGATGAACGCGCCGGGCTCCACGAAGACGAACGGCTTGGCGGTCTCGCCCGCCACGGCTTGCGCCATGAGGGTCTTGCCCGTCCCGGGCGGTCCCCACAACAGGATGCCGCCGGGCACGTAGCCGCCCCGGCGTTCGATCGCCTCGGGGTCCTCCAGGAAGATGATGTTCTCCTTCACGCGCTCGAGGACGGAGTCCTGGCCCTTCACGTCGGAGAAACGCGTGTCCATGTCGTCGGGCATGTACACCTCGACCCCGCCGCGCGACATGAACCAGAAGATCGCGACGAACTGCATGATCCCGAACGAGATCAGGAAGGCGAAGTAGACGATCTGGCCGAGCGACTGCTTGATGATGCCCGGGAGCCGGAACCACGCCTCGAGCGCGTTCACCTGATCGCCGGGCTGGCTGATGAACGAGGCGATGATCGCGCCGAGGATCCAGCCGATGAACAGGAGCCGGCCGAGGCGGCCGAGGCGGTACCGGACGTGCGGGTTGATCCGGCCGAGCGCGGCCTCCTCGCGCTCGAGCGTCCTGCGCCAGAACCGGTAGTAGCCCTTCGACTGCTCCTGCAGGTAGTAGTGGAGCTGGCGGATGACCTCGAGCAGGGCGAGGGCCAGCAGCCACCACCGCTTGCCCATCTGGTCCTGGAGGGCGCTCCGGAACGAGACGCCGTTGGCCGAGACGTCCGCGAGCACGAGCACGAAGAACGCCCCGAGCAGGAAGAGCAGCAGGCGGACCCGGTCCCAGGGATGGACGGGCGTCCGGTACTCGCGCTCGGATTCCTTCGGCCGGCTGGTGAACTCGAAACGAGGCTTGCGCTGAGGTGCCGGGTCGTTGGGCATGGGAGACCTCTCGTCCGTCGCTCTGGACAGGTATACGACCATTATGAGGCCTCGACCGCGGAGAAGGGAGCCTCGAGCCTTAGGTGTGGAGGGGCCGATCCTCGAACGGGATCGACAGCGCGATCGTGGTGTTGGTTGCCACGCCGGCCTTCTCGCGGAGGCGCCGGATCAGCTCCTCCAGCTCCCCGGTCGTCCTGGTGCGCACCTTCAGCACGTAGTTGGCCTCGCCGGCCACCGAGTAGCAGTCCTGGACCTCCGGGAACTCCCGCACCCGTTCGGGGAGGTCGTCGGGCTGCTGGGGATCGAGGGGGGTGGCTGCGATCAGCGCCGTGACGAACAGCCCGATCGCCTCCGGGTCCACGACGGCGCGGTAGCCGCGGATCACCCCGCTCCGCTCGAGCTTGCGCACCCGATCGTGGACCGCGGACGCCGACAGCCCGACCTTCCCGCCGACGTCGGCGTACGTCGCCCGGGCGTCCTCCTGCAGGGCCGCGATGATGTCCAGGTCGCGCTCGTCCACCACGCACGCATCGTCCCACAGGCGGCGGGGGACGGGGGAATCCCCGCGACGGCGGATTGCGGCCGATGCCGGTGAACCGGTACCGTCGGAATGGCCTCCTCCTTCCGACCGTGGCCGACCGTGGCCGACCGTGGCCGACCGTGGCCGGATCCCCCGGAGGAGGTTCCGTCGTCTGGACCGTCGCCGCGGCCGGCCGCCCGGCCGGCGCGAGACCGAGGCGCTGCGGCTCGAGCCGGTCCCCAGGCCGGGGGGCGGCATGCGCTGGCTCGTCAGGCTGGATCCCGCCGACGAGGCCGCCTACCGGGCGGCGGTGGGCCCGCTCGTCCCGCGGATCGAGCGCGGGCTCGGCCCAGCCGTCCTGGCCAACCGAGCCAGGGCCGCACCCGACGGCTGGCGGCTCGCGCCCTGGGGGCCGTCCCGCGCCGCGTGGCGGCGGACGCTCCGCCGGGCCGTGCGCGAGGCGCGGCGCGGGACGGTCTTCGCGGTGGTCGATGTCCGCGACTGCTACGGCTCGATCTCGACCGGGACGATCGTCGCGGTCCTCGGCCCGGAGGCCGCGCACGCCGTCGCGCTCCTGCGTCGGTTCGCGGTGGACGGCGTGCGCGGCCTCCCCGTCGGACCCGAGGCCTCCGCGGTGCTCGCGAACGGGATCCTCGCGGCGCTGGACCGGTCGCTCCGTGCGGGAGGCGTGCGGCACCTCCGGTGGGTCGACGACGTCGTCCTCTGGGGCGCCGACCGCGACGTACGACGGGCGCTCGGCGAGCTCCACCGGGCGGCGGAGGGACTCGGCCTGGAGCTCCACGACCGGAAGACCCGTCTCCTGGATGACCGAGAGGAGGCGCGCGTCACGCTCGGCGGGGCGGACTCCTCTATGATCGCGGCGCCGTGAGGACCTTGTACCGTGCCTCGCGCATCGTCACCCTCTCCCATCCCACGATGGGGGAGTGGATCCTCGTCGACGGCCGGCACGTCGAGCGCGTCGGGACCGGCGACCCCCCAGACAGCGATCTCACGATCGAGCTCCCCGGCACCACGATCGTGCCCGGGTTCGTCGACAGCCACGTCCACCTCACCGCCACCGGCCGATCCCTGGCGAACGAGGACGTCCGTGCCGCCCGGTCGAAGGAGGAGCTCCTGGGCATCGTCCGGGAACGCGCCGGCACGGTTCCGTCGCTCGTCCACCTCGAGGGCTTCGACGAATCGGGCTGGGATCGCCGGGAGCTGCCCACGGGGGCGGAGCTCGACGGCATCACCGAGGCCCCGGTCGTCCTCACCCGGACCGACGGCCACATCTCCGTCGTGAACGCGGCGGTCCTGGCCGCGATCGACACGACCGACGTGGACGGCGTGGAGCGGGGGGAGGACGACCGGCCCACCGGACGGCTCACCCGGGACGCGAACCGGCGCCTCGCCGCATGGGTCGAGGCGTCCTACGAACACCACCGCATCGAGGAGCTCCAGCTGCAGGCGGCCGGCCTGGCGGCATCGCGCGGCGTCACCTCCGTGCACGAGATGTCGATGGATCTCCGGGATCTCGACGTCCTGCTCGGCCATCGCGACCAGCTTCCCGTCGACGTGTCGCCGATCCCCGCCACGACCTCGCTCCTGGCATCGATCGAGCGTGGGTTCCCGTCCGTCGGGGGCGACCTGCCGATCGACGGTTCGGTCGGCGCGCGCACCGCCGCGCTGGAGCACCCCTACGAGGACGAGGTGGACCGAGGGGAGCTCTGCTACGAGGACGACGAGCTCGCCGAGTTCTTCCATGCGGGTCACAACGCCGGCCTCCAGGTCGGGGTCCACGCGATCGGCGACCGGGCGATCGAGCAGGTCCTCGCCACGTGGGAACGGGTCTACCTCGCGCTCGATTCCAGGGAGCGGCGGCACTTCCGGGCGCGTCGCCACCGGATCGAGCACTTCGTGCTCCCGTCGGCGGACCAGGTGGAACGGGCCGCGATGCTCGGGCTCGCAGTGTCGATCCAGCCGGCCTTCGACCGGCTGTGGGGTCAGGGTGGAGGGCTGTACGAGGAGCGGCTGGGGCCCGCGCGCGCGATGGCGGCGCACCCGATCCGGACGATGGTCGATCGCGGGATCGAGGTCGGCATCGGCTCCGACTCGCCGGTCACCCCCCTCGATCCGATGCTCGCGATCGCGTCCCTCGAGGAGCATCACGAGCCGGCCCAGCGGCTGACGCGTCTGGAGGCGCTGAAGCTCCACCGGGTGGGGAGCGCCCGTCTCGGGCACCAGGATGGGAAGAAGGGCGCCCTCGAGCCGGGCCGTCACGCGGACTTCGCCGCCTACGACGGCGACCCGATCGAGGTGGCGTCTCCCGAGGGGCTCCGTCCCGTCCTGACGGTCTCCCTGGGACGCGAGGTCTTCCGGGCCTGAGACGTCCGGCCAGCCTTCTTGTCACTGTTTCTCCCGGTTCGGGTTGACCCCTCCGCGGCGGTCTCGGTAACGTCCCCACTTGCGTCACCGCCCCGGCGGGGACGCAAGCGGAGCCCGAGAGGCTGAGTAGAGAACGCGACGCCCCGGCGTCGCGGCCCCAAAGGTCTCTCGGGCTCTCGCGTTTCCTCCCTTCCCCCTCGGGGAACATCCTCCGTACCCATGGCAGGCGGGTGGGCCCCCTGCTACGATCCGCGGCCGGATCGAGGGAGCCGACCCGGAGGAGCACGGCGGTGGTGGAGCGCAGGGACGAGCGCGAGGACGGGGACGACGAGGTCGAGGAGGACCTCGACGACCTCGAGCCGACGGAGGAGGACCTGGAGGACGCCGCCTCCGCCACGGCCGACCCCGCGGGCGCCGACGTCGGATCGATCCACGAGGTCCTGGAGAAGCAAGAAGCTCAGGACGCGGAGGACGACACCGACGACGAGGAGCCGGTGGCGCCGGTCGCCACCGCGCGCGACGAACGGCTCGAGCCGCTGGACGCCCGCGTCGTGCCGATGCAGTCGAGCGAGTTCGTATGCAAGAACTGCTTCCTGGTGAAGCACCGGAGCCAGCTCGCGGACAAACGGCGGATGTTCTGCCGCGACTGCGCCTGAGGTCCGGGCTCCCTCTCTTCGCGTCGCTCGCTCTGTCGGTCCTCGGGGGGGTGCTCTCGTCCCTCGCGTTCCCCCCGGTGGGGGCCTGGCCGCTCGCATTCGTCGCACCGGCGTTGCTGCTCGTGGCGCTCCGCGGAGCCCGGCCGGCGCGGGGCTCCGTCCTCGGCCTCGTCTACGGGATCGCGGGGTTCGGGCTCACGCTGTCGTGGATCCTCCTCTTCGGCACCCTCGCGTGGAGCGCGTTGACCCTGCTGGCCGCGCTGTCGACGGCCCTGTTCGGGGGGCTGGTCCCGGTGGTTCGCCGCCCCGGGCGTCCGGTCGTCTCGGCGCTGGGCGCCGCGGCCCTGTGGACCGCGATCGATCGACTCCGAGGGCTCTGGCCGCTCGGCGGCTTCACCTGGGGCTCGCTCGGGGTCTCCCAGGTCCCCAACCGGGTCACGGTCCGGGTGGCGGTCGTCGCGGGGGTGTGGGGCGTCACCTTCGTCGTGGCCTTCGCGGCGGCCCTGCTCGCCGAGGCCGCGGCCGGCGACAGGCCTCCCGGACGGCGCCTGGCCTCGATCGGGCTCGCGGCGGCCGCCGCGATCGCCCCCATCCTGATCCCCTTCGCATCGCCCCACGGCCGGCCGCTCGACGTCGCCGCGATCCAGGTCGACTTCCGACTGGGGGAGCGGCTGCCCACGAGGGCGGAAGGCGACGTCGCCGTCACGAGACTCAACCTCGACCTCCACCGGAGGTTGAAACGCGACCCGCCCGACCTGGCCGTCTGGGGGGAGAGCGCGTTGGACCCGGCCTCGCTCTCGATCCTCGACGAGGTGAGGACGACCATCGCGGACGTCGGCGTGCCGGTGCTCGGCGGGTCGACCTCGCGCGACATCCGGTCGCCGGGGGCGGACGGGCCGCTCTACAACCAGGCGGTCGTGTTCGACGGCGGGGGAGCGGTGACGGACGTCTACCGCAAGACGCATCTCGTGCCCTACGGCGAGTACATCCCGTGGAAACCGGTGGTCGGGTGGATCTCGGCCCTCCGGCAGATCGCCTACGAGCTGGAGCCGGGGGAGCGGCTGCACACGCTGCGCGCACCGGGCCTTCCCGCCTTCGGCACCCCGATCTGCTTCGAGAACAGCTTCGCCGAGCTCGACCGGCGCCTCGTCCGGGAGGGGGCCCGGTTCCTCGTCGTGCTCACCAACAACGCCTCGTACGAGGACACCGCGGCGTCGGCGCAGCACCTCCAGATGTCGAGGATGCGGGCGATCGAGGACGGCCGGTGGGTCGTGCACGCGGCGGTGTCGGGGATCAGCGCCTTCATCGATGCCAGCGGACGCACGTTCCGGGAGACCGGGCTGTTCGAGCCGGCGATCATCCGTCGGACGATCCGAGCCTCATCGGCTCGGACCCCCTACGTCCGGTTCGGCGATTGGCTCCCCTGGCTCTCGCTCGCCTTCGTCGTCGGGCTGGCGGCCGTGCCGAGGGACAGGGCCGAGCGGCGCCCGGATCCGGCGCCGCTGGGCCCCGGGATCCGAACGCTGGTGATCGTCCCGACGTACGACGAGGCGCCCACGATCGGCGACGTCATCGCCGGGGTCCTGTCGCATCCCGGCGCCCACGTCCTGGTGGTGGACGACGGGTCGCCGGACGGCACGGCCGGCGTCGTCCGGGGGTTGATGGCGGGGGAGCCGCGCCTGTCGCTCCTCGAGCGGCCGGCGAAGTCCGGACTGGCGAGCGCGTACCTGGAGGGCTTCCGGCGCGGCCTCGAGGGGGGGTACGACCTGATCGTGGAGATGGACGCGGACCTGTCCCACGACCCGACGCAGCTCGGGAGCCTCCTGGAGGCCGCACGGCAGCGGCACCACCTCGTCGTGGGGAGCCGCTACGTCCCCGGCGGCTCGGTCACGAACTGGAGCCAGGTGCGCGTGGCGCTCTCCAGGGGCGGCAACACGTACGCCCGCCTCATGCTCGGGATCCCGTTGCACGATGCCACGAGCGGGTACCGCGTCTACCGCCGGGAGCTGCTCGCCGACCTCGTCTCCCGGCCGTTCCACGCCGACGGCTACGGGTTCCAGATCGAGCTCGTGATGCGCGCCTGGCTCCACGGCTGGTCCCTGCACGAGGTCCCGATCACGTTCCGCGAGCGCGAGCACGGCCACTCCAAGATCTCCCGGCGGATCGTCGTCGAGGCCCTCTGGCTGGTCACGCTGTGGGGGGTTCGCCGGAGGCTCACGGGTCGGCCGTACCGGCAGGCGTAGCGGGCAGTGGCGCTGCCTCGGGCCCCTCATCCCCCATAACGTGCATTATGTCACCTACGCCGGGAGCGGCCCACCCCACCCGGGATGAGCGGAGCCAACAGCGCCTCCCCAGCAGGCCACCTAGCGCCGGGTCGAACGGGGTGCGAAGCTTCGCGCCCCGACCTTCGGCCCGGATCGCCGGCGGAAGACCTCGTCCATCGGACCGATGTCTCCCCTCCCCCGAGCCACGTAGGGTGGGGCGACCGGTGGACCACCATCCGGCCGAACGCGACCGAGCCGAACGGGACCAGGAGGGAACATGACCAGAGGCAACCACCGCGCCGGGTACCGGCGACGGACCGCGATCTTCGGCGCCCTGCTCGTGGCGGGGATCGCCGTCGGGCTGGCCGGCACCCCGGTGGCGGTCGCCGCCGCGGGGGCCGACACACCCGGACCCCCGTCCGCGGACGGCGTGCAGCCGGTGATCGTCGACACCCGGTCCTCCAGCGACGACTGCGGGGAGCTCGGGTTCGACCACGGCATCAAGATCGCGGGGAACGGTCAGGTCTCCAGCGGTGACCTCACCGTCACCGTGACCGGTTACAACAGCCCGACCGGGTTCGTCGACTGGTCCTCGACCCTCCCGATCCACGGCGTGTACGTGAAGGGGGGCCCCAGCGGCGGCGACCTCTTCACCTATCCCGCCGGAGACACGGGCGACCAGGACCTCCACACGCCGCAGAAGTCCGACGGGGGGTTCTACAACGTCAGCCACGTCGCGTTCTGCTGGAACGACGTGCCCACCCAGCCCGACGTGGTCGTCGCCAAGTCGAACGACCCGGCCGGGTCCGTGGACCACGGCGACGCCATCACGTACACGCTGACCGTCACGAACCAGGGCGAGGGGACGGCCACCGGGGTTGAGGTCAGCGACACCCTTCCTGCCGGCGTCACGTTCGATGCCGCCGACGCGGGCTGCACGGAGTCGGCCGGCACGGTCACGTGCGCGCTCGGTGACATCGGCCCCGGTGCCCACGTCGATGTCGACGTGACGGTGATCGTCGACGAGGAGACCTGCGGGACGGTCTCGAACCACGCCGTGGTCTCCGCGACCAACGAGACGGGTGGCGCGACGGAGAACGACACCTCGAACGAGGTGACCAACGACGTCGAGTGCGCGGAGCCGACGCCACCCGATGTGACCGTCACGAAGGGGTCGAGCGCCGATGGCGTCCTCGCGGACGGCGACCGGTTCGCCTACACGATCACCGTGACCAACGTCGGCGGCGAGACGGCCACCGGGGTCGAGGTGCACGACGAGCTCCCGGCGGGGCTCGACGTCCTGATCGCGCCCCTGCCCTCGTTCCAGGGCGCCTTCTGCACCGTCGCGAGCTCGGTGGTCCTGCCGGGCCTCCCCGTGACGACGGTCGACTGCGGGCCGGCGTCGCTCGGTCCGGGCGAGTCGGCGACGGTGACGATCTCTGTCGAGGTGAACGGCGACGTCTGCGGTCCCATCACCAACGTGGTCGACGTCGAGGCCGCCAACGAGCCCGCGGCGAACGTCGGAGCGGACAACCGCGCCGAGGCCTCCGACGAGATCGCGTGCGTGGCCGAGATCAGCGTCGTCAAGGGCGGCCCGACGCTCGCGCACGTGGGCGACACGGTCGGGTACGTGTTCGTGGTGAGCAACCCCGGCGGGATCGATCTCACGGACATCCACCTGACCGACACCAAGTGCGACGACGCGCCGGCGCTGGTCGACGACGGGGACGGGGACGCGACCCTGTCCGTCGGCGAGGCCTGGACGTACGAGTGCCGGCACGTCGTGACCGTCGCCGACGGTGACCCCGTGCACAACGTGGCCTCCGTGAGCGGCTCGCACGAGGGCGGCACGGTCTCGGACTCGGACGCCCACGACGTGAACGTGATCCATCCCGACATCGCCATCGAGAAGACCGCCTCCCCCACCTCGGGACCGGCAGGTACCGCGATCGTGTACACCTATGCGGTCACGAACACCGGGGACACGTCGCTCCACGACATCTCGGTGGACGACGACGTGGAGGGCCACATCGGGGACATCGCGAGCCTCGCACCCGGCACGACCGTGGAGCTCACCCACGGGATCACCCTGGGGTCCTCCCCCATCACCAACCTGGGGACCGCCTCGGGCTCCGACGTCCTCGGTCTGACCGTCACCGCGAGCGACGACGCCACCGTGACCGTCGTCTCGGCGGGCGGCGGTGGGGACGGGAACGGCACCGGCGGCACACCGTTCACCGGATCCGACAGCGGGGCCCTGGGGGCCCTCGCCGCCGTCCTCGCCGGCCTGGGCGCGATCGTGATCGCGGCCACCCGCCGCCGCCGGGAGGCCGCCGACCGGCCCTCCTGAGCACGAACGGGGCCCCGATCCGGGGCCCCGTTCCCTCATATGGGTTACTGCGTTTCTGTCTTGCGCGATCCGGCCGCTTCCTCCACAATCTGACTCCTCCGAACGGACTACACCGTCCGTCCGGAGGATTGTCAGGCCGTTCGCCCGATGCTGTCCCCCGGAGGAGGGAGATACCGTCGCGTGCATCGGACCACGGTGTTCGCCGTAGGGCGTGGGCCCGGTCCATCGGCCAGGTAGTCGGAGCATCACCAGTTGGGGAGGTGGGGGATGGGTACGAGGACGAACTTCCGGCGTAGACGCGGCAACCGTCGCGGTCTCGCCGTGTTCGTTTCCTTCCTGCTCCTGTTCGCGTTCGCGCTCGGACAGGGCAGCTCGCTGATCGCGCTGGCGGACGACGCCACCGCGACGGACGCCGTCGTCGCCGATGACGGGGGGGCGACGGCAGACGCGACGACGGACGACGCCGCGACGGAGGCGGCCGCAGACACGTCGACGGAGGCACCCGCAGAGGGGACGGCTCCGGCGGAGGAGACGGCGCCGACCGCGGAGGAGGCGCCCGTGGACGAGGCTCCCGCCGAGGAGGCGGCGCCCGCCGAGGAGGAGGCGCCCGCCGAGGAGGCGGCGGAGGCGCCGACCACCAGGTCGACGACGCGGACCACGTCCGTCGAGTCGACGGGCAGCATGGGCACGAAGCTGAACGTGGCACGCGCCGGCGGCGGGGGGGCGTTGGCTCCCCAGCCGAGCGGTCTGGACGGAGGTGACATCGAGCTCGACTACGTGGCGGCGGGTCCCTTCACGTACAACCACCAGACCGGAGTGGGCGGCGAGTACGACGGCCGCGTGATCAGCAAGACCACGGGTGTCGTCGAGTCCCTGGAGGGCGGCGACTTCAAGTGCGGCGACCTCGTCGTGTTCTTCACGCAGGTCGTCGTGGCCGAGGACGCCGGCGGCAGCGGCAGCGTCGCGCTGGACTACTCCTTCGGCGCGGAGACGACCGGCCAGCCGGGGCTGGGGTTCGACGACATCGTCAGCGTCGGCATCAACACCGGCGACAGCGGGATGGACTCGAACGGCAACGAGGCGGCCTCGCTCTCGAACGAGCACCTGGACACCCAGGGCTACGACGAGGTCCAGGGCACCGTGACGATCACGGGCGTGGATCCGGGCGAGACGATCATCGTCCGGGTGGTGGTCCACCTGGGGTGCCTCGTGGGCGCGAGCCCGACGGGCAACATCCTGACCGCTATCGACGCGGCCCGGATCGTCAGTCCGAACCCCGACACGGTGAACGTCGGCCAGGAGACGGTGCCGATGAAGAAGGTCGAGGACGTCGCGCAGCCGGGGATGGACGTCAACAAGACGTGCCCGGACTCCGCGCTGGTGGGTGACACGATCACCTACTCCATCTCGATCGAGAACACGGGGAACGAGACGCTCAACATCACCAGCGTCGTGGACACCGTGAACGGGCACACCGGGGTGAACATCACGGGCCTGTTCCCAGCCTCGGTCGCGGCGGGCGCCACGGTGACTCGGGACTTCGAGTACACGGTGCTGGCGAACGATCCCGACCCGCTGCCGAACTCGGTGACGGTGACGGCGCAGGGGGCCGTCTCGCACGCGACGCTCACCGGGTCCGCCTCCTGCGAGACGGACATCCTGCACCCGGAGATCAGCATCACGAAGACCTGCCCGGAGACCTCGGCGGTCGGTGACGACATCACCTACGAGATCACGATCGAGAACGTGGGCGACGAGGCGCTCGAGGGCATCGAGGTCACCGACACCGTGAACGGGAACGCCGCGGTCGACATCTCGAACCTCTTCGTGGACACGCTGGCTCCCGGCGCATCTGATTCGGCGCAGTTCGTCTACGACGCCGACGGGACCGAGCCCGACCCGCTGCCCAACAGCGCCACGGTGACGGCGAACGGCTCGATCTCGGACGAGGCGGTGACCGACACCGATTCGTGCCAAACCGATATCACCCACGCACCGGGGATCGACGTGGAGAAGTCCTGCCCGGAGTCGGTGCCGTTCGGTGAGGACATCGAGTACACGATCACCGTCGAGAACACCGGCAACGAGCCGCTGGTCGACGTCACCGTGGACGACACCCTGCTGGGCGACATCACGGGCGAGTTCGACGTCGACTTCTCGGTCCCGTTCCCGGTGGACGGGTTCGCCACGGCGGTCGTCACGTACTCGCCCAAGGAGGGCGACCCGGACCCGCTCACGAACACCGTGACGGCGACGGGCACCGGTGAGGACTCCAAGGCCGAGGCCTCGGACGAGGCGTCCTGCCAGACCGACATCACCCACGCACCGGGGATCGACGTGGAGAAGTCCTGCCCGGAGTCGGTGCCGTTCGGTGAGGACATCGAGTACACGGTGACGGTCACCAACACCGGCAACGAGCCGCTGGTCGACGTGACGGTGAACGACTCGCTGGCGGGCGACATCACCGACGAGTTCGACGTCGACTTCTCGGTCCCGTTCCCGGTCGGGGCGACGGCCACGGCCACCTACGCGTTCACGCCGGGTGCCGAGCAGCTGTCGGTGGAGAACACGGTCACCGCCACCGGCTTCGGAGCGGACTCGCAGACCGAGGCCACCGATTCGGCCTCCTGTTCGACCACGGTCCTGCAGCCCGACATCCAGATCGTCAAGGACGGGCCGGCGATGGTCCACCGCGGCGACACGATCACCTACCTGTTCGAGGTCACGAACACCGGCGAGGTGGATCTGTTCGACGTGGAGCTGACCGACCCGATCTGCGACGACGGGACGGTCGCGCTCGTGGACGACGGCGACGGGGACGCGGTGCTCGCGGTCAGCGAGGTGTGGCAGTACACGTGCACGCACCTGGTGACCAACGATGACCCGGATCCGCTCCCGAACACGGGCACGATCCGCGGTGACACGCACGAGGGCGAAGGCGGCCAGGAGGTCACCGACACCGACGACCACGTGGTGGACATCATCCACCCGGCGATCGCCATCGTGAAGACGGTGTCCGACGAGATCGTGGACATCGGCGACACGGTGACCTACACCTACGTGGTCACGAACACCGGCGACACCACGCTGTTCGACATCAGCGTCGACGACGACATCCTGGGCCACATCGGGGACATCGACGTCCTCGAGCCGGGCTTCTCGGCCACGCTGACCAAGGACTTCGTGGTGGGCGACCAGCCGGTGATCAACGTGGGGACGGTCGAGGGCCGGGACATCCTGGGTCATTCGGTGCGCGCCAACGACAACGCCATCGTGACCCCGATCGCGGGTGCGAACCCGCCGAAGCCGAAGCCCCCGACGACCCCCTTCACGGGATCGGACGCGGGACGGCTGGGCCTGATCTCCCTGGCCCTGTTCGGGATCGGCGTGACCGTGGTCGCGGCGACCCGGAGGCGGCGTCCGCAGCGCGAAGCCGCCTAGCGGAGGAGGAGCACGAAGGGGCGGGGTCCTCCGGGACCCCGCCCCTTCCCTGTTCGCCGGGCCAGACCGCTACCCGACGAAGATCATCGTCACCCAGAGGAACCCATCCTTCGGGAAGACGCCGATCCCGACGCGGCGGTACCCGCGCCCCAGGATGTTGGCGCGGTGAGCATCGCTTCGCATGAACGCGTCGAACAGCGCGCGCATCGTGCCTCCGGCGCCGACGTTCTCCCCCGCCACGCTCCAGGACACGAAGGTGAGCCTCGAGCCCAACGATGCGGTGTGGAAGATCCTGCCGGCCCCCGCCATCTGCTGGCTGTGAAGGTCCGCCATCGTCCGCAGCCGCCATCCCGACCACAGGCTGATCGCCCCATGGTTGCTCCTCGCGGAGTTCATCCACGACAGCATGTCGCGTCGGGGTGTCCAGGCTGCGCGGGCGGTGGGCGCCAGCGCCCCCAGCATCACGGAGAGGGCGAGGGTGAGTCCCAAGACCTTCGTGGCCTTGACCAGACCTCGACTCATCGTTCCGCCTCCTTGCCGACGGGCGGCTCCCTCGGCCGCCCCTGCCCCCCGAACATCGGCACCGGGCGGGATGCCTTGAGAGGGATCTGGTCAAAGGTGACTAGCCGGGGGTACCCGGTCGCGGGTAGGGGGGTCCGGGCGCTACCAGTGGAGCTTGAGAGCCCTTGCCGCGCGGGCCTCGTCGAGGCGACGGACCGGCGTCGTCACGGGCGCCTCCCGGAGCGCCTCGGGATGGTCCCGAGCCTCCCGCGCGGCCTGCCGGAGGGCCTCGGCGTACGCCTCGAGGGTCGCCTTCGACTCGGTCTCGGTGGGCTCGACCATCATCGCTTCGTCCACGACGAGGGGGAAGTACACGGTCGGCGGGTGGAACCCCAGATCGATCACGCGCTTCGCGACGTCCATGGCGCGGAGCCCGGTGGCCTCCCGGAGCGGCTTGGCCGTCGCCACGAACTCGTGCATCGGCCGGACGTCCGGGTGCGCGAGCGGGAAGTCCGCCGACACCAGATGGGCCAGGTAGTTCGCGTTCAGCGCAGCGAGCTCGCTCACGGCCTTCAACCCGTCCGCGCCGTGGAGGAACACGTACGAGTAGGCCCGGACGAGGATCCCCACGTTGCCGTGGAACCCGTGCATCCGACCGATCGACCGCTCGCCGCCCGGCACCATGGCGAACGTCCCGTCGTCACCGCGCTCGATGCGGGGGGACGGGAGGTAGGGCACGAGCTCCTCGTTCACCCCGACGGGCCCGGCCCCCGGTCCCCCGCCGCCGTGCGGCGTGGCGAACGTCTTGTGGGTGTTGATGTGGACGATGTCGAACCCCATGTCCCCCGGCCGGCATCGTCCGAGGATCGCGTTCAGGTTCGCCCCGTCGTAGTAGAGGAGCCCGCCGACGCCGTGGATCTCTGCCGCGATCTGCTCGATCTCCTCCTCGAACAACCCCAGGGTGTTCGGGTTCGTGAGCATCAGGCCGGCGACCCGGTCGTCCACCAGCGTGCGGAGCGCGCCGACGTCCACCAGGCCGCGAGCGTCCGACCGGACCGGGACGGCTTCGAACCCCGCCAGTCGGACGCTCGCGGGGTTGGTGCCGTGGGCGGAGTCCGGGATGATCACGCGGGTGCGACCGCCGCCACGGTCCTCGTGGTACGCCCGCATCAGCAGCAGCCCGGTCATCTCGCCGCACGCGCCGGCGGGCGGTTGGAGCGTGGCACGCGACATCCCGGCGATCTCGCACAGCGCTCGCTCCAGACGCCACAGGACCTCCAGGACGCCCTGGACGGTGGCGTCGGGTTGGAGCGGATGGAGCCGCTGGAAGCCCGGCAACCCGGCCACCGTCTCGGCGACCTTGGGGTTGTACTTCATCGTGCACGAGCCCAGCGGATACATGCCGGTATCGAGGCCATAGTTCGCCTGCGACAGGCGCGTGTAGTGGCGGACCAGGTCGACCTCGCCCACCTCCGGCAGCCCCGGCCGCTCGCGCCGAGCCTGGTCGGCCGGGATCGGCGCCTCCGGCACGTCCAGGTCGGGCAGGCTCCACGCCCGCCGGCCGGCGACGGCGCGATCACGGATCGTGCCGTCGCCGGAGGGACCCTGCCGCCGGATCGGCGCTCCGACGGCGGTCACGCCAGCACCTCCTTCATCGCGGCGGCGAACCGGTCGATCTCCTCCCGGGTCCGCCGCTCGGTGACGGCGACCAGGAGCACGTCCGCTCCCGCTGCGGGGAGGGCGACACCTCCCAGGAACCCGTGGTCCAGCAGAGCCTCTACCACGGCGGACGCCGGGGCCGGGACACGGAGCGCGAACTCCTTGAAGAACGGGGCGTCCGGATGCAGGAGGGAGACCCCCGGCACCTCGACGAGTCGCCCCGCCGCGTACGCGGCCTTGGCCGCGCACTGCCGTCCGATCTCCGCGAGGCCCTGGGGGCCGAGCCATCCGAGGTAGACCGTCGCGGCGATCGCCATGAGCGTCTGGTTCGTGCAGATGTTCGAGTTGGCCTTCTCCCGGCGGATGTGCTGCTCGCGGGCCTGGAGCGTGAGCACGTAGCCGGGAGCTCCCTCGACGTCGACGGTCTCCCCCACGATCCGGCCCGGCATCTTCCGCACGTCGCTCATGCGAGCCGCGATCAGACCCAGGTACGGCCCTCCGAACGCGAGGTGGTTCCCGAGTGACTGGCCCTCGGCCACCGCGATGTCGGCGCCGAGCTCGCCCGGCGGAGCCAGCACCCCCAGCGACAGCGGATCGAAGACCTGCACCGCCCTCGCGCCACCTCCGTGGGCCGCCTCGAACAGGGTGGCGGCCGGCTCCAGGATCCCCAGGACGTTGGGGTGCTGCACGACCAGCGCCGCCACGTCGTCCTTCACGTCCGGGGCTCCTCCCGCTCCCCCCTCCGCGGCGAAGATCTCGGGTTCGTACCCGGCGCCGCGCCCGTACGTCCGCAGGGTCTCGACCAGCCGCGGGTCGACCCCCTCGGACACCAGGACCCGTCGCCGCTCCCCTCCCCTCGCCATGTTGATGGCTTCGACGAGGGCGGTCGCGCCGTCGTAGAGCGAGGCGTTCGATACCTCGAGCCCGGTGAGCTCGCAGATCATCGATTGGAACTCGAAGAGCGTCTGGAGGACGCCCTGGGACAGCTCCGGCTGGTACGGGGTATACGCCGTCGACAGCTCCGACCGCCCGGCGAGGGCCCACACCAGCGAGGGGATGTAGTGGTCGTAGACGCCGCCACCCGCGAAGCACACGAGCTCGTCGACGTGCTTGTTCCGTCCCGCCATGGCTCGGAGATCGTCGACGATCTCCATCTCCGACACGCCCCGGGGAAGGCGCAAGGGCCCGTCGAGGCGGACGTGGCGGGGGATCTGCTCGAAGAGCTCGTCCAGCGAGGAGAGCCCGATCGTCGCCAGCATCTCCGAGATCTCGGGTGCCGTGTGCGGAGCGAACCTCACGCCGGGCAGTGTACGGGCGTCACGCGGGGTCAGCCGGAGCGGTCCTCCAGGCCGTACTTCGTCACCAACGAGAGGTAGTCGCGCTGGTAGAAGACCTTGCAGTGGATCTCCGGATACCGCTCCCGGAGCTGCCGCACCTTGCGGTTCTTCCTCGTGACGAGCTTCTGGTTGAGCGTCGTGATCTCGATGTAGAGGTCGAACTCCGGCAGATAGAAGTCCGGGGTGAACCGGCGGACGACGTGGCCGTCCCGGTCCCATTCGATGTCGAAGGAGGTCGGCTCGTACTCCCAGGGGATGCCGTAGAAGTCGAGGAGCTGGGCGAACTGGCGCTCGGAGGCGTGGGCGAAACGGACGGTGTCGCTCTTCGGCAGAGACTCGAGGGTCTCGGCGCGCGCGCTCACGACCCTCCTGCGGCCACCCGTCTGCGTTTCGAGAGGGTCCCCTCCAGGTCGTTCCATACCTGGTCCAGGGCGATCGCGAACACGCCCTGCCCCTTCTGCAAGAGGTCGATCACGGCTTCCGGCGAATGCGCCTCGTAGACGCCGTGACCGTCCGACATCAGCGTCACCCCGTGGGGAGGCCGCTTCATCGACTTCAGGTGCTCCACGGCCTTCCGGACCCGCTGGAGCGACACGCCGGTATCCAGCAGCTTCTTGATCACCCGCAGCGAGACCAGATCCTGGAACGAGTACAACCGCTGGCTGCCGGAGCCGTGCGCATCGCGGATCGACGGGATCACGAGCTCGGTCCGGGCCCAGTAGTCGAGCTGCCGATAGCTGATGCCGACGATCCGACAGACGTCGGGGACCCGGTAGCCTTCTTCGCTCATGACAGCTCCGTAATTACGGCCATGTCGCCGAAGCGTATGTCCACCCGGCGCCGCTGTCAACGGGATACCGGCCTCCCCCGTTCGGGCCGCCTCAAGTTCGGCCGGGCGACTGCCGATGGGAGGGGGTCACCGCCGACAGGACCGACGGAGCGGACGCCCCCCGATGACACGGATCCGTACCACCTTCGCGAGGCTCGCCCTCGTCGTCGCCCTCGCCACGGGCCTCAGCGCGCTCGCTCCGTCGCCGCTGCAGGCGGCGACCCTCACGACCCGCGCTCGGATGTATCACGCCACCAACCACAGCCGGCTGAACCATGCCGTCCGCGCGGTGGACATCCAGCTGGCGATGTCGAAGCTGGCCCGCCGGCACAGCGTCGCCATGGCCAACAAAGGATCCCTGTTCCACACGTCGAACCCGGCCGCCTACTACCTCAAGGGCATCCGGTGGTCGACGTGGGGTGAGAACGTGGGGGTCACCGGAGGCACGGTCGCGGAGCTCGAGCAGGCTTTCATGAACTCGGCGCTCCATCGTGCGAACATCCTCAACCGAGGGTTCCGCCGCGTCGCGGTCGGCACGTTCCGCGACGGCGACGGCCTCCTCTGGGTGACGGTCTTCTTCTACGGCTGATCCCCCGTCTCGGGGTTGAAGTCCTCCGGCGTCACGTTGTCGAGGAATTCGCGGAACTTCTCGACCTCTTCCTCTTCCTCGCCGGGGATCAGGATCGCCGCTTCGTCGAGCACATCCTCGTTGGCGAAGATCGGCACCGACAGCCGGACGGCGAGCGCGATCGCATCCGACGGCCGGGAGCTCACCTCGTAACGGTCCCCGTTGCGCTGGAGCTCGATCGTCGCGTAGAAGGTCGAGTCGCGGAGCTCCGTCACCACGATCTTCTCCACCGCGACCGAGAGGTCCTCCAGGATGTTCTTCATCAGATCGTGCGTCATCGGTCTCGGCGTGACCACCCCCTGCAGCGACAACGCGATGGCCGCCGCCTCCGACGCACCGATCCAGATGGGGAGGTAGCGCTCACCCTCGCGCTCGCGGAGCAACACGATGGGCTGGTTGGTCGGAAGCTCGACCCGGACGCCTTCCAGCTGCATCTCGATCATGGCGTGCAGGCACTGTACGGGTGGGGCGCGACGGTGCGCAACCTACCCGGCCACCGCCAGGTGAGGCAGCAGGGCGCCGGGATCCGCCGACAGCGCCGCTGTGTCGGGGACCTCCAGGATGTCGGCCACGTTCCGGTACCGCTCCTGGAAGTCGAGCCCGTAGCCGACGACGAACGTGTCCGGGCAGTCGAACCCCACGTAGCGCGGCCGGAGCGGCACGATCCGGCGGACCGACCGATCGAGCAGCGCGCAGACCTCGAGGGTGGCGGGGGCTCGCGCCCGCAGGATCGAGAGGAGGTAGGAGATGGTGAGCCCGGTGTCGACGATGTCCTCGACGAGCAGGACGTCCCGGCCGGCCAGGTCGACCTCGACGTCGAGGAGGATCCGGACCTTGCCCATCGACTCCTCCGCGCCGCCGTAGGGGGTGACGGCCATCAGGTGGGTCTCCAGCGGCAGCCGGATCTGCCGGATCAGGTCCGCGAGGAACACCGTGCCGCCCTTGAGCACCGAGATCAGGACGGGCTCCCGCCCCACGTAGTCCCCGGCGATCGTGCGGCCGAGCTCCTCCACCCGGCGGCGGATGTCCTCGCGCCCGTAGAGCACGCGCGCGACCTCCGTCATCGGGCCGGGAGCCTAGCAGCAGCCCGCCGTGCGACCCGCGGCCGCCGGGCGGACGGCTCTACCCGACCAGCCCCTCGACCACCGCGACGACCGCCGCCGCGACGGCTCCGGCGGTCCTCCCCCACCACGAGCCGGCCGGCGCCGCCGGGGGTCCGACGTCGGCCGCGAGCAGCGGCACTCGTCCGAGGGTGACGCCGGACGCCTCGATGCGGAGCCACCCCACCACGGCGCCGGCGGGGACGGGGTAGGCGGCGCCGGCCGCCGTGCCGACGATCCGTTCCGGCGTCTCCCGGTCGGACCTGCGAACGAGCGCCACCAGCTCCCGCCCGGCCACCACGGGGACCTCACCGCCCCGCACCCGCACGCTCCCGAGCGGGGCCCGGTCCTCGACCAGGGTGCGCGGCTCGTAGGCCGCGAAGCCATGGTTGAACAGGGCCGCGGCTTCGGAGAAGACCTCGTCCCGTCCTCCGAGGATGACGACGACGAGCTCCCGGTTCTCCCGGACCGCCGTCGCGACCAGACAGAAGCCGGCGCCCGCCGTGGAGCCCGTCTTCACCCCGGTCGACCCCGGATAGAGCCACAGCATGACGTTCCTGTTCTGGATCGTTCGGTCGGGCTGCGTCTCGGAGGGAACCGTGACGAACCTGCGACCGACGAGGTCGCGGAAGGCGCCGATGTCGAGGGCCGCCCGTGCCAGGATCAGGACGTCCGACGCGGATGAACGCCCTCGATCGTCGAGACCGTGCGGGGACGCGAATCGCGTCTGGCGCATCCCCAGCTCCCTCGCCCTCGCGTTCATGCGGCGCACGAACGCCGGAACGGTCCCCGACTCCTCGATCGCGAGCGCCTCCGCCGCATCGTTGGCGGAACCCAGCAGGAGCCCCGCGAGGAGGCCGCGCACCGAGATCCGCTCGCCCGGGCGGAGCCCCAACGTCGATCCGCCGCCGTACTCGTCACGCTCGAAGACCGCGTCGGGATCGACCCGGACGATCCGATCGAGGCGGCCGGCCTCCGACTCGAGCACGAGGAACGCCGTCATGAGCTTGGTCAGGCTGGCGATCGGACGGGCTCGGTGCGCTCCGTCCTGCACCAGGACCTGCCCGGTGCGCAGATCGGCCAGGAGGATGGCCGGAGCCTCGACGTCGGGCTCGGGGATCGGATCGGCCGGCGTGTTGAGCCGGGAGATGAACGGCGACGGCGAACCGTTCGGCGGCACGGGGGTCGGAGGTGGAGCACCCTGAGGGGTGACCGACCCGAAGGCCGTCGACCCCGCGAGGACGAGGAGGGGGAGGAGGGCGAACGCGCCCCGAGCGGCGCCTCGTCTCACGCGCTGCGGAGGTGGTCGCGGAGGTTGGTTCGGAGGAGTGCCTGCTTGAACTTCCGCGAGGTGGCCGAGAGGTTGGCCAGCGTCTGGGCGGCGGTCCGGCGAGCGTCCGGGTTCTTCTGCCGCAACGTCGGGGCGACGATCTGGTCGAAGAACGAGGACTCGCGGTCGGCGAAGTGCTTGTACATCGTGAGGTGCCTGGCCTCGATGCCGTAGCGGAAGAAGTCCTTCACGATCGACAGGACGATGAAGTCGTCGCCGTCGTAGTAGCGCGCCCCCTCCGGCCCGTGCGACCGGACGATGCCGAACGCCTCGAGCTCCTTGATCCGGTCCCGGTCGATGCCGGTCGCCGTGGACATCTCCTCCAGGGACATCTGGAGACCGGTCGGAGCCTCGGCGATCTCCTCGACGACCGACGAACCGTCGCCTCCATCCCCGTCTCCCTCGGGACGGACGTCGGCGTCGTCGCCGGCGCTCTGCTCGAGGAGTCGCTCCTTGATCACCTTGAGCGGCAAGTACTCGTCGCGCTGCATCCGGAGGATCGACTTCAGGCGCTCGACGTCGTGGCCGTAGAACTTCCGATAGCCGGACGGCGTGCGTTCCGGTTCGATCAGGCCCTCCGCCTCGAGGAAGCGGATCTTCGAGATCGTGATGTCGGGGAACTCGGTCTTCACGGACACGAGGACCTCGCCGATCGATTGGTAGTTGCGCGTCCCGGCCATCGGCACCTCACTCCCCTGCCTGGAAGAACGTCAGCTTGAATCGCCCGATCTGCACCTGATCCCCGGTCGCCAGCTTGGTCTCGTCGACCTGCTCGCCGTTCACGTAGGTCCCGTTGAGGCTGCCGGCGTCGCGGACGAACCACGCTCGATCCGCCCGGCGATCGAAGAACGCGTGCGAGCGCGAGACGGTGATGTCGTCGAGGAAGACGTCGCTCGCCGTGTTCCGACCCACGGTGCTCGAGTCGGAATCGAGGAGGAACGTCGACCCCGCGTTCGGCCCTCGCTTCACCAGAAGGAGAGCCTGACCGGGTTCGAGCTCATCCTCCGGGAACGGGAACTCGACGTTGTCGTCATCTTCCCCTTCGATCGGCGTGAGGGAGACGGTCGACTCATCCTGAAGGGCAGCTCCGCAATTCGCGCAGAAACGAGCATCGTCCCGGTTGGGATGTCCGCAGCGCGTACAGAACACCTTCAGGTTCCCCTCCCGTCAGGGGTCCGGTCGACGGTCGAGGGTTCGCACAACCGTGGACCTCGATGCGTCGTGGACGTTATCGCAGGGCCCCGGGAGGGTCAACCGCCGCTCGGCACAACCCTCCACCCCCGCGAGCCGTGACCCTCGACCCGCGCTGGACCATTGGTCGAGGGTCGAGGGAACCCCTCTGGTGGGGACGACCTCAGACGGTCTTGGTGTGCTGCTGGTACGCGCCGTCGTCGAGGAGCTGATCGAGCTCGCTGGGATCGGACGCCTCGATGGACACGAGCCAGCCGTGGCCGTAGGGCTCTTCGTTCACGAGCTCCGGCTTCTGCTCGAGGGCGGCGTTCCGCTCGACGATCGTCCCCGACACCGGCGCGTAGACGTCCGAGACCGACTTCGTCGACTCCACCTCGCCGAACGCCTGCCCCGCGGTCACCTGGGTCCCGACCTCGGGAAGATCCACGTAGACGACGTCGCCGAGGGCGTCCTGCGCGAAGTCGGTGATGCCCACCCGCACGCGGCCGCCCTCGTCACGAGCCCATTCGTGTTCTCTCGAATAGCGAAGATCCTGGGGGAACTCCACGCGTCCTCCGTTCGACTCGGCTGTTCGGACCCCACCGTTCGGTCTGACCGTTCCGCTCCGCTCGCTCCTCGAGCTCCTTGGGGGTCTCAGTCCTCGAGGGCACCCCGTTCCTCGAGGGCATCGCGGACGTCGATCACGTACAGACCCGCGGCGATGTAGTACTCGACGATACCGACGACGAACGCGAGCCAGCCACCGACCAGCAACACCTCCCCGAGCGGACCGCCCGCGTTCCCCCAGGCGATCCACGCGATGGCGGCCATCAGCGAGAACGTGGCGATCTTGCCGATCCACCGGACGTCGATCCGGAGGTCCCTGCCCCACAGCACGGTGGCGCCTCCGAGCAGGACCGCCACGTCTCGGAGCAGGACCAGGACGGTGGCCCAGAACGGGAAGATGCCCACGATCGCGAAGGTCAGCAGCGCGGCCGCGATGGCGAGCCGGTCGGCGACCGGATCGAGGATGCGGCCGAGTTCGCTCACCTGCCCGGTCCGCCTGGCCAGGTATCCATCCACCCAGTCGGTCGACACGACCACCGCGAACAGGAGGATCCCCCACAGTCGGGTCGGCTCGTGCGCCGTGAGCCAGCAGAACGCCGGGATCGAGGCGATGCGCGCGAACGAGATGACGTTGGGGACGGTGAGGACCGCCGAGGACGCCGGCATGGTCTCCGTGGTGCCTCTCATCCGTCGGGCCGGCCGGATTCGAACCGGCGACCTTCTGACCCCCAGTCAGACGCGCTCACCAAGCTGCGCCACGGCCCGTACTACTTGGAGTGTACCCACGATGGACGTCCTGGTCGCAGCGTTCCGGCGACAACTCAGGGCAACGAACGCAGCACCCCGGACGGTCCAGGGCCTGCCTAGTAGCGTGCCAGCGCTCCAGGCCTTCCTGCTCGAGCGGGGCATGCCGGGCGCAGGCCACGCGATTACGCGAGAGCCCGTCGAGGGCGTACCCGGAGGACGTCTTGACCAAGTGGCGGGCCACCACAGCGTCAACCAGCAAGCGGAAGAAACTGCTGTAGGGACTTGAACCGGGCACACGGGTCTTCGCGTGGGCCATGGAGGGAGTCGGTCAGTTCCCCATCCTCCCCGCATCCCCAAGCCGCAGGCTGTCCTCACCGTGGACTAGCTTGGTCCGCCTTCTCAAGGCGTGTGACGGGCAAGACTTCGTAGACCGGCGTCGAGACACCGCAATCATCCGCACCTTCATCGACAAGGCCTGCGCCTCTCGGAGCCGGTCAACCTCAAGCTGACCCCGAATGAGGTTAGGGGGTTCTGACCTCAGCTTGGATGAGCAGGTCGTCGTGGTGATGGAGAAAGGTCGTCGTCCCGCACAGTCCCGATCAGCGCTAGAACTATCACGCGCCGAACGATTTCCTCGCCGTGGAAGTTGTTCGAGCAGTCGGTGCCATCGAAAAACCGCTCCGAAGTCAAGTCGACGAAAAGAGTAGACCCTCGAGCGTCGTTCCAGTGGCCATGCGCAGCACGTATCGCGTTCTTCCACCCCCTGGGCCAAGTAGACCCGGAACTGAATCCATAATCAGTGTCCGATGCTGCATCCCAGGGGAAGCGGGCATCAGCTGATCCCGCTAGGTCATCCAGTCGGCGGCGGTATGAGCTTCCAGTGCTCGTCGACAGCATCAGAATGACTGCGACAGCGCCCGATTTCCGAGAGACTCTTAGCACGCGGTGAATCCTTGAACGGACCAGCCGCTGTCTGACTGCGCCAGCTCCAGGATGATCTGAGTTCTTCCATCGACACGTGCAGCGATTCGCATCGTACCCGAGCCGGCAAGTTCGACCAGCTCAGCGTCGACAGGAAGCGGCTTGCCGTCGGCTTCCATGTCCGCTGCGAAGGCAGCGGCTGCCTCGGCCGGCGTCTTGTAGGCGTTGCTTGGCTCGACCTCTCCGACCGCTGCGTACCGGTCGGAACACTCGAGCTGGGCTGGATCACTACCAGCTTGTGCGACGATTGCCGCTGTCGCGACGATCGCTACCACGGCTAGCATTGCCACCAGCCCCGTTCGCCTCGGCTTCTTCGACATCCTCACCTCTGATCTGCTACTCGTGCGAGCAATGCACCCACCTGTACATCGGTCGGATGGGTTGTTCTGTGACAGTTGGAGCCGAGGCAACTCAGGCCACCACCGCTGAGCGTCCTGCCCCAGATCGCGTCGCTTTCCCAAGCTGACGGTACGCTTCCTCATGCGATCGCAATCACCATTCCCTTTCTGCCATGGGCCAGTCGACCTAGTTCCTCGAAGCAGCTCTCGTCGCCGGGCCGCCGCCAGCCCTCTCTTGACGTGCGCGGATGCCCTCGGGCGCCCTGGGCCGGGCGTGGCGTGTCCGTGTCACTGGATGACGAGACGGGTCCGGGACACCCAGGGGGGATTTGTCAGGGGCTTCGGGCCCCGGAACCGGATTCCTCGGTGCAAGTAGAAATCAAGACCTAGTTGTGCTTGAGATGATGAGCCTTCCGCGTGCGGCGGACATCGTCGCCGCAGCCCGCATCCAGGAGCGAGATCTCCCAGCGGATCGCCGATGGAGGGTGAAATGTCGCCTCGCGCCCGAGCGCGATCGCTAGCTTGTGTCCCTCCGGGGAAGGAGGCCGGCGCGGCAACCTGGAACACGCTCCCCCAGCACGAGCCCCTCAACTTTCATGGTCCTCTGTGAGGGTGCCATCTTGTCCATGTTGGATGACCGTCGACGAGCCCAGGGTCTCGACCGCAGGCAGCCGAGGGACGATCGCTCCTTGGTCAGCATCTCCGCACGCCGAAGGGCGAGAACAACGATGATCACCGCCGGTAGGCCCTCCTGGGCAGCGGCCACGGCCGAGCCACCAACCAGAGGAGGCGTTCCGCAAACTGGTCCTCGCTCGCCCCCTGTCCGCGTGATCGTCAGCACGAAGACGTCGCCATCGACCAGGACGGCCGCCAATGCCCAGGCCGGGATATCCGGGAGAGTCGCCGCTGCAGGGGGGTCGCGTTCCTCGAGCCGGACAGCGGTCCGGCGGGCATTGCGCGCCAGGCGATCACTCAATGGGTATGGCGGCATCGCAACGGGCCTCCTGCCCAAATCGTCGGAGGTTCCACAGGTTGCGGTCGTCCTTCGCCTCTCACCTGCTGGTTGGAGGGCGTCCCAATCTCGATCGTCTCGAAGCTGCTCACACGCCGACGTGGCAGTCACTCGCGGTTACCTGCCGGTCGCGTCCGATGACCGGCGGGCCGTTGTCGATCGCCCGCGGCTCCCGGGAAACGTTAGCGCATGAGGGTTCCTTGAGGTCCGAGGAATCCTACTCGCCCGCTCCTCGCGCCGCCGTCTGACGACACCGTCTACCCTAGCGCTCGGCCATCATCTGCATACGCAGGTGACCATTTTGCCCCAGCCCACCCCCAGGCAGACGGGCTCATCAAGCTGCGCCACGGCCCGCGGCATCAAGTCTAGCGGCTGGGTCTGCGGGACATCGAGCCGAGACGGGCTCAGCGCCCACGCCTCCGCGTCCGGGGACGGAACCGCATCCTGAGGGGGATCCCGTCCAGCCCGAACGCCTCCCGGAACCGGTTCTCCAGGTAGCGCTGGTACCCGGGATCGGGCCGTCCCCCGCCGAAGACGACGAACGAGGGCGGACCGGCCGCCACCTGCGCCGCGTAGTGCAGCGTCCCCGAGCGTCGGGGGGCCGGTCTCGAGCCCTGGGCGGCCTGGAGCACCTCGTTCACCCGAGAGGTGGCAGCGCGCCGGAGCCACCGATCGTGCAGATCGAGCAAGGTCGTGGGGACGCGCCCGATCCCGAGGCCGTGGAGGGCGGAGGTGCGGATCACGGTCGCCCGCGCCAGCATCTTCGCTTCCTCGGTCAGCCGCTTGAACAGGCGATCCTTCTCCTCCACCAGATCCCACTTGTTCGCCACGAGCACCAGCGCCCTCCCCGCCTCGAGCACGCGGAACGCGATCTTCTGGTCCTCGGCGGTCAGGCCTTCGTTCGCGTCGAAGATCACCGCCGCCGCGTGCGCTCGATCGATCGCCTCGCCCGCTCGAACGAAGCTGTAGTAGTCCACCCCGCGGACGCGGATGGCCCTGCGCATCCCCGCGGTGTCCACGAACCGGATCCGGCCCCCGCCCGGCCACTGCACCAGCGCGTCGACGCTGTCCCGGGTGGTGCCCGCCTCTTCGTACACCACCGAGCGCTCCTCTCCCACGAGCAGGTTGAAGACGCTGGACTTGCCCACGTTCGGCCTGCCGACCAGGGCGAACCGGGGCTCTCGCTGCTCCTCATCGGAGACGTCCGGTGCCTCGGGCAGGAGCTCGACCAGCCGGTCGAGCAGCTCACCCACCCCGCGCCCGTGCTGCGCTGACACGCCGAGCGGCTCCCCCAGCCCCAGCGCGTGGAAGCTCGCGACGTCCGGATCCTCGCCCGCCGAGTCGGCCTTGTTCACCACGAGCAGGACCGGGACGGTGACTCCTCTCAAGCGGCGGGCGAGCTGCGCGTCGTCCTCGGTGATCCCGGATCGCACGTCGGTGACCAGGAGGACGAGCTGCGCCTGGTCGATGGCTCGCAGGGCCTGCTCGGCGGCGAGGGCCTCCACGCCCGTGGGTCGGTGCAGGTACCCGGCGGTGTCGACGAGACCGAACCGCCGGCCGTTCCATGTCGCCTCGAGCTCCACCCGGTCCCTGGTGACCCCCGGGTCGGGGTGAGCGATCGCCGCTCGCCCGCCGAACAGCCGATTCACCAGGGTCGACTTCCCGACGTTCTGCCGGCCGACGACGGCGATCCGGGGAACGCTCTCGGCCATGGTCGGCGCCATGATCAGGGAAGGAGCTCCGGCGCCCGCTCGGCCACCACGGCGAGGGCGGCCTCGAGCGTCTCCTCGATATCGAGCTGGCTCGTGTCGAGCACCACGGCGTCCTCGGCGGGGACGAACGGGTTGACCCGGGCATCTCTCCGGTCTCGCTCATGGAGCGCGCCGGCCACGCCGTCCTCGATCCGTTGCTCGGCGCGTCGGACGGCGCGCTCCCCCGGCTCGGCGACCAGGTAGAGCTTCACCGGGGCATCGGGGAAGACGGCGGAGCCGATGTCCCGGCCCTCCATCACCGCGCCTCCTTCGCCCAGGCTCCGCTGCACCGCGCGCATCGGCGCCCGGACCTGGGGGTGCTTGGCGACCGTGCTCACATGGGCCTCGACGTCGGCGGACTCGAGGTCGGGGCGAGGCGGTGCGCCGTCGATCCAGAGCTCCCGGGGCTCCCCAGGGCTCACGGTGAAGTGGAGGGTGCCCACGAGGACCGTCAAGGCCTCCGCATCCTCGACGTCGACCTCTCGCCGACGGGCCTCCAACGTGAGGGCCCGATACATCGACCCGGTGTTCACGTACGGCAGACGCAGTCTCACGGCGAGCGGTCGGGCGAGGGTGCTCTTCCCGCTGCCCGCCGCGCCGTCGATCGCGACGACCGGGGGCGTCACGACGACTCCTCCAGGTCGGCGCCCAGGGAGGCCAACCGGCCGAGGAATCCGGGGAACGAGACGGCCGCGGCTCCGATGCCGTCGATCACGGACGGCCCCCTCGCGGCGAGCGCCGCGACCACGAGCGCCATCGCGATGCGGTGATCGCCCCGCCCATCCGCCGTCCCTCCGGTCAGGTCGCCGCCGACGACGATCAGATCGTCTCCCTCCACGGCCGCGGTACCACCGAGCGCCCGGATCCCCTCGAGGAGCGCCGCGAGGCGGTCGCTCTCCTTGACCCGGAGCTCGGCGCCACCCTCGAACCTCGACTCGCCGTCCGCGTGGGTCGCCATGGCGGCGAGGATCGGGACCTCGTCGACGACGAGGGGGAGCTCATCGGGCCCCACGTGCGCGGGTCGCAGGCCGTCGGGCGGGTGGACCCGCAACGTGCCGACGGGCTCCCCCACCCGGTCCTCCTCGACCTCGGTCTCGACCCTCACCCCCATCCTGCCGGTCACCTCGAGGAACCGGAGGCGCGACGGGTTGAGCCCCACACCCGCGACCGTGAGCCCGCCGCCGCTCAGGGCCGCCGCCCCGATCAGGAAGGCGGCCGACGAAGCGTCGCCCGGCACGATGCCCTCGAACCCAGGGTGCTGGGACGGGCCCTCCACGATGACCTCGCGAGCGGCGCCGGTCGGGGAAACGGCCACCCGGATGGGCGCGCCCAGCGCGCCGAGGGCCCGCTCCGTGTGATCGCGTGTCGGGATCCGTTCGATCACCGCGGTCTCCCCCTCGGCGGCGAGGGCCGCGAAGAGCACGGCGCCCTTCACCTGCGCGCTCGGGAGGTCGGGTTGGAATCGGATGCCGTGGAGCCTGTCGGATCCCCGGACGGTGACCGGGGGGCGGCCGTCGTTCGTCCTGACGTCCGCGCCCATCCCCCGGAGCGGACGGGCGACCCGCTCCATCGGCCGCCGTGAGAGGCTCCGGTCCCCGTCCAGCACGGTCCTGAAGGAGGCCGATGCCACCAGGCCCGTGAGCAGGCGCATCGTCGTGGCGGAGTTCCCGCAGTCGAGGGGGTGACCGGGATCGACGAGGGACCGACGACCCTCACCGTCAAGCTCAAGGTGGTCGAGGGTTGCGTCGTCCCGGTTCCACGTGGAACCGTTGCGCTCATCGATGGCGGGCGACCCCGAAGCCCAAGCCTCCAGTGCAGGTCGGATCGATGGAACGAGGTGCGCCAGGCAGGTCGCGGTCGACGCCGTGTCGAGGGCCCGAGGGAGTCCCCCGATCCGGCTCCGTCCTCGAGCGGTGGCGGCCAGGAGGAGCCACCGATGCGCGATCGACTTGTCGCCGGGGACGGCGGTCTCCCCTCCGAACCGGGCGCCGGGCACCACCCGAACGCGCATCGTCCTCACGCCAGCCTGATGGGATCGAAGCCGCCCGCCCCCAGGACGTCCGTCGCGGCAGGGGCCGCCCCGGCCGCGACCGTGAGGTGGACGGTCCCTCGGCCCCCCTCGGGCGAGTGGACGATCTGGAGGTCCTCGATGTTCACGCTGCCCTCCGCCAGCGTCGAGGTGAGGTGCGCGAGCGCGCCCGGCCGGTCGGGCACCTCGACCTGCAGGACCGCGACGCCCGCCTTCACCTGGGGTTTCGCGGTGAGGCCGAGCCGGGCCTCCTTCGCCTGCGCGAACGTGGACTCGACGGCCTCGGCGCGGCCCCCGAGCACATCGTCGCGGAGGCTCACCAGACGCTCCACGTAGAGGTCGATCGCCTCCGCGAGCTGATCCCGGTTCGCCAGGAGGATCGACGACCAGAGGCGGGCGTCGGACGCCGCCAGCCGGGTGAGGTCGCGGAAGCCCCCCGCCGCGAGGAGGAGGATCTCGGGCTCGTCCGCTTCCTCCGTCGCGGCGACGCTCATCAGCGCGGTGGACGCGACCTGCGGCAGATGACTGACGAAGGCCACCAGCCGATCGTGGCGATCGGGAGCCATCCGGACGGGGGTGGCTCCGAGGCGCCCGACCCAGGCCTCCACGGCATCGACCGCGTCCCCGGCGGCTGCCCCGCCCCCTGCGAGGACCCAGACGATCCCGTCGAGGACGGAGGCCGAGGCGTGCTCCGGTCCGGACCGCTCGCTCCCGCCCATCGGGTGGCCCGGCACGTACCTGGGGAGGTCTCCGCGGGCGGCCCGCTCGGCGACCTCCCGCGCCACCCGGCCCTTGATGCTGCCCACGTCGGTGACGATCGCGGCGGGGGCGGCCGCGAGCGCCGTGGCGACGAGGGGCGCGATCGTCGGGATCGGCGTGCAGACGACGACGAGCTGGGCCGCCTCGACGGCCTGCTCGAGGGACGCGGCTCGGGCGCATCCGGCCGCGGCGGCGGCGCGGGCCGCCGTCGCAGGGTCGACGTCCCATCCGGTCACGGCGCCTCCGGCCCGCGCCGCCGCCATGGCCACCGACGTGCCCATGAAGCCGGTGCCGAGCACGGTCACCCGCTCGATCGCGGGCACCGTCGGATCAGGGCTCGGCGTCATCTCGGAGCGACTCGGCGCCGTCGAGGTACACGTGCACGACCTCGTCCAGCGTCCGGTCGGAATGGAAGTGCATGAGGATGCGGATCACCGACGCCATCGAGCCCTCGACGGGGATCTCCCGCGCGCACATCAGGGGCACGCGACCGAGCCCCATCCGTCGAGCTGCTTCGGCGGGGAAGGCCGACCGCAGGTCGTCCGTCGCCGTGAACATCACGCTCACGAGATCCTCATCCTCGATCCCGTTGCGCCGCAGCATGGCCGAGAGCAGCCGCTCGGTGGAGCCGAGCAGCGCTGCGCTGTCGTCGGATGGCACGCGGATGGCTCCGCGCGCCGCACGGAGCCTCACTGGACACCTCCCCCGGAGCGGCGCCCCGAGGTCCTTCAGGCTACCCGCCGGCGGCTCCCCTGAGGCCCACGACCTCGTCGTGCGACAACTCCCGGAGCTGGCCGGGCGGGAGGCGACCGAGCCGGACCGGCCCCACCCGGATCCGCACGAGCCTGGTCACCGGCAGGCCCACGGCGTCGAGCAGCCGACGGACCTCGCGCTTCCGGCCTTCGGTCATGACGACCCGGACGGCGCCCCGCTGGCCGGATCGTCCCGCCAGGCGCGCGGACTTCGCACGTGCCGGGCCGTCCTCGAGGTCCACGCCGCGACGCAGTCGCCCCACCTGCCGGGCGGTGGGCACACCATCGACCTCGGCGAGGTACTCCTTCTCGACGCCGAACCGGGGGTGCGTCAGGGCGTTGGCGAGGTCCCCGTCGTTCGTGAGCAGCAGGAGGCCCTCGGTGTCACGATCGAGCCGCCCCACCGGGAACACGCGAGGACCGGCCGGCAGGAACCCCCTGATATCGGTGCGTCCCTGGGGATCCCGCATCGTCGTGACGACCCCGGGAGGCTTGTGGAACGCGTAATACCTCACGTTGGGATCGAGGTTCACGTCCAGGCCGTCGACCCGAACCTCATCCTTCTCGGGGTCGGCGCGGTCCCCGATCGTCGCGACGGTCCCGTTGACCGTCACCCGTCCCTCGAGGACCAGCTCCTCGCACGCTCGACGTGAGCCGAACCCCGCTCGTGCCAGGAGCCGCTGCACCCGCTCGGCCGGCACCGGCCTACTCGCCGGCGCCGGTCGGTTCGGATGGCGGACCGTCCTCCTCCTGCGCGTCGTCGACCTCGAGGAGCGGCGCCAGGGACGGCAAGGCCGCCAGGGACGGCAACCCCAGCCGCTCCAGGAAGACCGGCGTCGTGGCGTACAGGACGGGGCGGCCCGGCGTCTCCTCCCGACCCGCTTCCTCCACCAGGCCCTTGTCCTGGAGGGCGCGCAACACGCCATCGGAGTTCACGCCCCGGATCGATGCCACCTGGTGTCGGGTGACCGGTTGCTTGTAGGCGACGATGGCCAGGCACTCGAGGGCGGCCTTCGTGAGTCGAGCCTGGCGGGAGGACAGCACGAAGCGCTCGACCTCCGGAGCGGTGTCCGGATGGGTGAACAGTCGCCAGCCGCCCGCCACGTTCCGCAGCACCACGCCCGCGCCCCGATCCTCGAGCTCCCCGGCGAGACGATCGCAGAGCCCGTCGACCGCCCGCCGATCCATCTCGAGGGCCTGGGCCAGCACCGAGGGGGGGAGGGGCTCGTCCGAGACGAACAGGAGCGCCTCCAGCGCCCGCGTGTCGACCGCGCCGGTCTCGGGCATCGGCGTCATCCCTGCCACTCGACGTGGATCTCGCCGAACGTCGCCCCCTGGCGCAGCTCCACCCGCCCGTCCCGGTACAGCTCGAGCAGGGCGAGGAACCGCACCACGACCTGGATCCGTTCGTCGCAATCCGAAACCAGGTCACGGAAGGACGCCGCCCGACCGAACCCCTCGATCCGACGTTCCACGGCCGACATCGCCTCGGCCATCGTGTACCGGATCGGCGTCACGTGGGTGAGGTCCAGGGTCGGCGGGGGGCGCAGGAGCCCCCCCGCCAGGCGGGCGACGTCGTCCACCCCGACCCGCGTCATCGGGTCCGGGTAGAGGTGGGAGAGCTCGGGACCGGGACCGACGTCCCGGGTGAAGTAGCCGGCCTCCTCCTCCAGGCGCCGCGCGAGTTCCATCGCCACCTTCCGGAACGCGGCGAGCTCGAGCGAACGGGCGTACGCCAGATCCGGCGAGCCGCCGAGCAGATCCTCGTCGTCCGCCCCGGCGTGCTTCGGCATCAGCCGTCCGACCTTCAGCTCGAGGAGGATCGCGCACATCGCGAGGAACCACGTGACCTCCTCGAGGTCCCAGCGATCGGCATCCCTGGCGTAGGCGAGGAACCCGTCCGTGACGTCGGCCACGGACACGTCGCACACGTCGACCTTCTGTTCGAGGATCAGGTCGGCGAGCAGGCGGAAGGGGCCGGTGAACGCGGGGAGCTCGACGGCGAACGCGCCGGCGCCGTCACCGTTCATGCGGTCGGGAACCCCATCGCGTCGCGGACCGCGTCCAGCGTCTCCCGGACGACCGGTCGCACGCGTTCGAGCCCTTCCGCCAGCACCTTCTCGGCGAGCCCGGGCTCGCCGGCGAGCTCGACCCGCCGCTCCCGGAACGGACGGAGCTCCTCGATCAGGCGGTCCGCGAGGTTCGTCTTGCAGTCGACGCAGCCAAGCTCGCCCGAGCGGCAGTTGGCCTCGGTCCAGTCGAGGATGTCTTTGCCGAACCTGGTGTGCAGGGCGAAGATCGGACAGATCTCCGGCCTCCCCGGATCGCCGAGACGAACCTTCCGCGGATCCGTGATGAAGGTGCGGACCTTCGCCCGGATCGTGTCCGGATCGTCCGCCAGGCCGATCGCGTTGTCGAAGGACTTCGACATCTTCCGGCCGTCGGACCCGAGGATCAGCGGCGTCTCACTCAGCAGTGGCTGCGGCTCCACGAGGACCTCGCCGTAGAGCCGGTTGAACCGGCGGACGATCTCCCTCGAGATCTCGAGGTGGGAGACCTGGTCCTCCCCCACCGGGACCAGCTCGCCCCGCACGATCGTGATGTCGACCGTCTGCAGGACCGGATACCCCAACAGGCCGAAGTTGGCGACCTCGCGCTCCGACATGTCGCGCAGGCGCTCCTTGTAGGTCGGCACCCGCTCCAGCCAGCCGAGCGGGGTGATCATGCCGAGCAGGAGCGACATCTCCGCCACCTCCGGCAGGTCGGACTGCCGATAGACGACGGCGCGCGCAGGGTCGATGCCGGCGGCGAGGAGGTCCAGGACCGACCCTTCGACGAGCGCCGGCAGCTCGTCCGTCCGGTCGTAGTGGGTCGTGAGCATGTGCCAGTCGGCGACGAAGTAGTAGCACTCGTAGCCCTCGTCCTGGAGGCGGACGGCGTTACCGACGTTGCCGGCCCAATGGCCGACGTGCAGGTCGCCGGTGGGGCGGAAGCCCGTGAGCACCCTGCCGCGCCGGGCGCCGACGGGCTCCGACGAGCGCGTCTCGGACGCTGTCGAGGTCACGATGACGGGGATGATACCCCTCGCCCCAGGCGGCTCCGGGACGCGCACCGCGGGTCAGGCGAAGCTCAGCAGGAGCAGGCAATCGCGTCCGGTGGCGGCGTCGCAGACCGCGCCGGTGATCACGACGACGAACGTGAGCAGCACGGTGAGGAGCACGAACAGCACCACGAGGACGAACAGCGCGAGGTACCGGTCCGCGTTGCGGAACACCTCGCGGGCGTGCGGCGGGAGCAGCAGCGCCACGAGCCGTCCCCCGTCGAGCCCGGGGATCGGCAGCAGGTGGAAGACGAACAGCGAGGCGTTGGCGTACGCGAGGACCGCCACCGCGAGGAGCACCTCGCCCGAGAGGGCCCCCGTGCGGATCAGCAGCCCGGCGGCGACTGCCATCGCGAGCGACGTGAGCGGTCCCGCCAGCGAGGCGACCACCACGTCCCTGGGATGGCGGCGGAAATTGGTCGGGTCGATCGGCGCCGGCTTCGCGTAGGCCGCCGGCATCATCAGCACCTGCACGGACCACAGCAGCGCGATCAGTGCCGGCACGAACCCGCTCCCGAACGGATCGAACCACGTCTTGGGCCTCGTCGTGATGCGACCCCACAGGCGCGGGGTCGGGTCGCCGAGCCTCGCCGCGACCCAGGCGCGACCGTACTCACGCAGGGCCAGGCCGACGAAGAGCGACGCGACGAGATACAGGGCCAGCCTCAGGCCCAGGAAGGTGAAGTTCCCCACTCGATCACATCCACGCGTGCACCAGGGGCGGAGGCTCGACCGGGCCATCGGCGACGTCCATCGCGCCGAGGACCCTCCGAGCCGCCTCGTCCGCGGCGTCCCGATCCCGTGCGTGGATCTCCCCGATGGGCTGTCCGGCCTCGACCCGGTCGCCGATCTTCGGACGCACCACGATACCGACGGCCGGGTCGATCGGATCGCCCTTGCGCACCCGTCCCGCCCCCAGCGCGACGCTCGCCAGACCGATGTCCTCGGCCCGGACCGCCGCGAGCGTCCCCGTCCGGTCCGACAGGATCGGCGCCCGCACGGGGGCATGCGGTAGCACGGCCGCGGGATCGTCGACCACGCGGGGGTCGCCCCCCTGCGCCTGCACCATGGCCCGGAACCGGTCGATCGCGGCTCCGCCGTCGAGCGCCGCGGCCGCCTGCGCGAGGGCGTCGTCGCGACCGACGCCGCGCGTCGCCTCCAGCGCCCGGGCGGCGAACAGCACGGACAGCTCGCGCAGGCGGCCGGCCGGCTCCCCGGCGAGGACGGCGATCGCCTCGGCCACGTCGAGCGCGTTGCCGACGGCGTCCCCGAGCGGCTGGGACATGTCGGTCACCGCGGCGCTCGCCTCCCGGCCCCAGCCGGAGGCGAGCGAGAGGCAGGCGCCGGCGAGCTCGCGGGCCTCGTCCGCGGTCTTCATGAACGCTCCCGAGCCGGCCTTGACGTCGAGCAGGATCAGATCGGTACCTACGGCGAGCTTCTTCGACATGACGCTGGCCGCGATCAGCGGCACCGACGGGACCGTCGCCGTCGCGTCCCGGAGCGCGTAGAGGGCGCCGTCGGCGGGGACGAGGTTGGCCGATTGGGCCGCCACGGCACACCCCACCTCCGCGACCTGCGATCGGATCTCGTGCGGAGACAGATCGGTGCGCAGGCCCGGGATCGACTCCAGCTTGTCCAGCGTGCCGCCGGTGTGGCCCAGACCCCGGCCCGACAGCTTGGCGACCGCCAGCCCGAGGGCCGCCGCGAGAGGGGCGAACACGAGGGTGACGCCGTCCGCCACCCCACCCGTCGAGTGCTTGTCGACGGTCGGCCGACCGAGGTCCGAGAAGCTCACGGTGTCGCCCGAGTCGACCATCGCCCGGGTCAGGGAGAGGGTCTCCTCGGGATCCAGGCCGTTCAGGAGGGAGGCCATGAGGAACGCGGCCGCGAGCGCGTCGGTCACCGCTCCCCCCGTGTAGGCCTCGACGAAGGACCGCACCTCGGCCTCGGTCAGGCGCCTCCCGTCCCGTTTCGCCGCGACGATGGAGCGAGGGTCCCTCGGGGTCAACGGCGGCCCTCGCTCGCCCCGAACGATCTCCCGAGCCGACCCTCGACCGGAGCCGGAGGGTCGATCGCTGGGAACGACCCGGCCCGGAGCGGGCCGAGCCCCCACCTCCACCTCAGCTTCATCGGACGGCGCCCATCAGCTCGACGAACGCTTCCCCTTCGAGGTCCGCCCCGTCGGCGCCCAGGAGCGCCATCACCGTCTGGCCGAGATCGGAGAACCCCCGCGTGCCGATCTCGTACGGCCCGCCCGTGAGGCCCGCGGCGAGGAGCGGGGTTCGCTCCCTCGAGTGATCGGTCGACGGCGTGGTCGGGTCGCAGCCGTGATCGCCGGTGATCAGCATGATCCCCCCGTCGAGCGCCCCGACCAGCTCCGGCAGCCGGCTGTCGAAGGCCTCCACGCAGGCCGCATATCCCCCCGGGTCGTTCCGGTGGCCGTACTTCGAGTCGAAATCCACGAGGTTCGTGAACACGAAGCTCGGGCCCGGCCTCCGGAGGAGATCGAGGGTGAGGTCCACCCCGTGGTCGTTCGAGTCCGAATAGCGCCCTTCGGTGACCCCCTGGCCGGAGAAGATGTCTCTGATCTTCCCCACCCCGTACACGGCCACCCCCGCCTCCTGCAGGCGATCCAGGGCGGTGGGACCGGGAGGCGGCAGGGAGAAGTCCCGGCGCTCGGGACTCCGGACGAACGCACCTGGCTCACCGGTGAACGGACGCGCGATGACGCGCCCGACGTTGTGGCGGCCGGTGAGCAGCCGCCGCGCCACCCGGCACCACTCGTAGAGCGTCGGTAGGTCCACGACCGACTCGTGGCACGCCACCTGGAACACGGAATCGCCAGACGTGTACACGATCGGACGCCCGGTCCGCAGGTGCTCCCCCCCGAGGCGGGCGATGATCTCCGTGCCCGACGCCGGGGCGTTGCCGAGGATCGCTCTGCCGATCTCCGACTCGAACGGCTCGACGATCTCCGGAGGGAACCCGTCTGGATACAGCGGGAAGGGTTCGTCCACCCGGATCCCCATCATCTCCCAGTGGCCGGTCGTCGTGTCCTTCCCTGCGGAACGCTCGGTCGCACGCCCGTGCGCGGTGCCGGGCCCGGCCGTGGGGGCGACGCCCTCGATCCTCGTGAGCAGCCCGAGGCCGAGCCGTTCGAGGTTGGGCGCGCGCACGCCTCCGACCGCCGAGGCGGTGTTCGCCAGGGTGTCGGACCCCTCGTCGCCGTAGGCGGCTGCATCGGGCGCGTCCCCCACCCCCCACGAGTCGCACACCACGACGAGGACGCGCGGGACGAGGGCTGTCATCGATCCGCGCGCTGCGCGTGGTCGATGCAGAGAACGGCCCAGGGCAACGCCTCCAGCCGCTCCGTCGAGATCTCACCGCCGCACCGCTCGCAGATCCCGTACGTGCCGGCCTCCATCTTCGCGAGGGCCCGCTCGACGTCCAGGAGGTTCGAACGGAGGGCCCGGACCACGGAGATCAACCGGGAGCGCTCCTCCGTGCTGTGGCTGCGATCCGCGAATCCCGCATCGTCGACGAACGTCACGTCGTCCGAGTCCGGATCCGCGCCCTGCGCCTGGATCTCGTCCCGCAGATGGTTGCGCTGCCCCAGCAGTTCCTGCCGGAGCGACGAGAGCGTGCTCGGATCCATCATGGGCCCACGCTCACGCGCCCGCCGGGCGACGGGCACGTGGATGGGACGTCTCGTAGACCTCCCGCAGGTGCTGCGACGTGACGAGCGTATAGATCTGGGTCGTCGCGACGCTGGCGTGCCCGAGGAGCTCCTGCACCACCCGGACGTCGGCGCCGCCTTCGAGGAGATGCGTCGCGAACGAGTGCCGGAGCGTGTGGAGGGTGACGCGCCGCTCGATGCCGGCCAGCCGGACGTAGCGCCCGAGCACGCGCGCACAGCTCTGGCGCGACAGGCGGCCGCCCCGCGCGTTCAGGAACAGGGCGCCGCGCGTCGAGGCGGAGGCGAGCGCGGGGCGGCCGCGCGTGAGGTACGCGGCGATCGCGTCGCGCCCGAAGGACCCCAGCGGCACCTCTCGTTCCTTCGCGCCCTTCCCGAGGACCCGCAGGCTCCCGTCCTCGAGGTCCACGTCGTCGACGTCCAACCCGGTCAGCTCCGAGATCCTGAGCCCCGAGCCGTACAGGAGCTCGAGGATCGCCCGGTCCCGGACGCCGGTCCGCGTTCCGGGGTCGGGGGCCTCGAGCAGTCGGATGACCTCCTCGACGGGGAGCGGCCGCGGCAGGGATCGCGGCAGGCGGGGCTGCGAGACGCCGGCGGCCGGGTCACGGTCGGTCACGCCTTCCCGCACCAGGAACCGGTGGAACGACCGGATCGCCGAGAGCGCCCTCGCCACCGATGTCGCCCGGTAGGGCTTGCCGTCGGCCCCGTGGGTGGACGCCGAGAGCGCGGCCACGAAGGACCTGACGGTGGCCTCCTCCACAGCGTCCGGCCCGCCCACGTCCCTGCGGGACAGGAAGGAGACGTAGCGCCGCAGGTCCCGGCGGTACGCGGCCAGCGTGTGCTGGGAGAGCCCGCGTTCGACGGCCAGGTGGTCGAGGTACCGCTCCGCCTCCGCCGCCATCGCGTCGGTCAACGCCGGGCCTCCTCAGCCGAGTCCGTCGATCAGCTCGCTCAGGGGGACGTGCTCGAGGTCGTGCGCCTCGGCGACGCCGTGGTTCGTGACGGATCCCGCGTACACGTTCACGCCCACCGCGAGCGCCGGATCCGATCGCACCGCGTCCTCCAGCCCCCTCGCCGCGATGTCGAGGACGTACGGGAGCGTCACGTTCGTGAGGGCGTACGTCGACGTGTTCGGCACGGCGCCCGGCATGTTGCCGACGCAGTAGTGCACCACGTCGTGCACGACGTACGTGGGTTCCGAATGCGTGGTCATCCGTGAGGTCTCGACGCACCCCCCCTGGTCGATCGCGATGTCGACGATCACGGACCCGGGGCGCATCGATGCCACCATCTGCTCGCTCACGATCACCGGCGCCCTCGCGCCCGGCAGCAGCACGCTGCCGATCACCGCGTCCGCTTCGCGAACGCGCTGCTCGAGCGTGAGCCGGTCCGACATCAGCGTCATGATCCGGCCCTTGTGGATCTGGTCGATGAACCGGAGCTTGTCCAGGTTCTTGTCGACGACGAAGACCTCGGCCTCCATCCCCGCTGCGATCCACGCCGCGTTCGCGCCGGCCATCCCCGCGCCCAGGACCAACACGCGGGCCGGCCGGACACCCGAGACGCCCCCCATCAGGACGCCTCGGCCCCCGGCCTCCTTCTCCAGGAACCGAGCGGCCACGTGCGGCGCCATCCGACCGGCGATCTCGCTCATCGGCGCGAGCAGCGGGAGCCGACCGTCGGCGAGCTGGACCGTCTCGTAGGCCACGGCGGCCACCTTCCGCCGCATCAGCTCCTCGGTGAGCTGCCGGTTCGCCGCCAGGTGCAGGTAGGTGAACAGGACCTGTCCCTCCCGCATCAGCTCGAACTCGGAGGGCTGCGGCTCCTTCACCTTGAGGACCAGGTCGGCACCGCGCCACACGTCCTCGGCGGACGGGACGAACTGCGCCCCCGCGCGCTCGTACCGCCCCTCCACGAGGCTCGAGCCCAGTCCCGCGCCTTCCTCGATCAGGACCGCGTGCCCGGCATCGACCAGCTCGCGCACGCCCTCCGGGGTCGCCGCGACCCGGTACTCGTTGTCCTTGACCTCCTTGGGGATGCCGACGATCACGCCGTCCCCCTTCCGGCCTTCCCGGCCTGGGTCAGCCTACCCCGGGGTCGTTCGGGCGTCGGCGAGGAGCAGGGCGAGCGCGGTCTTCGCGTCCTCGATCCGACCGGCCCGGGCCCGCTTGACCATCTCTCGGAACGGACGGCGCACGAGCTCGATCCCCTCCTCGGGGGACCCTTCGGGTTCGTTGGCGGTCCGCGCGAGGAAGATGTGGACGAACTCTGTCCCGAAGCCCACGGCCGTATGGACGCCGCCGAGCGACTCGAGCGACGTGTGACGGTATCCCGTCTCCTCGAAGAGCTCGCGGGCGACGCAGGTCGCGGCGTCCTCGCCCCCCACGTCGAGGAGGCCGGCCGGCACCTCGACGAGCATCTGCCGCACGGCGGGGCGGAACTGCCGGACCAGGAGCACGTCGGCGCCGGGCGTGATCGGGAGCACGCAGGCGGCGTCCCGCGTTCGCACGACCTCGTAGGTCCCGCTCCCGAGGTCCGGCCAGTCCTCCTCGTCGACCTGGACCCACCGGCCCCGGAAGACGGGGCGCGAGCCCGTCGGTTGTAGCATCCGTCAGCCGACGGTGACCCGACGCTCGCCGGTCCGTTCGCGCGCCCGGGCGGTGGCAGCCCCGACGAACTCGCGGAACAGCGGATGCGGTCTCGTCGGCCGCGACCGCAGCTCCGGATGGAACTGACCGGCGATGAAGAACGGGTGGTCGGGCAGCTCGATGATCTCGGCCAGTCGGCCCTTCTGCGAGCTCCCGCTGATCACCAGCCCGTGCTCCCTGAGCACGTCGAGATAGGCCGGGTTGACCTCCCACCGATGGCGATGCCGTTCCTCGACGACCTCCTGCTCGTAGCACCGAGCGGCGAGGGTGCCCGGTTCGATGTAACAGGCCTGAGCCCCGAGCCGCATCGTGGCGCCGAGGTCGGTCACGTTCTTCTGCTCGGGGAGGAGGTCGATCACCGCGTGGGCCGTGCCGGGCGCGAACTCCGACGAGTTGGCGTCCTCCAGGCCGCAGACGTCCCTCGCGAACTCGATCACCGCGCACTGCAGCCCCAGGCAGATCCCCAGGAACGGGACCTCGCGCTGGCGGGCGAACCGGACGGCGTCGACCTTCCCCTCCACGCCGCGGATCCCGAACCCACCCGGGATCAGGAGCCCGTCCGCCGCGCCGAGCGCCTCCGCGGTGGCGTCGCCTCCGAGATCGTCGGACGCGATCCAATCGATCCGCACCTCGGCACCGTGATGGATCCCGCCATGGTTCAAGGCCTCCATGACCGACAGGTAGGCGTCCCGGAGGTTCACGTACTTCCCGACGACCGCGATGCGCACCGGCTCCGTGGCGGCGCGGACCCGCTCGACGAGTCCCTGCCACTCCGAGAGGTCGGGCTCCTCGTCGAGGCGAAGGTGCCGCGCGAGCTCCGCATCCAGGCCCTCCTGGTGCAGCACCAGCGGGACCTCGTAGATCGAACGGGCGTCCGGAGCGCTGATCACGCCGCTGATCGGCACGTCGCAGAGCAGCGACACCTTCTCCTTGAGGTTACGTCCGATCGGACGGTCGCTGCGGCAGACGATCGCGTCGGGCTGGAGTCCCAGCGATCGCAGCTCCTTCACCGAGTGCTGCGTCGGCTTCGTCTTGATCTCGCCCGAGGGTCCGATGAACGGCATCAAGGACACGTGCACGAACGCGCATCGGTCCCGACCGATCTCGTTCCGGAGCTGCCGCACCGCCTCGAGGAACGGCAGGGATTCGATGTCGCCGACCGTCCCTCCGATCTCGACGACCTGGACGTCGGCCTGCTCCGCCTCCGCGAGCGAGCGGATCCGCTCCTTGATCTCGTCGGTGATGTGCGGGATCACCTGGACGGTCTTGCCGAGGTAGTCGCCGCGCCGCTCCTTCGCCAGGACGCTCGAGTACACGGCGCCGGTCGTGAAGTTGGAGCCTCGATGGAGGTCCTGGTCGAGGAAGCGCTCGTAGTGCCCCAGGTCCAGGTCGGTCTCGGCCCCGTCGTCCAGCACGAAGACCTCTCCGTGCTCGAAGGGGTTCATGGTGCCCGGATCGACGTTGATGTAGGGGTCGAGCTTCTGGACGACGACCTTCAGACCCCGTGCCTTGAAGAGGCGACCGAGGGAGGCGGTGGTGATGCCCTTGCCGAGGCCGGAGGCGACTCCGCCCGTGACGAAGATGAACCTCGTCTCGTTCACCACGGGAAGCGACTGTAGCAGACGGCATGGACGCGTCGGTCGTTTCCGGTCGCGATCTTCAGTCGGGCAGGCGTCCCAGCCGGTCGAACCAGCGCAGCGGCGGGACGACGTCGATCAGGCGCGACAGCGTGACGGTCTCCGCAAGGAGGTTCAGGACCAGGGCGACCGCGGCCGCGATCCACACGACATCGTTCGGGAGGGCGTAGTAGATGGCGATGCCGACAGCGAACCCGAGGAGGTTCGCTCCGGAGTCACCGAGCATCGCGCGTTCCCCCGTGTCCCACGGCAGGACCAGGAGCGCCGCCAGGGCGATCCCGGGCACGAACGGCGCCAGCGGCCACGGGAAGGCGCCCACCGACACGAAGGCCGGGTACGAGAACCTGCAGGCTCGACCGGGCCGGACGTCGAGGCCGTTCCACAGGTTGGCGGCGCCGGCGATCAGCACCACCCCGGAGATCCGTACGATCCCACCTCGCTGGGGGCCGGCTGCGACGGCCACGAGCGAGGACGCGCCGACGACGAAGAGCTTCACGATCCCGGACGTCACGTGACCGGCCACGAGCGCCCGGAGATGACCGGAGAGGCCCCGCGGACCTCCTGGGGTGAGGTCGTCGACGAGACCCGCGACGAAGACCAGAACGCTCGCCCCGCAGGCCACCCACCCGGCGGCGCCGACGCCGGCTCGGTCGAACAGGGCGACCATCCCCGTCGAGATCGCCCCTCCTCCCGCGAGGGCGAAGCCGAGTGTCCTCGGCACGCGCTTGCCGCGGTGGTTCTCCGCGTAGAGGCGTTCCGGCACCCTCACCATCGCCGGCCCGGCCGGATCGGCCCCACCCTGACGGCGACGGCCATCACGATGTCCAGCCCCTGGCGGGCGCGGTGCGCGAAGCCTCGCGCGCCGCGTCCGGTCGGGCGGTGGCTGAGACCCTCGATCGGGATCTCCACGACCCGGAGCCCGGCCCGGACCGCGTCGATCGTCATCGCGACCTCCACCCCGAAGCCCGGGGCCAGCGGGCGAACCGCCGCGAGGGCCGCGGCGGTGAGCGCCCGCTGGCCCGAGAGCGGCTCACGCGCCTCGAACCCGCACACCGAGCGGATCAGCCCGGCGGCGGTCCTCTTCACGAGACCGAAGCCTCCACCGCCGAGCGTCGGGAAGACGGCGATCGCCAGGTCCGCCCCCCCGCCGACCACGGCCTCCAGCAGGGGGGTGAGCAGCCCGGAGGTGCCGCCGAGATCCGCGTCGGCGAAGACCCAGACGTCGGCCGGGCCGAGACGCTCGAGGGCGTCCTCCATCGCCCGGCCCTTGCCTTGCCGGCGCGAGGCGCGCAGGACGGTCGCCCCCGCGACCAACGCGGCCGAGGCCGTCCCGTCCCTCGACCCGTCGTCCACGACGACCACCTCATCGACGAACGGCTCCAGGGCCTCGACGGCAGACCCCACGCGCGTGGCCTCGTCGGCGGCGGGGACGAGCGCGACGGTGCGGCCGGCCATCACCGACCGCAGGAAGCCGGGACCTCTTCGGCACCCGGCAGGATCTCGTCCCCCGTTACCCCGTAGTCGCCGCCCGGGCGGAAGGCCGGGTCCGGATCCTCCAGGAACCGATCGAGCCCCATCACCAGCGCGATCCCACCGATCGTCAGATCGATGTCGTCGACGGTCACCAGCGCGCAGTCGGGGACGTCGGTCGCGTCCCTGACCGCCCGCACGAACCCGTAGCCGTCGTCGGTCGGCCCCACGGCCGCGGCCGCGACGTCCAGCTGGATCAGGCGTTCGGCGAGGGGGACCAGGAGCGCTCCGGGGCCGGGGAGATCGGCGGGCGGGGACCCGCCCGTCGCGATCACGACGAGCTGGCCGCCGCCACCGATGTCGAGGAGCGCCTCGGCGTCGAGATCCCGGTCGGCCGTCACCAGCCCCCCGGCCAGGAGCCGTCCGAGCACATCGCCCTCGTCCCCGTCGGCCGTCGGACCGACGGCGAGACGCACCGCGAGCCCGTCGATCAGACGCCGGCGCAGGACATCGGCGGGCGCGTCCGCCGCATCGAGGATCTCGCGGAGGATCAGGGCGTTGTCCTCGACGTCCGCCTCGACGAGCCTCCGGGTCAGCTCCAAGGTCGCCCTCACGTCGACGCCACCCGCCGCGAGCTCGTCCACGGTCCGGCGCGCGGGCCCGTCCACGCCCTCCATCGTGACCACCACCGCCGCCCGGCCCGAGAGGACCCCGTCGCGGAGCGTCGGCTGCAAGCCGGTGGCGAACCGCTCCAGGATGGCGATCGCCGAGCGCAGGTCGTCTCGCTGCTGGACGACCGAGTCGTAGTTGTCCTGGAGGGTCCGAACGAACGGACCGCTCACCGAGGTCCCCGCCAGGATGCCCAGCCCGAAGGCGAGCACGACCGCGACGATCGAGACGACGTGGTACCGCCACGAGATCACAGGATCGATCTCACCCAGTCCGCGATCCCCTGGAGCGTCTGATCGAGGTACAGTCGGAGGGCCGGGGAAGCGGCGAGCATGATCCCGATCGCCGCCAGGACGGCGCCCACCAGGACCGCGACGTCCCGGGTCCGGGCCCTGCCCGGATACAGACGCGCCACCCCCTTCGCGTCCATCAGGATCTCGCCCACCCGGAGCCGGACGAGGAACGTGGACGACATCCCCGGGCGCCCCTTGTCGAGGAACTCCCGCAGGTTGCCGTGGGTCCCCACGGCCACGATCAGCTCCGCTCGCTCCTCGTGGGCGAGGAGGAAGGCCACGTCCTCGCTCGTGCCCGCGGATCGCACCTCGACGTAGGGGATGTCGAGGCGCTCCAGGCGTGCCCGGCCCGGCGCGCGGCCGTCGGGATACGCGTGCAGGACGACGTCCGTGGGACGCCGCCGGGGGCGTCGCGCCGACTCGAGCGCGCGGTCGGACACGCTGTCCATGTCGCCGATCACGATGTCCGGGATGTAGCCGGCGTCCATCAGGGCGTCGGCGCCCCCGTCTACGCCGACGAGCGCCGGCTTCGCGTCCCGGATGTACCCGCGGAGCGCCGCGAGGTCTTCCCGGTAGCCGTACCCGCGCACGACCACCAGGACGTGCCGGCCCGCGAGCGGATGGCGGAGCTCGGGGAGGCCCGCCCCACCGAAGAGCAGGTCCCGCTCCTCCCGCATGTACTCGAGCGTGTTCCTCGCGAACCCTTCGAAGCGGTCGTCGACCGCCTCGCGAGCCGCCTCCATGTCGCGGAGGATCGACGACCGGGTCTGACGGACCCCCACCCCCACCAGCCGGTCCCCCGCGAACAACCGGTCGTCCTCGACCCGGACCGGCTCGCCGTCCTCGACCTTCTGGAGCACCAGCGGCCCCACCCGGTCCACGAGCGGGACCCCCGCCTCGTCCAGGATCCTCGGTCCGAGGTTCGGGTAGCGGCCGCTGATCGAGGATGCGGCGTTCACGACGGCGGCGACACCGGCACGCACGAGCGCCTCGGCGGCCACCCGGTCGAGGTCCTCGTGGTCGATGACCGCGACATCGCCAGGCTCGATCCGCCCGACCAGCTCCTTCGTCCGGCGGCCGACCCTGGCGCGACCCCCGGCCTGGCCCCGCGGTCTCGATGACCTGCGCCGACGCAGCTTGGAGGCCAGCGTGCCCCTTCCCCGGCCCGGGACCGTCCCGGCCGTCCCTCGAGTGCTCCGAGGGTATCCGAGAGCGAGCCTCAGGTGACGGCGCCGCTTGGCTGGGATGCGGGCGCGGCTCCGCGGAGCCGTCGGGCCTCCGCGAGCAGCTCCTCTGCGTGGGAGACCGCGCTCTCCGTGCCACCCAGGCCGGCCAGCATCCGCGAGAGCTCTTCGCTGCGACCGGCGTCGTCCAGGACGTCGACCGAGGCCGTGTCCCGTTCTTTCGTCACGCGCAGGTGACGGCCGGCGAAGCACGCGATCTGCGGGAGGTGGGTGACGACCAGCACCTGTCGGCTCGACGCCAGCCTGGAGAGCCGCCGCCCCACGGACAGGCCGGCCTGTCCCCCGATGCCCGCATCCACCTCGTCGAAGACGATGGTCCCGACGTCGTCGAGATCGGCGAGCACGCTCCGACACGCGAGCATGACGCGGGACCGCTCGCCGCCTGATGCCGACGTGGCGAGCGGACGCACCGGCTGGCTCGGCGAAGGCGAGAACCACAGCTCCACCCGTTCGGCACCCGTGGGGCCGACCTCGTCGGCGGGGATCACCCGGCACTCGAACGCCGCCCCGGGCATCCCGAGCTCCTCGAGCTCGGCCCCGACGGCGTCGGCGAGCCGACCGGAGGCCTGTGCGCGTGCTTCGGTGATGCCTGCCGCCCGTTCCCTCACCTCCCGGTCCAGGGCCGCGGTCTCGTCCGCGAGCTCGTCCAGCCGGTCGTCGGCGCCCGCCAGGACCCGGAGCCGCTCCGACGCCTCGTCCAGGTACGCCGAGACGTCGGCGTCGGTGGTCCCGTACTTCCGTTGGAGCTGCTTGAGGGCCGCTATCCGCTCCCGGACCGTCTGCAGGCGCTCGGGGTCGGCCACCAGACCCTCGCGGTAGGCGCGAACGTCGTGGGCGAGCTCCGCCATCTCGACGGCGAGCCCGCGGGCGCGCGCCGACGCGTCCCCGGCGGTCGCGTCGAGCGCCGCCGCCGCGTCCAGCGCGGCGGCGAGGGCCGCCGTCGCGTCGGCGACGCCGCCCTCACCCGTGAGGACGGCCTCGGCGGCCGTGGCGTGCTCCAGTAGCCGCTCGACGTGGGCGAGCCGGCCCTCCTCCGCGGTGAGCTCCTCGGTCTCGCCGTCGCGGGGCCCGACCGACTCGATCTCGCGGACCTGGTAGGCGAGCAGGTCCAGCTCGCGCTCCCGCCCTCGAGCCGCCTCGCGCAGCTCCTCCAGCTCGGCCCGCGCGCCCCGTGACCGGTCGAAGGCCTTCCGGTAGGCGGCGAGCGCGACGAGATGGTCGCCGCCGGCGAACCGGTCGACCGAGGCGGTCTGCGCCGCCGGCGACAGCAGCCGCTGGGTCTGGGATTGCCCGTGGTGCTCGACGAGCCCGGCACCGACCCCGGCGAGGGCCGAAGCCGTGGCGAGCTGCCCCCCGATGCGCGCGGTCGATC
>JBIOTM010000151.1:0-3564 GCA_044865955.1 Actinomycetota bacterium | reverse complement strand
CGCGGCGCGGGCGTCGGGCGCGCCCTGCTCGACGCCGTGAGCCGATGGGCTCGGGCCCGCGGGTGCCGCCGGCTGGTGCTGACCGTCACGGAGACGAACGAGCTCGCCCGAGCCTTCTACGAGGCGTGCGGGTTCGTCGACACGGGGGAACGCGCTCCGCTGCGCGAGGGGTCGGAGCTCGACGTGCTCACGATGCGCACGGAGCTCCTGTGAGCCCACCCCTCCTCGCTAGACTGCCGCGATGAAGAGGACGGCGGCCGCGGGCGTCGCGCCCGCGGCCGCCATCCTCGGCCTCTTCCTGAGCTTCGGCCTCATCATCGCGTCGTTTTTCCCGTTCCTGTCCGTCTACTACGCGGGCCGCGGCTTCAGGCCGGACCAGATCGGTTTCCTGCTCGCCGGGATGGCGATGGTGCGGATCGTGGCCATGCCGGCGTGGGGGCACGTGGCGGACACGCGGACGGGCAGGCGCCTCGCGCTGCAGCTCGGTCTGGGAGGCATGGTCGCCTTCGCCCTGATCACGACGGTGGCCGATTCGCTCCTCGCGATCGCCGCCGGGAGCCTGGGGATCGCGCTCGCGATGGCCGCCTCCGGCCCGAACGTCGACGCCCTGGCCCTGGTCGAGCTGGGCGAGGAGCGGATGGCCGACTACGGCAGGATCCGCGGATGGGAGAGCCTCTCGTACGCGGCCGGCTGTCTCGGGTTCGGCGCGGTCCTCGAGGCCTTCGGCGTCACCCTCGCCCTGCCGCTCTACGCGGGCGCTGCCGGCCTGATGCTCCTGTGGGCGACGGTCGGCGTCCGCCCCGACCGCCCGGAGGAGCGGGAACCGCACGGCCGGATGGGCGCGATCGGCGCGGTCTTCCGCGCGGCGCCCCGCTTCTGGGGGTTCCTCGCGGCCACGTTGCTCGTCTGGACGGGGTTCAACGGCGCATGGAACTTCGTCGGCCTGAAGATCGCCGGCGCGGGCGGCGGCCCGCTGCTGATCGGCTTCGGCGCGGCGCTCGGGGGGCTCGTGGAGGTCGGCGTCATGCGGCTGTCGTCGCGCCTCCATCGCCGGCTGGGGCTCCGCAAGGTGTTCGCGCTGGGCTGTCTGATCTACGCGGTCGGCTTCCTCCTGTGGGGCCTCGTCGACGATCCCACGATCGTCTCGGTCCTCGCGATGCTCGAGGGCGCGGGCTTCTCGCTGCTGTTCACCACGTCGATCCTGGTCGTCGGGAAGCTCCTGCCTCCGTCGCTGTACTCCAGCGGGAACTCGATCGCAGCCATGGTCGGCTTCGGGATCGGGCCGATCCTGGGGGCGGGCCTCGGCGGCGTCGCGTACCGGGAGCTCGGATCCCTCACCCTGTTCGCCGGGGCGTCGGTGCTGGCTGCGCTCGGAGCGGCCGCCACCATGATGGCGCTCCGGACGCCCGAGCTCGACACACCGCTGGAGGAGCATCTGCCCCCGGGCGAGGAGGTCGCGCCGGAGCCCGGCCGGGTGTGACGCGGTGCTCGCTTTGCAGGGAGGCGCTCACCCGTGCCACCATGGATGCTCTGGCCCCAGCGGGAGGTGAATCGCGATGCCAGGGAACGAGAACGGAGCCAAGGAGGGATCGCCGGACGAGCCGGTCTCAGGCCTCGTCGACAAGGCCAAGGAGGTCGCCGGCGCCGTGGCGGGGAAGGCCGAGCCGATGCTGGAGAAGGCCAAGGAGGTGGCCGGCACCGTCGCCGAGAAGGCCGGACCCGTCGTCGAGAAGGCGAAGGAGGTCGCCGGGACGGTCGCCAAGAAGGCCGAGCCCGCCATGGAGAAGGCGAAGGAGGTCGCCGGGTCTGCGGCGAAGAAGGCCGAGCCGATGGTCGGAAAGGCCAAGGGATCCGCGGGCGAGTTGGTCGAGAAGGTGAAGGACTTCGTCTCGAACAAGAACGACGGCGAGTGAGGGGGCTTTGATGGTCAGCGCGTACATCCTGATCCAGACGGAGGTCGGCAAGGCGGCGCAGGTGACCCAGCAGGTCCGCGGGATCGACGGCGTCGTGGCGGTCGACCCGGTCACCGGCCCCTACGACGTGGTCGCGCGGGCCGAGGCCGACGACCTCGACGGGCTCGCCAAGGGGACCGTCATGCCGATGCAGGAGCTGGACGGGATCACGCGCACGCTCACCTGCCCCGTGATCCAGCTGTGAGGGACCGGCCGGGGCCCGCGACGCGATGACCATCGCGATCCGGCGAGACGCCGAGATCTCCGACGTCGAGGGAGGGTGGTTCCGCGCGCGCTGGCACTTCTCGTTCGACACGTACCACGATCCGGAGTACGTGCGGTTCGGGACGCTCCGCGTCTTCAACGACGACCGGCTCGTGCCGGGCGCGATCTGGCCGATGCATCCCCACCGCGACATGGAAGGGCTCACCTACGTGGTCGAGGGGACGTTCCGGCACGAGGACGACGTCGGCGGGCCCTTACGTCCCTTGCCGGCCGGATCCGTGCAGCGGATGACCCTCGGCGCCGGCGCTCGGCACTCGGAGCAGAACGCGAGCGAGGCCGAGCCGATGCGGTTCATCCAGATGTGGATCCTGCCCGCCGAGCGGGGGCTCGAGCCCGGCGTCGAGCAGAAGGTCCTCACGCGGGACGACCGGACCGACCGGCTCCTGAAGGCGTTCAGCGGGGACGACGGGGACGCGGTGCTGGTCCACCAGGATGCCCACGTCTTCATCTCGAGGCTGCGTCCCGGGATCGAGGTGTCCCACGAGCTCGGATCCGGCCGGGGCGCGTACCTCTATCTGATCGACGGGGACGCGGACGTCGTCGGACACCGGATGGCGACCGGGGACGCTGCACGGATCTGGGACGAGGCCGCGGTCCCGATCCATGCCAACGCGGAGACCGAGCTGATCGCGGTGGACGTGGCGCTCTCCTGATCAGTCCTCGCCGGCGCTCACCGGGAACGGGAGCGCGATCGGATCGTAGGAGGGTGAGCGTCCCTGCTCGTCGAACCGGTCCATCCCCAGGCCGGACACGTCCGTGACATCGGTCCTGCCCTCCAGGGCGAGGTCCGCTCCGATCCTGGCCACGCCAGGACCCCACATCATGCCGTGTCCGGAAGCCGTGGCCACGGTCATCCCCGGGACTTCGTGGCCCCCGCGATCCAGGACGGTGCCCACGATCGGCAGATGGTCCGGGCAGTACTCGATCGTCGCCGCCCACGCCTTCCGGATGCCGAGGTCCTTCGTCACGGGGACCGTCCGGTGGAGGCGTCGCTCCATCCTCCGGAGGTACGGCCAGTCGACCTCGCGAGCCGGCCCGGGCGCTTCGTCGGGGTTCGACATGCCGAACAGCAGTCCACCCTCCTCGAGGCGCCAGTAGAGGCCGACCGCGTTCTCGAAGACCATCGGCTGTCGTTCGACGTCGAAGGCTTCGTGCGGCTCGGTCACCGCGACCTGGTGACGCGCGCCGCCGACGAAGAAGCGAGCGCCGATCAGCCTGCCCACGGCGCGGAGCGAGGGGCCTCCCGTGAGGAGCACCCGATCCGTCGCGATCGTGCCGTCCGGCGTCTCGACACCACCGATGCTCCCGTCCCGGCGCGAGCGGACGC
>JBIOTM010000150.1:0-15025 GCA_044865955.1 Actinomycetota bacterium | reverse complement strand
CCGCCGTGCCGGACGGCGCGTCGGCCTTCGCCTCGTGGTGCAGCTCGACGATCTCGACGGCGGGCATGTGGCGCGCGGCCTGGGCGGCGAACCGCTGCATCAGCACCGCGCCCACCGCGAAGTTCGGCGCGACGAACACCCCGACCGGGGCGTCCCGCCACGCCTCGTCCACCTCGAAGCCGGTCGTGCCGACCACGATGTGGGTACCGTGCTCGATCGCCCAGGCGACGTGCTCGGGCGCCCAGTCGCCCTTCGTGAAGTCGACGGCCACCTCGACGTTCGCCTCGGAGAACGAGTCGAGGCTCTCGGCCAGGACCAGGCTCGATCCCTCGAGGCCCAACGCCTCGGACGCCTTCTCGCCCGCCTTCGACCGGGAGATGCCGGCGACGAGCTCCATGTCCGCGTCGGCGTGGACGGCGCGGCAGACCTCGCTCCCGACCCGGCCGGTGGCGCCGATCACGCCGACGCGGATCATGCCATCACCCCGGCGAGATCGCGCTGCGCGAACGGCCCGAGCACCGTGAGCGTCATCGGTTGGGACAGTACGCGCTTCGCGACGCGCCGCGCGTCGTCGAGGGTCACGTCCTCCACGCGCTTCAGCGCCTGGGTCACGGTCAGGATCTCGCCGTGGCCGATCTCCGACTTGCCCACCCTGGACATCCGGCTCCCCGGGTCTTCGAGGGAGAGCACCATCGAACCTTTCACGTGTCCCTTCGCGCGGTCGAACTCCTCCGCCGTGAGCCCGCCGGCTCCGACGTCCTCGAGCTCACGTCGCACCAGCCCGATCACCTCGCGGGCCCGCACCGGCGTCGTTCCCGCGTAGCACGAGAAGAGCCCGGCCTCCGTGTACTGCGAGTGGTAGCTGTACACGGAGTACACGAGACCTCGTTTCTCCCGGATCTCCTGGAACAGGCGCGAGGACATCCCGGTGCCCAGCGCGCCGTTCACGATCAGGAACGCGAACCGGTCGGGGTCGCTCCGCGGCAGCCCGTTCGTCCCCAGGCAGATGTGGGCCTGCTCGGTCTTCCGTCGTCTCACCAGCGGACGGGCCGACGGGACCGGGGCGGCATCTCCCGCGCGAAGGTTCCACACCGACGGCTCTCCCGCCCGGAGCTCGCGTCCCGTCTCCATCCGCGATCGCAGCATCCGGAGCAGGTCCTCGTGCCGGAGGTTCCCGGCCGCGGCGACCACGAGGCGACCCGGCACGTAGTGACGGCGATAGAACCGCAGGACCCGGTCCCGCGTGGCGGCGCGGATCGTCTCGGCCGTCCCGAGGACGGGCCGCCCGAGGGGGTGGTTCGGCCACAGTGTCTCCGTGAACAGGTCGTGGACGACCTCCTCCGGGGCGTCCTCGTGCATGTTGATCTCCTCGAGGATCACCTGCCGCTCTGCATCGAGGTCCCCGGAGCGGAGGACCGAATGCTGGAACATGTCCGTGAGACGGTCCAGGGCCATCTCGAGGTCCTTGTCGAGAACCCGCGCGTAGTAGCACGTGTACTCCTTCGAGGTGAACGCGTTGACGTCGCCGCCGACGGCGTCGAAGTCCTCCGCGATGTCCCGCGCGGACCTGGTCTTCGTCCCCTTGAAGAGCAGGTGCTCGAGGAAGTGGCTCGAACCGCTGATCGCGTGCGGCTCGTCGCGCGAGCCCGCGAGGACCCAGAACCCCAGGGACACGGAGCGGACGCCCGGCATCCGCTCCGTGACGACCCGCAGACCCGAGGAGAACTCGGATCGATCGATCCCCATGTCCGCCCGGCGCTACTCGGTGGAGCCGCGCTCGGAGTCGCGGAACCGCCGGCCGTGGCGCCGGGGACCCCGGTCGGCGCCGTTCCGCGGCTGCCTGGGCTCCCGCGGCTCCCGCCGTTCGCGTCGCTCCTGTCCGCGGTCCTCGGTCTCCTCGCCTTCCGGCACGTCCCACTCGGGGCCGACCGGCTTGAGGCTGATCTTCCCCTGGGCGTCGATGTCCTGGACCAGGACCGTCAGCTTGTCGCCTTCCCTGACCGCCTCCTCGACCGAGCTCAGGCGCTTGCCCTTCCCGAGCTTGGAGATGTGCACGAGGCCGTCCCGGCCAGGCACGAGGTTCACGAAGGCGCCGAACGTGGTCGTCTTCACGACCGTTCCGTCGTACGTCTCTCCCGTGAGGACCGGCCTGGGGTTGGCGATCTCGTCGATCATCCGGGCGGCCTCGTCGGCCCCGGCCCCCTCGTGCGAGCCGATGAAGACCGTGCCGTCGTCCTGGATGTCGATGTCCGCGCCCGTGATCGCGATGATCTCGTTGATCCGCTTCCCCTTCGGGCCGATCACCTCGCCGATCTTGTCCACCGGGATCTGGATCGTGATGATCCTCGGCGCGATCGGGTTGACGGCCTCGCGAGGCGCCGGGATGGCCGCCTCCATCACGTCCAGGATCTGGAACCTCGCGTCACGCGCCTGCTCCAGCGCGCCCGCGAGGACCTCTGCCGGCATCCCGCTGACCTTCATGTCGAGCTGGATCGCCGTCACGAACTCGCGGGTGCCGGCGACCTTGAAGTCCATGTCGCCCAGCGCGTCCTCGGCGCCGAGGATGTCCGTGAGCGTCACGAACGTCCCGTTCTCGGCGATCATCCCCATCGCGATCCCGCCGACGGGCGCCTTGATCGGCACGCCGGCGTCCATCAACGAAAGGGCGGAGGCACAGACGCTGGCCATCGAGGTCGAGCCGTTTGACGACAGGACGTCGGACACCAACCGCAGCGTGTAGGGGAACTCCTCCTCCGACGGGATGACCGGGACCAGTGCCCGCTCCGCCAGCGCCCCGTGACCGATCTCGCGGCGGCGCGGCGAGCCCACCCGGCCGGTCTCCCCGGTCGAGAAGGGCGGGAAGTTGTAGTGGTGGATGTAGCGCTTCGACTCCTCGAGGTCGAGGGTGTCGATCATCTGGTTCATGCGCAGCATCCCGAGCGTGGTGACGTTGAGGACCTGGGTGTCGCCGCGTTGGAACAGCGACGATCCGTGCGCACGGGGCAGGAGCCCGACGTGCGCCGACAGCGGACGGATGTCCGTGGGCCCGCGACCGTCCAGTCGCACGCCGTCCGCGACCACCCGCGCGCGCATCACCTTCTTCTCCAGCGACTTCCACGCGGCCGAGAACTCCTGCGAACGCTTCGCGAACGCTTCCTCGCCGAGGACCTCGGCGAGATGCGCCCTGGCCTCGTCCTTGACGGCCGAGACGTTCGCCTCGCGCTCCTTCCGGTCCGGGACGAGGGCCGCGCCGACCTTGTCCTTCGCGAAGCCCTCGAGCGCGTCCCAGAGATCGGCTTCGTACAGGGGATGAGGCTCGAAGTCCGAGGGCTTCACGCCGACCTCGGCCAGGAACTCCTCCTGGAACCCGACGATCTCGCCGATGACCTCCTTCGCTCGCTCGAGCCCCTGCGCGACCACGGCTTCCGTCGGTGCGGTGGCACCGGAGCCCGCGGCCAGCAGCGGCCAGACGGCCTCGGGAGCCTCCCCCTCGATCATCAGGATGTCGATGCCGCCCTCGGCGTTCCTCGAGCCGGCGACGACGACATCGAACGTGGCCTCGTCGACCTCCTGGAACGTCGGGTTGACGACCCACTCGCCGCCGATCAGGCCGAGCCGGACGGCGCCGACCGGCCCGTCGAACGGCAGCCCGGCGATCCCGACGGCGAGGGACGCCGCGTTCATCGCCGGGATGTCGTACGGGTCGGCCATGTCGACCGACAGGACCGTGATGATGACCTGGACCTCGTCGCGGTAGCCCTCGCGGAACGAGGGCCGCAGCGGCCGGTCGATCAGCCGGGCCGTGAGGATGGCCGTCTCCGACGGGCGACCCTCGCGGCGGAAGAAGCTGCCGGGGATCTTCCCTCGGGCGTACATCCGCTCCTCGACGTCGATCGTGAGCGGGAAGAAATCGATCCCCTCGCGGGGCGCGGAGCTCACGCAGGTGGCGAGCACCATGGTGTCGCCGTACCGAACGACGGCGGCGCCGTCGGCGAGCTTCGCGAACGTGCCGGATTCGAAGAGCAGATCCTTGCTGCCGATCCGGCGGGACATGCTGGTGGCCATGGGCCGTGTACCTCCTGGATATGGCGGCGTCTCGTGACGCTGCGGCGGTGGGGAGGCGGCTGGGCCGGTTGTCAGTGGTGGGCCTCCGTTCTCGGTGCTCGGCGCACGGCACGATCCTGTGCGCAGCTGCACCGTCCGGGGGTCCGCGACTGAGAACCGACCGAGATGGGGCGTCCGCCTCCTGTGGTCGGTCAGTGGGTCGTTCGCATCACTCCTTCGCCTGCGACCTCGGCGCGGCGGTCCCCTCGCTCGCGGCGATCTCGGTCAACGCCGCAGCCCGAGCTTGGCGATGAGGGCGCGGTAACGCTCGATGTCCTCGCGCTTGAGGTACTCCAGGAGCCGCCGGCGTCGTCCCACCATCTTCAGCAGGCCGCGCCTCGAGGCGTGGTCGTGCTTGTGCGTCTTGAGGTGCTCGGTCAGCTCCGCGATGCGCGTGGTGAGCACCGCGATCTGGACGTCGGCCGAGCCGGTGTCGCCGGTGGAAAGGGCGTGCTCCTGGATGATCTGCTGCTTGGCTTCCTTGGTGAGCGTCATTCGAACAGCAAGGCTACCAGCAGGGCCCCGGGGCGGGCCGAGCGACCGGATCCGCCCTACGATGGGCCCGTGTCCGGGACAGGGCGGCTGGGGGCCGTCTGCGGGCTCGTGGGGCCCCTCGCCTTCACCGGGGCGTGGCTGCTGGCCCAGCGCCGACAGGACGCGTACGAGGTCCGGCACGAGCACATCAGCGGGCTGGCCGCGAAGGACGCCGTCGACCCGCACGTGATGACGGCAGGCTTCGTGATGCTCGGCGCCTGCACGGTGGCGTTCGCCTCCGCCCTCGAACGGCGGCTCGTCCCGCGGCCCGGCTGGGGGCCTGGGCTGATCGGCGCCGCGGGCGTCGCCTCCGTCGCGGCCGGAGCGTTCCGCCGCGATCGCCGCTCGAACGTCCCCGCGCCCGGCGAGCCGTCGGGCCAGTCCTGGGAGAACGACGTGCACGATGCGGCGGGCGTCGTGGGGGCCGTGTCGGGGACGCTCGGGTTGCTCGCGCTCGCGCCGCGCCTCGCGCGGGACGCGTCGTTCCGGGACCTGGCCGTTCCCGCGCTCGCCGCGGCCGCGGCGAGCGCGGGCCTGTCGGCGTGGTTCCTGCGCGACGTCGTCCGTCCCGGGAACGGCCTCGTCCAACGCGTGAACATGACGATCCCTCTCGCGTTCATGTCCCGCCTCGCCTATAGGTTGCTCACCGAGTCCGGAGCGCAGCGGATCCACGAGGGTGAGGTGGCGGGATCCGTCGCCTGATCAGCCGGGCTCGGTCGACGACCTGATCGCGACGCGGGTGCGTTCGACGTCGCCAGCGATCGCCTCGACGAGCTCGTCGACCGAGTCGAACCTCTGCTCGTCGCGCAGCCGCTCCCAGAACTCGACCGAGAGCTGCTGGCCGCGCAGCTCCTCCTCGGGGAAGTCGAGGAGGAACGCCTCGACGTGCAGGGGCTCGACGCCGAACGTGGGGTTCGTGCCCACGTCGATCGCCGCGGCGTACCTGGACCCGTCGAACAGCTCGGCCACGCCGGCGTAGATCCCCTGCCCCGGAAGGAGGAGGCGCGGCCACGTCCGGAGGTTCGCGGTTGGGTACCCGAGACCCTTGCCGCGCCCCGCCCCGGACACGACCTCGCCGTCGACGGCGAACCGCCGTCCGAGCGCCGCGCAGGGCCACGAGAGATCGCCCCCCGCGAGCGCCTCCCGGATCGACGACGACGACACGACCCGTCCGTCGATCGAGAGGAGCTCCACGTCGTCCGCCGTCATCCCGAGGGATCCGCCGACGGCGTCCAGGGTTTCCACGGTCCCGGCCGCCTCGTGCCCGAACGTGAAGTTCGTGCCGACGCGCGCGTGCACCGCGTGGAGCCCGCCGATGAGGACGTCGCGCACGAAATCCTCGGCCGCGATCTCCGAGAATCGCCGCGTGAACGGGAGGACGACGAGCACGTCGATCCCGCACCCCTCGATCAGGGCCGCCTTCCGCTCCACGGTGGTGAGGAGGCGCGGCTCGCTCCCGGGCGTGAGGGTCTCTCGGGGGTGACGGTCGAACGTGACGGCCACGCTCCGGGCGCGGCGCTCGGCCGACGCCTCGACCGTGCGCCGCAGGACCTGCTGGTGGCCGAGGTGGACCCCGTCGAAGAACCCGACGGTCACGACCGACGGGCGCTCGGGGAGCGGAAGCGCCTCGAGTCCGCGGACGATCTCCATCGCGCAGGGGAGCGTACCGGTCGAGCCGGGAACCTCAGGCGGGGCCCAGGATCACCTGTGGCCGTGCGCGGGGGCCGTCGTCCTCGTAGACACCGATCAGGCCGCCATCCGGCCCGAAGACGCCGTACGGGCCGGCGATCCCCGCCGGTCCCAGCGGCCGGCCGTGGGACGCGGCCGCGGCCTCCTCCGGATCGAGGTCGAGCCGGGGCAGATGAGCGACCGTGGCGTCGACCGGCAGGGGCTCGCCGGGCCGCTCAGGCGGAACGGCGTCGCCGACGGCGAACGGACCGACCGAGGTCCTCCGCAGGGCCGTCAGGTGCGCGCCGCACGACAGGGCGGCGCCCACGTCGGCGGCGAGCACCCGCACGTAGGTGCCGGACGAGCACGTGACGCGGAACCGGGCATCGGGCGGTCCGAACGAGAGCAGGTCGAACGCGTCCACGCGGATCGAACGCGGTTGGGCCTCGAGCGGCTCGCCTTCCCGCGCCGCCCGGTACAGCTTCCGTCCCCCGACCTTGACCGCGCTGTAGGCCGGGGGACGCTGGGAGGACTCCCCCACCAGCGCTCGCATCGCGTCCCGGACGTCGGCTTCCGAGGCCGTGACCGGCGACTCCCGGACGATCTCCCCCTCGGCGTCCAGGGTGTCCGTCTCCACCCCGAGCCGGAGCGTGCCCTCGTAGGTCTTCGGGAGCTCCCCCAGGAACCGGAGGAGTCGGGTCGCGCGGCCGACCCCGATCAGGAGCAGGCCGGTGGCCATCGGATCGAGCGTCCCCGCGTGGCCCACCTTCCTCGTGCCCACGGCACGTCGTACGACGTCGACGACGTCGTGCGACGTGACCCCCGGCGGCTTGTCCACCAGCAGCAGCCCTTCGGCCGGGCTCACGAGGCCCGGCGGAGGGCGTCGACGAGCCGCTCGATCGTCCCCTCGGGCCCGTGCTCGGAGGTGTACCCGGCCGCGAGGCGGTGGCCGCCGCCGCCGAAGGCGGCGGCGACCACCGACAGGTCGTGCGCGCCGCGGGACCGGACGCTCACCTTGAACCGGCCGTCGCGCTGCTGCTTCAGCACGGCCGCGACGTCCGCGTCGCGGGCCGTCCGGAGCACGTCGATCAGATCGTCCGTGTCGCCGGGCCCGATCCCGGCCTCGGCGAGGTCGGCCTGCGTCACGTAGGTCCACACCACCCCCACGTCCGGGATCTCCGCCATCCTGCCCAGGGCGGTCCCGAGGAGCCGGAGGAACGACGGGTCGTTGTCCTCGTACATGGCGCGGACGAGCGCGGCATGGTCGAAGTCGTGTTCGCGGAGCCGGGCGGCGATGCGGAGGGTCTCCGGGGTGGTCGCCTGGTACTGGAACCGTCCGGTGTCCGTGACCAGTCCGGCGTAGAGGCTCGTGGCCACGTCGCGATCGAACCCGCCCCCCATCGCCTCGATCAGCCGGAACGCCATCTCACACGTCGACGACGCGTCCGGATCGACCAGCTGGATCGTCCCGTGGCCCTCGTTCGAGCGATGGTGGTCGATCCAGATCAGCGCCCGCGCCCGAGACGCGGGGCCCCCGAGCACCCCCAACCGATCGAAGGAGGCGCAGTCGCACGTCACCATCACCGAGGGGTCCCGGGGGAACCGGCTCGGAGGGACCAGATGCTCGGTCCCGGGAAGGAGCGAGGCCCACCGAGGCGGCTCGAGCGGCTCGTTGCCGTAGGAGCAGATCGTCCGTGTCCCGCGGGACCGAAGGTACGCGGCCAACCCCATCATCGAGCCCAACGCGTCGGCGTCCGGGTTCACGTGGCAGGCGAGCCCCACGTCCTCCGCGCGGGAGAGGACGTCCGCCGCCCGGCGGAGCATCTCCTCCTCAGCCATCCGTCCGCTCCTCCTGATGCAGCAGATCGATGATCTCGTCGATCCGGCGGGTCCGGGCGATCGTCTCGTCCACCCGGAACTCGAGCTCGGGGAGGGACTTCATCCGCACCTGCCGGCCGAGCTCCTGACGGAGGTGAGGCGTGGCCGACCGGAGGCCCGCGTCCGTCGCCCGCTGTTGCTTCTCGTCCCCCAGCACCGAGTAGTAGACCCAGGCGCGTCGCAGGTCGGCCGTGACCTCGACCCCCGTGATCGTGACGAAGCCGATCCGAGGGTCCTTCAGCCGCTGGACCTCCTCCGCGAGGATCTCGCGGAACTCCTCGGCCACCCGATCGGTCCTGGCGCCCTGGGTCACGTCCGTTCCTCCGCGTCGTTCAGTCGTCCGGCGAGTGGAGCGTCACGGTGCTGGCGATGATCTCCACCTCGGCCCATCGCTCCACGAACCGCTCCACCGAGTGCATCACCTTCCGAAGGTGGTAGCCCTCGGCGCCCACCGCCGCCACTCCGAGCTCCGCGCGCTGCCACATGTCCTGGTGGTCCGTCTCGGCCACCGCGACGTCGAAGGTGGACCGGATGCCGTTCGTGAGGGCCTTCACCACGTGACGCTTCTCCTTCAGCGATCCGCACGCGGGGATCCGGAGATCGAGCCGGAGCGCAGCCATGAGCATCAGGAGATCTGCCGGGCGACCTCCTCGACCTCGAAGGCTTCGATCACGTCGCCTTCCTTCACGTCTTGGAAGTTCTCGAGGCCGATCCCGCACTCGAACCCCTCGCGCACGTCCGCGACGTCGTCCTTGAAGCGGCGGAGCGACCCGATGCGGCCCTCGTAGACGACCACCCCGTCCCGGACGAGCCGGACCCGCGAGTTCCGCCGGATGGTGCCCCGCGTCACGTAGCAGCCGGCGATCACGCCCATCCTCGGCACGCGGAACGTCTGACGGACCTCGGCCTCGCCGAGGATCGTCTCGCGCTCTTCGGGCTTCAGCATGCCGGACAGGGCCGCCTTCACGTCGTCGATCGCGTCGTAGATCACGCGGTAGAGCCGGATGTCGACGCCCTCGCGCTCGGCCAGCTCGCGGGCGTTGGCGTTGGGCCTGACGTTGAACCCGACGACGATGGCGTCGGCGGTCTTCGCGAGCGACACGTCGTGCTCGGTGATGGCGCCCGCGGCGGAGTGGACGATGCCCACGCGGACCTCGTCCTGGGGGAGCTTGAGGAACGCGTCGGTGAGCGCGCCCAGCGAGCCCTGCACGTCCGCCTTGACCACCAGGTTGAGCTCGGGGATCTCCTGACGCTCCTGCCGCCGGAGCAGCTCCTGCAGCGACGCCGGCCGCTGGGTGACGACCTCCGCGGCGCGGACACGAGCCTCGCGTTCGGCGGCGATGTGACGGGCCTCGCGCTCGTCTTCGACCTCGCGGAACTCGTCGCCGACGTTCGGCACGCCGTTCCACCCGAGGACCTGGATCGGCTTCGCCGGACCCGCGACGTCGACAGGACGGCCGTTCTCGTCGACCATCGCGCGGACCTTGCCGTGGGTGGTACCGCAGACGAGGGCATCCCCCACATCGAGCTGCCCCTTCTGGACCAGCACCGTCGCGACCGGCCCTCGCCCCTTGTCGAGGTGCGCCTCCAAGACGGTCCCCCGGGCCCGGCCGGTGGGATCGCCCTTCAGCTCCGCGAGGTCGGCGACGATCAGGACCGTCTCGAGCAGGCCGTCGAGGTTCGTGTGGGCCTTCGCGGACACGTCGACGAACTCGGTGTCACCACCCCATTCGGAGGGAACGAGGCCCTGCTCCACCATCTGCGTGCGGACGCGGTTCGGGTCGGCGCCCTCCTTGTCGATCTTGTTGACCGCCACGACCACCGGCACGCCGGCGGCCTTGGCGTGGTCGAGCGCCTCGACCGTCTGCGGCATCACGCCGTCGTCGGCGGCGACGACGAGGACCGCGATGTCGGTGATCTGCGCGCCTCGAGCCCGCATGGCCGTGAACGCCTCGTGTCCGGGCGTGTCGATGAACGTGATCTCGCGCCCGTTGACGTGGGCCTGGTAGGCGCCGATGTGCTGCGTGATCCCCCCGAACTCCCCCGAGACCACGTCGGTCGCCCGGATCGCGTCGAGGAGCTTCGTCTTGCCGTGATCGACGTGGCCCATCACGGTCACCACCGGCGATCGAGGGACGAGCTTGGACTGGTCGATCTCCTCCTCGAGCTCTTCGGTCTGGAGCTCGTCCTCGATCCCCACGATCTCGACGTGGTACCCCAGCTCCCCCCCCACGGTCTGGAGCCCCTCGTCGGACAGCGACGTGGTCGCCGTCACCATCTCCCCCGCCATGAACAGGATCTTCACGATCTCCGCCGGCGACCGGTTCGTCTTGTCGGCGAGGATCTGCGGGGTCGAACCCCGGACGACCTGCAGCACCGGACCGGCCGGTGGCGCCGGTGGCGCCGGCTCCGGCGCCGGAGCCGGCGCCGCGGCGGGAGCCGGCTCGGGGAGCACGGCGACCGCGGCGGCGGGCGCGCGCTCCGCTGCCTCGGCCTCCGCGGCCGGCGCCGACGGCGCCGCGGCGGCCTTCGACCTCTTCGGACGGGGCTTGGGCGGCGGCTCCAACACCTGGCGCGGCTTCGCGGCCTTGGTGGCCTTCCCCTTCGAGGCCCGCAGCCGGGGCACCAGGTCCTCGGGCACGCTCGACGAGGCGGACTTGCCCGCCACGCCCATCTTCTCGAGCGTCTCCAGCAACTCCTTGCTGGTGACGTCGAGCTCCTTCGCGAGCTCGTGGACCCTCATGTGGCGTGCAACGCCTCCTCCATCTCGTTCCGTAGCCTAGCGAGTTCCTCCTGGTCCAACCCCTCGTCACCCGTGCGGAGCGCTCGCGCGAGGGCGCCCTTCCGGACGGCCGCCGCGACGCACGCGGCGTCGCGGTGCACGTACGCGCCCCGGCCGGGCGCCTCGCCGCGCGGGTCCGCGCGCACGCCCTCCGGCGACCGAGCGACCCGCAACAGCTCAGCCTTCGGGGCGCGTCGCCTGCACCCCACGCACGAACGCTCGGGCTCGCGCGGCACGGGCGGTCATTCCCCCGCCGGTGCCTCCGCGGGCGCGACCTCGGCGGGCGACTCCGCGGCCGGCGGAACCGGTTCGGTCGTCGCCGCCGGCGCCTCCTTCTTCGCCGCCGCTGCGGGAGCCGGGGCCGGCGGCGTCTCCGTGGCCTGGCTCTCGGACTTGATGTCGATCCTCCAGCCGGTCAACCGCGCCGCGAGGCGAGCGTTCTGGCCCTCCCGTCCGATCGCCAGCGACAGCTGATAGTCGGGCACGATCACGAGCGCGGTCTGCGTCTCGGGGTCGACCGTGACCTCCTTCACCTTCGCCGGCTGCAGCGCGTTCGCCACGAACGCGGGAGACTCGTCCGACCAAGGCACGACGTCGATCTTCTCGCCCCGGAGCTCGTTGACGACCATCCGCACCCGTGACCCTTTCGGTCCGACGCAGGCGCCGACCGGGTCGACGGCGGGCTCGTTCGAGGCGACCGCGATCTTCGAGCGATGCCCCGGTTCGCGGGCGACCGCCATGATCTCCACGATCCCCTCCGCGATCTCGGGCACCTCCAACGCGAACAGGGCCTTCAGCAGTCCGGGGTGGGTCCGCGACACGACGATCTGGGGGCCCTTCGTCCCTCGCCGGACCTCGGTGATGAACGCCTTCAGGCGCTCGCCGTGGCGGAGCGGCTCCGAGGGGACCTGCTCTCCCTGCGGGAGGAGGGCCTCCACCTTGCCCAGGTCGAGCAGCGTGTAGCGACGCTCCTGTTGCTGGACGATGCCCGTGACGACGTCCCCCTCGCGACCGGCGAACTCCTCGTAGGTCATCTCCCGCTCGGCGTCGCGGAGCTTCTGGAAGATGACCTGCTTCGCCGTCTGCGCCCCGATCCGTCCTTTGAAATCGTCGGTGACCTCGACCTCGGCCTCCGAGACCACGTTCATCTCGACGCCCGGCTCGTCGCTCCCCTCGGCGGGGGGGACCTCGACCTCTTCGAGCTCCTGGCGCCACATCCGGAGGTCGCCCGTCTCCGGGTCGATGACGGCGCGGAACCCCACGAACTCGTCGTCCGCGTCCGGGTTCTCCTGCTTCCAGTGGGCCTTGTACGCGGAGGCCATCGCTTCCTCCAGGCCGTGCAGGATCGTCTCGAACGCGATCCCCTTCTCCCGTTCGAGCTCGCGCAGGGCGACGATCATCTCGGCGTTCACCGGTCGCTCCCCTTGAGCTCGGCGTCCCAGTCGGCGACCGTCCTGGCCGAGGACACCGCGGCCAGCGCCACCCGATGCCCACCCTCCGAGGAGACGATCTCGATCGTGTCTTCGTCCGCGGCGCTGAGGAGCCCCTCGAGCGCCCCCTCGTCCGTCTTGACGCGAACACGCTGGCCCACCGCCCGACGGAAGTCCTGCGGTCGCCGCAGGGAGCGCTCGACACCCGGCGACGTCACCTCCAGCGCGTACGGACCGGGCTCGAACCCCTCCAGGTCGAGCCGTCGCGACACCTTCTCCGAGAGCCGGGAGATCGTGTCGAGGTCGACGCCGCCCTCTCGGTCGACGGTCAGACGGAGGATCTTGCGACCGCCCTCGCGGCCGAACGTGACGTCGACGAGCTCGAAGCCGGCGCCCTCGATCACGGGCCTGACCAGCGCCTCCGCGTCCACGTCCCGCCTCCTCCCCGACGTCGCTCCTCGCAAAAGGAAGTGGGCGGCGAGCCCACTTCCGGCCGTGCAGGGTCCTCTCGGGTAATCAGTATAGACGCCGCCCCGGGAACGGGACCGCGCCCGGCGGGCTAGGGAGCGATCGCGAGCAGGTCGACGACGCCCTGGGTCGCCTCCGCGATGGGGGCCTGGGACCGCCGGCCGTCGGCTCGGAGCTTGAGGTCGACCGTGCCGCGGCCGAGGCCACGCGTTCCGACCACGACCTGGACGGGGAAGCCGACGAGATCGGCGTCGGCGAACTTCACCCCGGCGCGCTCGGGGCGGTCGTCGAGCACGGATTCCACCCCTCGCTCGGCGAGCTCGCGGTCGACGCGTTCGGCCTCCGAGGCGACCCCGGGGTCGTCCGCGTTCGCCGCGATCACCACCACCTCGAAGGGGGCGAGGATCTTCGGCCAGACGAGCCCCGCGTCGTCGTGGTGCTGCTCGACGACCGCCGCCATGATCCGCGAGATCCCGATCCCGTAGGAGCCCATCACGTAGAGCTTCTGCGAGCCGTCCTCGTCCTGGTAGGTCGCCTCGAGGGGGGCCGAGTAGTACGTGCCGAGCTGGTAGATGTGCCCGACGACGATCGATCGTCCGATGTGGAGCTCGCCGCCGTCGACGGGGCACCGGTCGCCCTCGCGGATCTGGACCAGATCCTCCCAGCGGTCGACGCGGAAGTCCCTGTCCAGGTTCGCGCCGGTGACATGCACGTCGGTCCTGTTCGCACCGGTCGCCCAGTTCACGCGGCCGCGCACCGACGGGTCGGCGAAGATCGTCACCTCGGGGCCGAGCCCCTGCGGCCCGACGAAGCCTTTCGGGAACCCGTGCGTGTCGAAGTCCTCGTCCTCGAAACGCCGGACGCGTTCGGGGAAGTGCAACCGGGCGAGCTTCTCCTCTCCCACCTCGCGATCGCCGGGAACCAGCACCGCGACCGCCCGGCCCTCGACGTCGAAGAAGATGCACTTCAGCGCGGCCTGGGGCGCCACGCCCATCTGCTCCACCATCAGCTCGATCGTGACGGCGCCCGGCGTCTCCACCTCGGTGAGCGGCTCGAGATCACCGCCGACCGACTCGGGCGGTCGCGGCGTCGCCGCTTCCGTGTCCGCCAGGTAGTCGCCGTTCTCGCAGCGGACGAACAGATCCTCGCCGACGTCGGCCAACGCCATGAACTCGTGGTTCACCCCGCCGCCGATCGTGCCGGGGTCCGCCTCGACGATCACGTAGTCGAGGCCGCAGCGGTCGAAGACCCGCTCGTAGGCCTCGTACATGCTCCGGTAGGACGCCCGCATGCCGTCCTCGTCGCGATCGAACGTGTACGCGTCCTTCATCAGGAACTCCCGGCCGCGCAGGAGCCCGTAGCGGGGACGGAACTCGTCGCGGTACTTCCACTCCACCTGGTAGACGTTGGCGGGCAGGTCCCGGTACGAGGGGAACTCCTGCTGCACGAGGGGGGCCACCACCTCTTCCTGGGTCGGACCCAGCAGGAACTCGCGGCCGTGCCGGTCCTCCAGGCGGAAGATCAGATCACCGTAGGCCTGCCACCGTCCCGTCTTCTTCCACGGCTCGGCCGGGAGCACGATCGGCATCCGGAGCTCCTGGGAGCCGGCTGCGTCCATCTCCTCGCGGACGATCCGCTCGATCCTGTTCATCGTGCGGAGCCCCAGGGGCATCGTGGTGTAGATCCCCGCGGCGACCTTCCGGATGAACGCGGCGCGCAACAGCAGGCGGTGCGAGGGGACCTCGGCCTCGGCCGGATCCTCCCGGAGCGTGCGGGCGAACAGCTCTGACCACCGCATGGAACCGCCAAGGATACCGGCGGGCTCACGCCCGCCGGGCCTCAGGCGTCCGTCAGGGTGGCGACCACCTGCTGCCAGCGTCGGGTCGGGCTCCCGCCGACGCCGTCATCGATCGGATACGCGCCGTACGCCGCCACGGTCGCCGGGTCGACCGGGTCACGGGTGATCGCCGTGAAGTCGCCCCAGCGCTCGACCCCGGGACCGAACTCGTAGCGGCGTTCGCCGCCCCGGATCAGGACGGACTTGGCACCGAGCGCGCCGGGCTGGACCACGGCCGCGTAGGCGGAGAGGCACTCGTCGGCGCCGGCGAGCCCCGCCCTGGCGTAGTTCACCCAGACCTTCCCGTCGCCGTCGGTGGCCACC
>JBIOTM010000149.1:0-5468 GCA_044865955.1 Actinomycetota bacterium | reverse complement strand
TTTCGCGCGAGAGCCATGACTCCGTTTCGGCCGCCCCGATCGAGAAGTTCGTCGACGCGACCGGCGCGGGCGACCTGTTCATCTCCGCGATCGTGTGGGCCGACGTGCACGGCCTGTCTCTCCACGGGAAGCTCGAGTGGGCCTGTCTCTACGCAGGACTCTCGGTGACCTCCCCGACCGCGTTGGGCGGCGCCCGACGACTGGACGACGTCCTCGAGGAAGGGCGACGACGGGGGCTCAGCCCGCCTTGACCACCATCCCTCCGTCCACACGGAGCAGCATCCCTGTGACGAAGGAGGACTCGTCCGACGCGAGGTAGACGACGGCGGTCGCGACCTCCTCCGGCTGCCCGATCCGGCCGAGGGGGTGCATCGAGGTCCACTCGGCCATCAGCCCGTCCGGATCGGGGTGCTCACGCAGGATGCCCTCGTTCATGCCGGTGAGGATCGTGCCCGGGATGATCGCGTTCACGCGGATCCCCATCGGCGCGTACTCCACCGAGGCCTGCTGCGTCAGTGCGTTGATCCCCCCTTTGCTCGCGGCATACCCCGCCCACCCGAGGAACCCGACGAGCGACTGCACCGAGCTGACGTTCACGATCGATCCGCCGCCGGTCTTGAGCATCTCCGGGATCGCGAGCCGCATGCCCCGCCAGACACCGGTGAGGTTCACATCGAGGACGCGGTTCCAGTCTTCCTCGCTCATCTCACCGGCGGCGCCGCCGATCGCGACGCCGGCGTTGTTCACCATCACGTCGAGGTGCCCGTGCTCCTCGACGGCGGCTCGAACCAGCGCGGTCACGTCGTCCCACGAGCGGACATCGGTCCGTGCGAAGCTCCCGCGGCCTCCTCCGCCCCTGATCTCCTCCGCGACCACCTCGGCCGCGTCGTCCACGTCCCCGATCACGACCGCCGCGCCCTCCGCGGCGAGCATCCGGGCCGAGGCTCGTCCGATCCCGCTCCCGCCGCCGGTCACGATCGCGACCTTGCCGTCCACGCGCCCCATCGCTCCTCCTCAGTCGCCTCGGAACCGCGGCTCCCGTTTCTCGACGAAGGCCCGGATGCCCTCGGCGGCATCGGCCGTCCGGCGGAGGCGCATCAACGCCTCCTGCTCGACCGTCAAGCCCTCGTCCAGCCGCGACTCCATCGCCGTGCGGATCAACCCGAGCATCTCTCCGGTGGCGAGCGGCGCGACCTGCGCGAGCGCCCCAGCCTTCACGAGCGCCGCCTCCAACAGGCCGTCCGGCTCGACGACCTCGCACACGAGACCGGCTCGGAGGGCGTCGTCGGCGCCGAGCCGGCGGGCGGTGAGCAGGACGTCGGCGGCGACGAACGGCCCGACCGCCCGCGTGAGCCGCTGGGTGCCGCCCCCTCCCGGCACGAGTCCGAGCAGGCCTTCCGGCAGGCCGAAGCGGGCCGTGCTGCTCGCCACGAGGATGTCGCAGCACAAGGCGATCTCGAACCCGCCGCCCAGCGCGTAGCCGTTGATCGCGCCGATGACGGGCTTGGGGAACCCGTCGATCCTCCCGAAGAGCCGCCGGCTGAAGCGCTGGTACTCGTCGAACTCCTCGTCGGTCTGGTCCGCGTACTCGCCGATGTCGGCGCCGGCGGCGAACGCCTTCGGGCCGGCGCCCGTCAGGACGACCGCCCGGCAGCCGTCGTCGTCCCGCGCCTCGTCGACCGCCCGCTCGAGCTCCTGCAGCATCGCCGTGCTGAGGGCGTTCAGCTTCTCCTGCCGGTTGAAGGTGAGGATCCGGACGGCGTCGCGCCGGTCGACCAGGACGAGATCGGCCATCTCACAGCACCCCGTCGTCGCGGAGCGATCGGATCTCGTCGCCCGAGTAGCCCGCCGACCTCAGCACCTCGTCGGTGTGCTGGCCGACGGCCGGTGGCCCGGATCGAACGGTGCCGGGTGTGCGGCTGAATCGCATGGGCACCCCCACCACGCGCAGCTCGCCTCCGTTCGGATGCTCGACCGTCGTGATGAGGTCGTTGTGCGCCACCTGGGGGTCGCCGACGAGGTCATCGAACGTCCGGACCGGGGCGCACCAGACGTCCTTGGTCGCCAGGATATCGAGCCACTCCCCGGTGGTCCGTTCGAACAGCCGCGCCTGGACGAGCTCGTACACCTCGTCCCGTTCGTCGTACGCACGCCTCGGATCCTCGTAGGCGCTCAGCTCGGGCTCGTCCAGCAACTCTCCCACCACGGCGAGCGAGGCCATCGCGAGGGCGAGGTGACCGTCAGCCGTCCGGTAGATCCCGAACGGCGCCGACAGCCACGCGCCCCCGATCCCCGCGGAGCTCCGCTCGAATCGACGCTCCATGTTCAGGAAGGCCGCGATCTCCTGGCATTGCAACGCGATCGCCGTGTCGAAGAGGCTCACGTCGATGCGCTGACCCTCGCCCGTGCGCAGCGTGTGCACCAGCCCCACCATGGAGGCGAACGCCAGGAGCAGCGCCGTGCTGGCGTCGACGATGGAGCTCCCCGACGGCGTCGGCGGGTCGCCAGCCCGACCGCCGTAGGCCGCGAGCCCCGTCATCGCCTGGATCAGGAGGTCCTGTCCGGGCCGATCGACGTACGGGCCCGACTGCCCGAACCCGCTGCCCGACACGTACACGATCGACGGGTTCACCGCCTGGAGGTCGTCGTACCCCAGGCCGAGCCGGTCCATCACTCCGGGTCGGAAGTTCTCGACGAGCAGATCGCTGCCTCCGGCGAGTCGGAGCACCACGTCGCGAGCCCTTGGGTCCTTCAGGTTCAGGGCGACGCTCTTCTTGTTCCGATTCATCGCGAGGAAGAACGGGCTCTGCCCGTCGAGGAGCTCACCCGTCGAGCGAAGCCCTCGCTCCCACTCGCCGGCGCCCGGACGCTCGATCTTGATGATCTCGGCGCCCATGTCGCCGAGGAACTGCGTCGCCCACGGTCCCATCATCATCTGGGTGAAGTCGAGGACCCGGATCCCCTCCAGCGCCATCGCCGTCATCGCTCCGCTCCCACGCCGAGGCTCGAACGGTACGAGGCGTCGATGGCGTCGAGCACCGGAGCGGGGTCGCCGCCCTCCCTCAGGGATCGATGGACGAGCCCGCCCGCCTCGTCCTGGAACCGCAGGAACCCGTCGTAGCGCGGGCGCAGGTACGCGGCATCGAGCGCGTCCAGCGTGTCGGCGAAGAACCCGGCCGTCACCTCGTTCGCGACGCTGTCCGTCCACGCGCTCCGGTGCCCGGGCTGACCACCGCCCTCGAGGTAGACGGTGCGCTGGATGTCGGGGCGGGCGGTGAAGGCGGCGTACGCGCACGCCGCCTCGGCGTGCGGGGACGACGCCGACACGGCCAGGCCGGCGCCGCCGAGCGTGCCCGACGGGAGGCCGGCGGCCCCGGTCGGCGCGGGACCGAAGCGCAAGACGTGCCGCGAGTACCCCGGCCGCCCGAAGTTCGCGTACCCGAACGCCAGCGGAACGTAGGCGAGCTCGTCCGTGTTCGCCATCCGATCCAGTGCCGTCGGCGGGTTCCACGCGAGGCTGGTGGGATGGGCGCGCGTCACCACGTCTCGGAGGAGCGCCAGAGCGTCGCGGCCCACCTCACGGCTCGCGACGCTCTCCCGCGACGCGAACGGCTCGTTCCCCAGCGCGCGACAGACGCCGAGGAAGGCGCAGATCGCATCGACGGGGATCGCCGGCATCGCCACGGCCCCCGCGAGCCGGTCGATCAGCGACCGGACGTCGTCCCAGGTCCCCGGGACCTCCTCGTCCGCCTTCTCCAGGAGATCGGGGCGGTACGCCGCCACCTGCGCCGCGGCGTCGATCGCCAGCGCCCATTGATGTCCCTCCCACGTGTAGCTCTCGTGGCTCCGGCCGACGCTCGACGCGGCCTGGTCGGCCAGGAAGTCGCCGTCCAGGTGCCCGTCGAGCGGGAGCAGCGCGCCGCTCGCCACCGCCGCGCCGATGGACGGATGGTCGAGCACGATCAGGTCGAAGGTCGCCGCGAGCTCCTCGACGGGCCGATCCGCGAACGCCTTCAGCGTGCGGACCTCCCAGGTCACGCGCACGTCCGGGCGCTCGGGACGGAACGCGTCGGCCGCCGCTCGGACGCCGCCCCAGCCCCGCTGGTGGTCCCATGTGCTTCCTCGAAGCTCGATCACCAGCCGCTCCCGACGGGCAGGCGCAGACCCTCGATGCCCATCTCGATCCTCGTCAGGTGCCATCTGCCGAGGTTCGACGTGAACATCGTGGTGCCGCGGAACGCGATGTTCGTGGGATGCGCCAGCGTGTGCGCGGTGACGTCGTGCCACAGGACCTCGACCCGGCCCGTTGGATCGATCCGCAGCACCTGGCTCGGCTCGTAGCACCCGACGTAGAGGTTGCCGTCGACATCGAAGGCCAGCCCGTCCGGGAGCGATCCCGGCGTCACGGCGACCTCCTCGCGCTCGCCGGCCGAGCCGTCGTCGCGGATCGGGATGCGGAACACGGCCGACGCGAACGTCTCCGCCACGTACAGGGCCGAGCCGTCGCGCGTGATCGCGAGTCCGTTCGCGAAGGTCACGTCGCGGTCGTACCAGAGCTCCCCCTTCCCGCCGGGATCGATCCGGTACACCCCCGGACCTGCGGCGCCGAACCCGTGACTATCCGAGACGTAGAGGCGCTCCTCGGCATCGAACGCCGGATAGTTCGGGATCCGGAACGGGTTCCCCGGCGCGCCGTCGGCGAACCGCTCGACCCGACCGCTCTCGGTCTCGACCCGGAAGACGGCGGCGTGCTTGAGGTCGCACACGAACAGGTCGCCCGCCCGATCGAAGGCCATCCCGAGGCAGAAGCCACCGGTGGAGGCGACCTCCTCGATCGACGAGCCGTCGGGTGCCACGCGGAAGATCTGGCCGCGCTCGCCGCCGCACCAGACGCTTCCGTCCGGATGGACCGCGACGCCCTCGGGATGGTCGAGCTGGGGATCGCCGACCGTCCCGTCGAAGAACACGGACACCCGGTCGTCCGCGAGCAGCATGCCGATCTCGGTGCGCCCCTTCCCTCGGGAAGAACTTGGGGAAACGATCTGCGAAAACGCCTACGCTGCCCGCCCCGCCGGTCGTCTGTCAACCCGCGGGCGGTAGTGTCGTCGGGTGCCGACGGGCGTGTTCCGGGTCCAGCTGCCCGACGGCGCCGTCCGCCTCGCGGCCGGCGACGTCGACGAGGGACCGACGCGACTCGTGCCGAAGGCCGTCTCGCTCGACGACATCCTCGCCGGGATCGGGCCCACGCTCGACGACGCGATCGCCTCCGGGGGCGGAGCCGTCCCCGACGAGGCTCGGGTCCTGGCGCCGGTCGAGTCCCAGGAGATCTGGGCCGCGGGTGTCACCTACCAGCGGTCGCGAGAAGCCCGGGTCGTGGAGGCGCTGGAGCCGTCGCCGTACGACCGCGTGTACGAGGCCGAACGGCCCGAGCTGTTCCTGAAGGCAGCCGGATGGCGGGCGGTCGGCCC
>JBIOTM010000148.1:0-6596 GCA_044865955.1 Actinomycetota bacterium | reverse complement strand
CCCCCCGCACCGGGCTCCGCGCGACACCGCCACCCCGACCGAGGTCCAACGGACGGATCGCGTTCGTCGGGCCGATGCCGCCGGCGCCCACCGGCGTCGCCACGTACGACGCCGCCGTGCTGGACGGGCTCCGACGGATCGGCTTCCCGGAGCGGCATCCCGTCGACGTGCTCTGGCCGGTGACGCGCGAACACGTGCACGCGATCGGCGCCTACGAGCTCGGCATCTACCAGCTCGGCAACAACGTGCAGCATCATCGAGACGTCTACCGGCTGGCGTGGAGCGCACCGGGGCTGGTCGTGCTCCACGACCTGGCCTTGGATGACTTCGTGCGCGGGCTGCAGTCGATCGGGGACCCGTTGGGCTTCCGGGCGCTCGGCGAAGCGGCCGGGATGCGCCACCGGATGTCCGCGGATCCCGACGCCCTCCACAACGAGCCGCTGCGGATCCCCTGGTGCGCCGCCGCGGCCCGCGCGGCCCGCGGCGTCGTGGTCCACGCGGACTTCGGGCGGCGGTACCTGGAGGAGCTGGGGTGCCGGACGCCGGTGTTCGTGATCCCGCACCCCGTCGTGGAGCCGCCCGCGGCGCTGGCTCGCGCGCCGGCGCGGGCCCGCGACCTGCGCGCGAGCCTGAGGGCTCGCGGCGCCGGCCGGCTCGTCGTCGCGCCGGGAGACGTCAACGACACGAAGCAGCACGGTGCGATCCTCGCGGCCCTCGCGCATCTCCCGGCCGATGTGCATCTGGCGATCGTCGGCCGACCCGGAGCCGGGTACGACGTCGGCCGGCTGGTGGATCGCCACGGCCTCCAGGCACGCGTCACGGTCGGGCTCGACGTCCCCGACGACGACTTCCTGGCCTGGATCGCCGCCGCGGACGTCGTGGTGGACCTCCGTCATCCGCATCGAGGAGAGGTGAGCGGCTCGCTCGCCCGGGCGATGCAGGCCGGTCGTGCCACGGTGGTGTCCGCAACAGGGACGTACCTGGACGTCCCGGACGAGGCGGTGGTCCGCGTCTCCCCGGGACGCGTCGACGCCGAGGAGCTCAGGGTGGTCCTCGCCTCGCTCTTGGAGGACCCCGACCGCCGCGCCCGGATCGGCGAGGCCGCCGGCGCCTCCGTTCGGCGGCTGGCCGATGGGGACGCGACCGCACGAGGCTACGAGGAAGCCATCCTGGCCACGCGCGAGCTGGTCCTCGACCCGACGCGGATCGTGATGGCCCGGTGGGCGAAGTCGCTCGCGGAGATCGGGATCGACGAACCCCTCCTGGAGGAGGGGTTCGGCATGTCGTACGCGCGGGCCTTGGCGAGCTTCGGACCGGCCTCGTAGCCCGAGAACACGCTTGGGGGGCAAGGCCCTTGCTACACTCGTCGCACACGCCCTGAGCAGGGCGTTTCGTTTCAGCAGGAGCATGCCGATCGCAGCGGTCACCGACGTCGAGCGCACGTCCGAGCCGGCGCGCCTCCGGGTCGGGGAGCGCCTGCGCGAGCTCGTCTCGTACCGCGAGATCCTGATGAACCTCATCCGCAAGGAGCTGAAGGTCAAGTACACGGCCTCGGCGCTCGGTGCGGTGTGGTCGCTCCTGAACCCCGTGGTCTTCCTCGCGGTCTTCTCGTTCGTCGTGCTGGTCCTGGGGAACCGGATCCCCGACTACCCGGTCTTCCTGCTCTCGGGCCTCCTCGCCTGGAACTTCTTCTCGGCGTCGCTCCAGGCCGGAGCGAGGTCGGTCGTCGACAACGCCAGCCTCGTCAAGAAGGTGGCCTTCCCCCGCGAGGTCCTGCCGCTGTCGTCGATCGGCGTCGCGTCGTTCGACCTGCTGCTCCAGTCGGCCGTCCTGTGGCTGTTCATCCTCGTCTCGGGCCACGGCTTGCATCTCCCCGACCTGTGGATCTATCCGCTCGCCTTCGCCGTGCTGATCACCTTCACCACGGCGGCGACCTTCTTCGTGGCGGCGATGAACGTGCGATACCGCGACGTCGGCCATCTGCTGAACCTCGGTCTGCTGGTCTGGTTCTGGGTCACGCCGATCGTGTACCAGGGGTTCTTGGTCCAGCGGGAGCTCCGTGGCGTGGAGTTCGCCGGCATCAGCGCCTGGAACCTCTTCCTGCTCAACCCGCTCGCGACGATCGTGCTCGGGTTCCAGCGGTCCCTGTACGCGATCGTGGTCCCGGACGGCCCGGGGGCGGAGCCGATCCTGCCGACCGTGAGCCTGGGATGGCACGCGGCGACCCTCCTCGCCCTGTTGGGCATCTCGATCGGGCTCCTCCTCCTCGCGTGGCGGTCGTTCTTCCGCCGGTCGGGCGACTTCGCGGAGGAGCTGTGAGCACCGCCGTCGGGATCGACGGGATCTCGAAGAAGTTCCGTCTGTACCGCGAGCGTCCGACCTCCCTGAAGCAACGGCTCCTGATGTCGCGCTCCCGGGCCGAGGACTTCTGGGCGCTCCGCGACGTCTCCTTCGCCATCCCCGAGGGATCGTTCCTCGGTCTCGTCGGGCCCAACGGCTCCGGCAAGACCACCCTCCTCAAGTGCATCGCCGGCATCCTGCGTCCCACGGGGGGCACGATCCGGTACCGGGGCCGGCTGGCCGCCCTCCTCGAGCTCGGCGCGGGGTTCCATCCCGAGCTCACGGGACGGGAGAACGTCTTCCTGAACGCCTCGTTCCTGGGGCTCTCACGGAGCGACACGGCGCGCGTCTACGACGAGATCGTGGCGTTCGCCGAGCTCGAGGAGTTCATGGACAACCAGGCGAAGTTCTACTCCTCCGGGATGCTCGTCCGGCTGGGCTTCGCGGTGGCGGTGCACGTCGATCCCGACATCTTCCTGATCGACGAGGTGTTGGCGGTGGGGGACGAGTCCTTCCAGCGACGGTGCATCGAGCGCGTCCGCCGCTTCCAGGCGGAGGGCCGGACGATCGTGCTCGTCTCGCACGCCCTCGACACGGTCCGCGAGGTCTGCGACCGAGCCGTGATGCTCGACCACGGGCGCGTCTACACGGAGGGGACCCCGGATGCCGTCGTCCGGGCCCTGCGCCATCAGCTCCTCAGCGACGATCCTCGCTTCGTTCCGGAGGAAGGCACGCGCGAGGTGGAGATCGCCGACGTGGCGATCGGATCGGACTCGGGGGCACGGGACACGGTGCGCCCGGACGAGGGCCTGAGCATCGTCGTGGACCTCCGTGCCGACTCACCGGTCCCGGACGTGGATGTATCGTTCGAGGTCGTGTCGGCCGAGACGAACCGTCCCGTGATCGGCGGCAGGACCTCCGCGTTGGGCGTGTCCGTCGGTCGGGTCGACGCCAAGAAGCGCGTCCGCTTCACGGTCCCTCCCGCTCCGTGGACGAGCGGGAAGTACTTCGTGACGATCGGGTTGGAGTCGCTCGACGGCCGGGCGTTCCACATCCGGACCCAGCACTACTCCTTGTTCGTCCCCACGGTCGAGGGCGAGTCGCGACCGCTGGACGTCCGTCCCACCGTCGAGGTCGAAGATCTGTGACCCGTCCCGACGCCTCGGCCGCGTCGCCCACGGCCGGGGACCCACCGGAGGAGAAGAGCCACGCCATGCTGATCGCGCTCATCCTGCTGTCCGTCACGCTCGCCGCCGTCGCTCAGCTCACGCTGAAACACGGGATGAACCAGGTTGCCATCAACACGGGGGAGGTGAAGCTGGAAGGGGCGTCGCTCCGCGACGTGTTCACGACCCCGGCCGTCTGGGCGGGCCTGTTCCTGTTCGGCCTGTCGGCGTTCGTGTGGCTGGCGGTCCTGTCGCGCACGACGCTCTCGTTCGCCTATCCGTTCGCCTCGCTCACCTACGTCCTGATCCTGCTGGCCGACCGGTTCGTCCTGGACGAGCAGGTGCCCGCCCTGCGGTACGCCGGCGTGGCCTTCATCATCGTCGGGATCGTGCTGGTGGCGCAGACGCGCCACGCATGAGGTCGCCCGTCGGTCGCCCGGAGCGTCCGTGAAGGCGGTCGTGCTTGTGGGCGGCGAGGGAACCCGCCTGCGTCCCCTGACGGAGACGTCGCCGAAACCGCTCCTGCCCCTGGTGGACCGCGCGATCCTCGACCACGTCCTCGATCACCTCGTGGCGCACGGGATCCACGAGGTGATCATGTCGTCGCCGTACCTCGAGCGGACGTTCCACCCGTTCATCGAGGCCCGGCGAGGCGACCCCGCGCTCACGTGGGTCACGGAGCGGGAGCCCCTCGGCACAGGTGGGGCCATCGTGCACGTGCTCGATCGCCTCGACGACGAGCCGTTCGTCGCCCTGAACGGCGACATCCTGACCGACCTGGACCTGACAGCGATGCTCGCGAGCCACCGGGAGTCCGGTGCGGTCGTCACGATCGCGCTGCACGACGTGGACGACGCGCGCCCCTTCGGGCTGATCGCCACCGACGCCGGCGGGCGGATCACGGCGTTCCGGGAGAAGCCCGCGGACCCGGTGCCGGGGGGCATCAACGCCGGCACGTACGTCCTGGATCCCGGCACGCTCCGCGCCTGGCGGCCCGGCGCGGCCACATCGATCGAGAGGCAGATCTTCCCGACCCTGATCGAGGCAGGAGCGAAGCTGGTCGGCTTCCGCTCCGACTCGTACTGGCTGGACCTCGGCACGCCCGAGCGGTACCTCCAGGCGCACTTCGACCTGCTCGCGGGGACGGTCCGGGGGATCTCCTACGACGCGCCGTGGCTCGGTGAGGGGGCCGAGGTCGACCTCCGCGCCCACCTCGGGCGGTGGGTCGTGGTGGGGGCCGGGGCCGGCGTGGGTCCGGAGGCGCAGGTCGATGACTCCGTGTTGATGCCGTCGGCGTCGGTCGGCGCGGGCGCTCGGGTGCTGCGATCCATCCTGGGCCCGGGCGCGGTCGCCGGCGCCGGCGCGACCCTGGTCGGGTGCGTGCTCGGGGAAGGTGCCCGCGCCCCCGGAGCCATCTCCCTCGAGGACGCGAAGGTGCCCCCCGGGGCCGTGGCCACGGTCTCGTGACGGCCGGGAGGCCTGCCGGCTCAACCGCCCGGTGACCCGGGCCGATTGTCTAGGATGCTCGACTCGACCCTGGGGGCTCCTGTGCGGCGCCGCATCCGCCTGCTCGCCATCCCCGTCGCCATCGCGACGGCGCTGTCGAGCGGCTCGGTCGCTCTCGCCGCGGACGGTTTCCGGTTCCACGGCTCCGGCTACGGTCACGGCATCGGGATGTCCCAATGGGGCGCCTACGGGCTGGCGAACCGGGGGTGGGGGTATCCGCGGATCCTGACCCACTTCTACTCGGGCACGCGGGTCGTGCGCGCGACCACGTTGCCGACGCAGCTGCGGGTCGGCCTCACGAGCGGCCGATCCACGATCCACCTCCGCGCGAAGAACGGTCCGGTCCGCCTGTGGCTCGACGGCCCCCGGGCGACCTTCGTGGCGAAGATCCCGTGGGGGAAGACGTGGTCGGTGACGGCGACCAACCCCGGTCGGCGGTACGCGATCCGCGACGAGACCGGGGCGCTCGTGGGAGGCCGGCGCTGGGGCGGACCGGCCGACCCGCTGTTCGCGACGTTCGCGGACACGGGCGCGCGGGTCTTCGTGCCCGAGGCCGACGAGGTCTGGCGCCAGGGATTCACGTACGCCTACGGCTTCCTCGAGTTCGATCTCACCGACTGCGCGACCCGGTGTCGCGAGCGCCTCACGATCCAGCTGCCGTTCGAGCTGTACCTGCGCGGCCTGGGGGAGATGCCGAGCAGCTGGCCGGCCGCGGCGCTCCGCGCGCAGGCGGTCGCCGCGCGGACCTACGCGACGTACGGCATCCGCAGGGACGGGATCCGCGCCACGTGCGACTGTCACCTCACCGACGGCGCGGGCGATCAGGTGTACATCGGGTGGAACAAGGAGTCGGGGACCGACGGGGCTCGCTGGGTGGCCGCGGTCCGGGACACGGCCGCCCAGGTGGTGACGTACCAAGGATCGCTGATCCAGGCCTTCTACGCGGCCTCCGACGGTGGGTTCTCGGAGGACATCGAAGACGTGTGGCACGGCGGGAACACCGCCTACGCGATCCCGTACCTGCGCGGGGTGTGCGACCCGGGGGAGTACACCTCGGCGAACCCGTGGACCGACTGGACGCGCAGCTTCACCGCCTCCACCGTCAGCGCGCGGCTGGCTCCCTACACCGGCGGCATCGGGACGATCTCGCGGTTCACCGACGTGCGGCGCGGCGTCTCGGGCAGGATCGTGTCGGCGGTCGCGCGAGGCTCCGGCGGCTCGGCCGCGGTCACCGGCACCGAGATCCGCGCGGCCCTCGGACTCCCCGACGATCGGGTGTGGATCAACGACGACCGCAACATCGTCGGACCGATCCGGGCGAAGTACGACGACCTGATGTGCCGCCCGGGGCTGCCGACGTCGAAGCTCGCCGTGTTCGACCACGGGTCCCGGCAGCTGTTCGCCAAGGGCGGCCTCTACCGGAACGGGCGCGTGAACCTGACGGTCTGGCTCCGGGGCGCGATCCACCAGGAGTACCTCCGCGTGGGCGGGGCTGGCGGTCGCCTCGGTCTCCCCGTCTCCGGTTCGGTGCGCCCGGCGCTTCCGCGCGACTCGGGGACCTCGTGCTCGTCGTGCCGACGCGTC
>JBIOTM010000147.1:0-10119 GCA_044865955.1 Actinomycetota bacterium | reverse complement strand
CCCCAGATGCGCCACAGCGTCTGGGAACTGCTGCGGCGGCTGAACCACGACGAGGGAAAGACGATCGTGCTGACCACCCACTACATGGAGGAGGCGGAGCTGCTGGCCGATCGCGTGGCGATCGTCGACCACGGCCGGATCCGCACCATCGACACTCCGAGGAACCTGATCGGGACCCTCGACGGCGTCGGCCACATCGAGTTCACGACCTCGAGCAGGGTGGAGGCGGCGGAGCTTGCCCGCCTGACCGGGGTCACCGGCGCGAGCGCCAAGAGCAACGGCCAGCGGGCCGGGGGCGTCGGCCCGACCGTCTACGAGCTGCAGGTGACCGACCCGAAGACCGCGGTGGGCGCCCTGCTCGACTGGTCGGCGTCCCGAGACGTTGAGCTCCGTGGTCTGGAGGTCGTCCCCGGAACCCTCGAGGACGTGTTCCTGCAGCTCACCGGTCGAGAGCTTCGAGAGTAAAGGAAGCCGACGATGACCGGAACCTTGCGGATGGCCTCCGCCAGCACCAAGCAGCTCCTTCGCTCCAGTGAGGTCATCACCACCATGGTTGTGTTCCCCGGGGCGCTCCTGGTGATCCTGGCGCTGTTCTCCGATCTGAAGTGGGAGTCCTCGGCCGGCGCGGCGCCGCTGATCGATTTCTGGGTGACCGGGATGGGAGTGCTGGGCGTCGCCCTGGGCAACGGCCACGCGTTCCTGTCCACGATCGCCAACTACAAGGCCGGCGGCGTGCTGAAGCGCCTGTCGGTCACCCCCGTCTCTCCGGCCCAGCTGATCGCGGGAGAGGTGATCCCGCGCACCGCGATGGGGATGGTCACGATCACCGCGTTCTTCGCGTTGGGTCGCGCGCTGGGCGCAGACATCCGGCTCGATCCCGGGATCGTCGCCGTGGTCCCGGTGATGGTGATGGTCACGGTGACCGGCCTCAGCGCGGCGTTCGTCATCGCCGGGATCACCAGGACCCCACAGAACGCCAACGCTCTGGACAGCTCGATCAGCTTCCCGCTCTACCTGTTCACCGGGGCGATGTTCCCCCTCGCCGCCTTCCCCGGATGGTTGGAGCAGGTCGCCCGCTTCCTGCCCTACGCCGGGCTCATCGCCACCGTGCGGGGCGTCGCTCTCGAGGGACGGCCGCTCACCGACTTCGGCCCCGAGCTCGCGATCGCCCTGGCGTGGGTGGCGCTGTTGTTCGCGGCCGCCGCCAGGGCCTACCGGTACGTCACGTGATGGAGGTTTCGATGCTGACTCAAGCCATCCCGCTGTTCCGCGCCAGCGGGAAGATGATGCTTCGCTCCCGCGGCGTGATCTGGGCTGTGGCGGCGGCCTCGGTCCAGGTCCTGGTCTTCGGCCTGATGAAGGATCTCGACTTCGGGTTCGGCGCCGGCCGGATCGGGTTCTTCGACTTCGTCCTGCCGGGGACGGCCGTCTTCCTCGTCCTGTTCCAGCTGCAGGACATCATGGTGGCGGTCGCCTCGAACTACAAGGCCCGCGGCACCCTCAAGCGCCTCTCGGTGACTCCGGTGCGGCCGCCGCTGCTGATCGTCGCGCAGGTCGCTCCGTACGTGGTCTTGGGGGTGGCGGCGGCGGCGCTCGTGCTCACGGTGGGCGCGCTCGTCGGCGGCGACCTCGCGATCACGCTGAACCTGCTTTGGCTCGCCCCGCTGATCGGGGTGGCGGTGCTCACGGCGCTGGCCACGGCGTTCGCGGTGGCCGGGCTGACCCCCAACCCCCAGACCGCCAGCAACGTCGGAGTCACCATCAGCTTCCTCCTGTTCGCCTTGACCGGGGCGATCCTCCCGGTCCAGGCCTTGCCGGGGCCGCTCCCGGACATCGTCCCCTACGCGGTTCCCCAGACCGCGCTGATCGAGGCCGTCCGAGGGATCGCCCTGACGGGAGCGCCGATCACCGACTACCCCCGGGACGTCCTTCTCGGCGTCGGGTGGCTCGCCCTGGCCCTGGTCGTGGCGGCGCTCGCCTACCGATTCACCGACGAGTGAACGGCAGATCGGAAGGAGGACAACCATGCGCGTTGCGATCATCGGATCCTCGGGAGCCGGCATCGGCGGGCTGCTTGCCCGAGCGGGCCACGAGGTGGTGTTCAGCGGGAGCCGGGACCCGCAGAGGCTCGCCCATGCCGCCGAGCTCGCCGGGCCCAAGGCCCGCACCGCGAGCGTCGGCGATGCCGTGGATCAGGCCGAGGTCGTGGTCATGGCCGTGCCGTTCGAAAGGTATCCGGATGTCGCCCGGGAGGTCGGGGAAGCGCTCCGAGGCAAGGTCGTGGTGGACACCAGCAACCCGATCGACGTACGGCACGGGCAGGTCGAGTTCCTCGACGTCCCCGACGGCCTCACCGCTGCCCAGCACCAGCGGTCGAGGCTCGGGAACGTGCGGCTGGTCAAGGCCTTCAACATGCTCTGCCCCAGCTAGATCCACGAGCTCGCCGCCCGGACCGGTGATGACGGGGTGGCGGTCCCGTTCGTCGGGGATGACCCGGCGGCGAAGGAGATGGTGGCCGGGCTTATCGAGGACGCGGGCTTCGCGCCGGTGGACGCCGGCGGTCTCGTCGACGCGCGAGCATTGGACCCCAACTCGGCCGATGACCCACGCTGGGGGACCGGGCTCACCGAGCGCGAGGCCCGCGCCCTCGTTGAAGGTCGGCTTACTGCCAACCGGTCCGGACAGGAGGAGTGGCGCGCAGATGGAGCAGCATGAGCGGCTCGTTGCGAGAGGTCTCGACGCATGCCCGGTCGATCCCGGGGCCTCGGAGTTGACCGAGACCGAGACCGAGGTCCGCCGGGCCGCGTTTGGATCGATCCGGCAGGGGCGAGCGTCGACGGGCCCGGAGCTAGCGTGGGCGACCGGGCTGGACCTCGGGGCGGTTGAGGACGCCGTGTCCTCGCTTGCCGGGAAGGGACAGGCGGTCGTGGACGGCGAGGGCCGCGTCGTCGCGTCGGCCGGGCTGAGTCTGGTGCCCGCGCGGCACCGGCTCCAACTGGGGGAGGCTCGGTTCCACACCTGGTGCGCGATCGACGCCATCGGGATCCCAGCGGCGCTGGGAGCGGACGCCGTCGCGCGCACGACCTGCCCGACCTGTGGGCGGTCGATCGAGCTGGCGTTCCGGCAGGGCCACGCCGACGATCGGGACCCTCGTGCCTGGCTGCCGCCCCAGGACTGCTGCACGAGCGTGATCGACGAGCTCTGCCCCGACATGAACCTGTTCTGCAGCGAGGAGCATCTCGAGGAGTGGCGTCGGGCTGGCCCCCGCGTCGGAAACGTGTTGACCCTGAAGGAGACGGAGGAACTCGGGCGCCAATGGTGGGCCGATCTGGAGGGAGCCCGGACCCGATGAACGGATCTACGAAGCGGGATCGGATGGACGGCCGTCGTTGGATCGTGGATGAACTCTGCAGCGCGACACGAGTGGCGCATCCTCTCCGATGAGCTCCCGTGGATACACCCATTCGCACGAGAGGCAGAAGCGATCCCCCGGCCTCAGCCACCCCCTGGTCTCGGGGAGGTCCCGTCCCCGGACGAGCTCCGTGCCGCAGCACACGCAGTCCATGGGCTACCCCTCCCGTGCGTCGGTCCGGCGAAAGAGCCCCACCAACCGGCCCTCGGAGGTGGTCACCAGGGCGGTCGAGATGCCTCGGTCGTCCATGAAGCCCACCATCTCCTGCACGGTCACGTTCGGTCGGAACGTGCTGGGACCCGAGCGCATCACCTGCTTGACCGGGTCATCGGACGCCGCGTCGAGCTCGGATGCGAACAGGCGACCGAGCACGATGGCCCCTTCCCTCACGACGATGCACGTGTCCCAGCCTTCGTCTCTCACCCGCCGGGCGACATCGGCCGCCCGTTCATCCAGCGAGCACGGCGGGACGTCGGCGCGGACCACCCCGCCGATCCGTGGGACACCGGCTCGTTCCCCTTCGATCGGAAGCCCGCGGGCGAACCAGTCGGCCTTCCCGGCCGCGTAGTCGTACGCCTCGGTGAACCCGAGGGTCTCGAGCCGCCACGCGGCTCGTGGGCTCATGTCTCACTGGTAGTCGTGGCAGTACACGATGACGGGCTGGTCCCGGCGGAGCTGCGCCACGCGGGCGGCGTCGAGCTCCTTCAGGGGGATGTTGATCGCGCCGGGCAGGTGCTCCTCCGCGAACTCCTCTGCGGGGAGCACCTCCACGAGCTGCGCTCCGTCCGCGACGAGCTTGCCGACCTGGTCGGCATCGATGGGCCGCATGTCGATCCCTCCTTCGTTGCGCTATCGCTTTCAGGCGAGGAGCAAGCGTCCGATCGTCAGCCAGTAGTAGACGAGGTAGGCGCCCGCGGTGAGCAGGAGCGCGGCGCTGATCGGCGCGACGTAGCGAGGGAGCCTCCTCAGCCGCCGAATGGACGCGCCGCGCAGAGCCGCGACGATGATGGTCAGGACGGCGAGCACGGACGCCATGCCCGCGCCGAACAGCACGAACTGCAGGGTCGCTCCGCCGATGCCGCTCCCAGACCCGATGGCGCTGCCGACGACGGCGAGGAAGACCGGCAGTGTGCAGCCGAGCGACGCCAACGCGTACCCCATGCCGTACGCCGCGTACGACGAGAGCCCGGTCCCGGCGGCCACTCGCCCCATCTGGTCGGCGAGGCCCCGTCCCCACGACACACCCGGGAACCTTCCGGCGGCCGCGAACCCCCCGGCGGCGATCAGGGCGACGCCGAGCGCGAGGCCGATCCAGGGCAGGGCCGTCACCACCGCCTGCGAGGCGACCCCCACGACGAGTCCGATCAGTCCGAACACCACGACGAACGAGACCGACACGGACACGCTCACGGCAAGCGCGCGGGTGAACCGCCCTCTGCCGCGGACGGGGTCCGCGACGTACATGCCGAGATAGGCGGGCAGCAGGGCGAAGCCGCAGGGGTTGAAGGCGGCGACCACGCCGGCCAGGAAGGCATACGCGAGTCGGAGATCACCCCCGGCGCGCTGGATGATGCCGGAGATCGTGGAGGAGATCCGCTCGACGAGGAGGACCGGCCCGCCGACGCGAGCCCCCGTCGCCAGGGCCGCGACGACGGCGACGGCGAGCACCGTCACCGAGACGGTTGCGGCGATGACCGCTCGACGGGTCGGGACCCGAGGACTCGAGCTTGCCCGAAGCGATCCGGCCACCGGCCGTCACGCCTTCCCGAGCAGCGACGTGACGTCGGAGCGGATGCGCTCGCTCTGTCCGAGCACCGTTCCTCCGGCGCTCACGGGTTGGCTCGGTGTGGCGCCCCACATGGCGTCCGGCCCGTACAGCAGGTACACGTCCCAGGCGAGGAACCCGTCGAACACGGTGTCGCCGAACCACTCGCTCGTGAGGCCAGCACCGTCCCAGAAGTGGACGACGCGGGGATCGGCCATGATCCCCGTGTCGATCGCCTGCTTCGAGCCGCCGAGGAACGGGAGCCACACCGCGTACACGGCAAGACCCGGTTGGGGGTTCTTCTCGAGGATCTCCGACTGCACCCAACTGGCGCCAGCGAGACACGTCGCTCAGGTGGGGGAGAGCAGAAGGACGAGCCGCACCTGGCCCGCGTCCTCGTTGAACCGGTCTCGAAGCTCCGACAGGTCCTGCAGGGAGGTGACGCGCACCTCCGGTGGCGCGGCGTCGGGCGTTCCTCCGGCCGGCGGGCTTCGGTCGGAGATGCAGGCCGAGGCGGCGAGTGCGAACGCGAGGACCGCCGCCACGAGTCCGAAGGCGCCGATCTGCCCCCGGGCGCGAAGGCTCACCGGGACGTCTCCTCTCGGTCGCGCGCTTCTTCCGTTCGCCCGCGGATCCGGCGCACCAGCGCGAGCGCACCGAGCCCGACGAGCAGGAGGCCCGCGGCGAGGACCGGCCACAGCCGCAGGGCGGCACCCCACCCGGAGGCGATGACACCCGCGGCGACGACCACGAGGGCCGGTAGGGCGCAGCAGAGCGCGATCGCCGCGACCACCACGATGTCCGCGGACACACGCGGCCGCTCAGGCACCTGGGGCCTCGCCGAGCCGCAGACTCAGCCGCACTGCATCGGTCGTGAGCAGAGCCAGGCTTGCCGCCATGAGCCAGGGCGTGAGTTGGAAGAGCGTTCCCACCGGGGCTCCACCGGCGAAGGCGACGAGAGGAGCCCCACAGCACACCGGAACCGTCAGGGCGGCGGGCGTGAGGCGCCAGGACGGAAGCGGATAGATCCGGAACAGGTAAGAGGGTCCCTGCCAGCTGCCCGGTCGGATCACCGTCACCACGCCCGAGGACAGGAGCACGAGCGACGCGAACCCCCAACCTGCCCCGAGCGAGAGCGCTCGACGCTTGGCGGGCGAGGGCCGAGCTCCCGGCGACGGGGTCAACGTCGCGATGCCGAAGATCGCCGCGACCTCGGCCGCGGTGGCCACGACTCCCCACGGCTCGACCGGCTCGGGCGCGGAAGCTCCCGGCGGCGGGACCAGTCGCGTCACCATCCACGTCGCGGCGATCAGCGCGCTTGCCCACAGCGCCGTCCGGTACACGCGCGGGCCGGGGCGCAGGAGCAAGGCGTACGCGAGGGCGAACTGGAATGCGGCCGTGCCCAGGAAGAAGAGACGGAAGTGTGCGCCCTCGTCGAAGTGCTCGGGGGTGAGGACGAGGTGGATGGAGCCGACCGTGACCAACAGCCCGGCCAGGACGAGCGTCTGCCACGTGGGTGCCGCCGCCGGCCGGACCCTCGCCGCTACCTGCACTCAGTCTCCCTGCACCGCTCCGCGACCTGTCAGGCGGCGCAGCACGAGAGCATCTCCACATCGGTCGTGAAGCTCTGGGCCGTGAGCTTGATCCCTTCGGCCATGGTCAGGTACGGCGCCCAGGTATCGGCCAGCTCCTGCACCGTCATGCCGACCTTCACCGCGTAGACACCAGCCAGGATCACGTCGCCGGCGTTCTCGGCCAGGGCATGAACCCCGAGGACCTTGCCGGTCGGACCGTCCGCGACGATCTTGAACAGTCCTCTCGTGTCCAGGTTGACCCTCGCCCGGGGAACGTGGCGCAGCTCCACGACGCGGCACTCGCACTGGTATCCAGCCTGGACCGCCTGCTCGTCGGTGAGTCCCACGGCGGCGATGTTCGGCGTCGTGAACGTCACTCGGGGAAGCGCCGTGTAATCCATCCGGCGACCCGCCGGCGTGAGGGCGTTGGTCGCGGCGAGCGTGCCCTGGGCCGCCGCGACGTAGACGAACTGGGGGGCGCCGGTGACGTCGCCCGCCGCCAGGACGTTCGGGTTCGTGGTGCGGAGGGTGTCGTCCAGCACGAGCCCACCTCGATCATCGAGCTCGACGCCGGCCTTCTCGAGGTCGAGCCCGTCGAGCACGGGCCGGCGGCCGGTGGCCACGAGGATCTCGGCCCCAGTGAGCCTCAGCTCACCGCCCGCCGTCTCGGCCACCACGACCTTGGGCGGACCCGCCTCCACGCGCGTCACCGTTGCCGACGTCACGATTTGCACGCCCTGCTCCTCGAGGATCTGAATCATGACCGCGGAGATCTCGGGCTCCTCCAGCGGTGCGATGCGATCCAGGGCCTCCACGATCGTGACCTTCGACCCCAGGTTCGCGAACACCTGCCCGAGCTCGAGGCCGATGTAGTTGCCGCCGATCACGACGATGGACTCGGGGAGCTCTGAGAGCTCCATCGCGGAGCCCGACGTCAGGTAGCCGGCCTCGTCCAGGCCGTCGATCGGCGGCGCCCAGGGCGCCGAGCCGGTCGCGATCACGCTGCGCGCGGACGCGATCTCGCTGCTGTCGACGACGAGGCGGTCGGGTCCGGTGAAGCTCGCGTGGCCACGGATGATGTCGAAGCCGTAGTGCGCGGCGAGGTCCACGTACTTCTCCTCGCGGAGCTCGTCGACCACCTCGCCCTTCTTCTCGATGAGGGCCGGAAGGTCGACGCCGGACTGTCGGATTTCCACGCCCTTGAAGGGATGATCACCGGCCGTCCGGTACGTGTGAGAGGCGGCGAGCAGGTGTTTCGAGGGGATGCACCCGACGTTCACGCACGTCCCGCCGATCGTTCCTCGTTCGATCAGTGCAACCTGTGCGCCGAGCGAGGTCGCCCGAATGGCGGCGGCGAACGCGGCGCTCCCCGCGCCGATCACCGCGAGGTCGTATCCGTTGGGCTCGGTCATCCTGACTCCTCCTTCAGATCCAGTCGGGCCCGATCCGCTTGCACGATGCAAGGTGGTCGCAGATGGGCTCTGCCAGGGACGTAGCAAGCTCGACGATGCGAGAGACTCGCTCGTCGGCCACCCGGTAGACGACGGTCCGCCCTCGCCGCTCGGACTCGACGAACCGGCACCACCGAAGGCAGGCCAGGTGGTTCGACACGCGGCTCTGCGGCGCTCGGACGAGCTCGACCAGTTCGGAGACGGTTCGCTCCCGCTCCAGCAGCGCCTCGATGATCCGGAGGCGCGTCGGGTCCCCGAGGACCCGGAAGTACCGGGAGAGCGCCTCCGGCCCGATGTCGAGCGCCTGGCTCGCTTCCGCGCGCGCGTTCATCGCCGGCCTCCGAGGGTGGCCGCGAAGTTCAGGGCGTTGACCCGCCGGGCCAGCTCGAAGGCGTCCTCGAGCGAAAGCAAGAACGTCCCCGGATGCTCGGCGGTCCAGGCCTCACCCGCCGCGGGGGAGGCGAACAGGTGGACGAAGTGGCAGAAGCTCTGGATCACGTCGGCGTCGAACTGTTGCTCCGGGGTGAGGAAGGACACGACGGCCTCGGGATGTGAGGTCTCGAGGACCCCGTCCGCCGAGACCAGGAGCGAGATCGTCTCGCCCGTCGTCGGACAGGCCGACTCGACCCGCGCGGTCGCGTCGAGGATGCCGGGAAGGAACAGCGTGTCCCAGGCACACCACGCGAACAGCGTGTGTCCGTCGACCTCGAGGCGGTGCGTCGGCGAGAGCCTCGTGACCGTGAGCCCCCAGAAGCCGATCACCCTCCTCTGGTCGTCGAAGAAGACCCCCGGCCAGGAGTTCAGGAGCTGCTCCACGCGCTCGGCGCGCGCGCCGGCGCGATCGGCGACGTCGGCTGCCGGTGCCGGCGAGCCTTCGGCCAGGCGTCGGTACACCGCGAGCGCTACGTGCTCGTCGAAGTCGGGGACCGCCGTCGCCACGGCCGTCGCGAGGGAATCGAGCCGATCCGATCCCGTCTTCATCGCGTCACCTCTCTGTTCACCGACGCCAGTCGCTGCCTAGAGAGTAACAGGCTTTCCTGTTATATATCAGCCGGGACACGCTTGATCACGGCCTGGCGATCCAAGTGCTGGCGTTCAGTCCGGGTGGGTCGGGCCTGGCGATCGGGAGCGTGGATCGGACGATCCCGTGTGGTCGACACAGCCGTTCCGACGGGAGAGGGCCGGCGTGCAGGAGAAAGCGTTGAGCGGCGACGGTTCGGTGCCCGCAGCGACATCCGTCGGCGCGGCACGGATCCGGGTACTCGACATCGACGATCTCGTCAGATCGCGCGGCGAAAGCTCAAGCGGTCCTCTGGGTCCGTCGGATCGGACCTCAGCGTCACCCGCCGTAGTTCGTGCAGATGAGGATCGACGGGGTCTCCTTGGTCGGCGTCATCGTGTCGGCTCTTCCGCGGTCGGCTCGGCCTGGTGCTGGTGCTGCTCGTGGGCGACGCGCTGGGCGTCCTCCCTCCTGAGGATGCCGATGAGCCGGCCGTCCGACGACGTGATCGGGGACGAGGCGAGGTCGTGCTGCTGCATGAACTGGGCCATCTCCTCGATCGGGACGTGTGGTCGGAACGTGCTCGGCCCCGGGCGCATCGCCTTCTCCACCGGCCCCTCCTGCCCGGCGTCGAGCTCTGCCTCACGGAGCAGGCCGAACACGACCCGCTCCTCGTTCACGACGACGCAGGCGTCCCAGCCGGCCGCCCGAACGCGCGCGCAGACCTCGGCGATCTGCTCGAAGCGTTGCCTGGCCTCCGCCTCGATCTTGCGAAGTGGGAGGTGGATAGCGCCGGGAAGGTGGTCCTCCTCGTAGTCCTCCCGTGGCAGGACCTCGACTACCTGCGCACGCTTCGCGATGAGTTCCTGCACGGCGTGTCGGTCATGGATCTCGTGCGGCATGCGCACCTCCCTGTC
>JBIOTM010000146.1:0-10780 GCA_044865955.1 Actinomycetota bacterium | reverse complement strand
GCTCGCCCGCGGCCCGTTCCACGGCCCGTTCGCAGCACCGGGCAGGGAGAGAGGACCGGCAGGTGTCGAGCGGTCAGGAGGCGGAGGCCCGCGTCGCGGACGTCCGGATGAGCCGCCTCGAGCGCCTGCCCTGGCGGCGCATCATCCTGGTGGTCCTCTCCGTCGGCCTGGTGACCCTGGTGGTCGTCGGGTCGACCGCCACCCTCTCCAAGGCGCCCGGCGAAGGCGGGTATGCCGGGAGCACGTGGGTCGGCTTCATCGTCGACGGCGTCGCCCAGGGCGCCATCTACGCCCTGATCGCCTTGGGATACACGCTGGTCTACGGCATCCTCCGGATGATCAACTTCGCGCACGGCGAAGTGGTGATGGCCGGCGCCTTCGCCTCGTTCTTCTTCGTCGACGCCTATGCGACCAGCGGCTTCCTCAACCGCCATCCGATCCCCGCGATGCTGATCGTCACCCTCGTCGCGATCCTCGTGTCCATGGGGGTGGCCGTGCTCCTCGAGCGGATCGCCTACCGCCCCCTCCGCAACGCTCCCAGGCTCGTGCCGCTGATCACCGCGATCGGCGCCTCCCTGTTCCTCCAGAACGCGTTCCGGGGGTTCTTCGGCCCGCAGGCGCGAGGGTTCCCCAAGCCGGACATCCTCACCGGCCGCGTCTCCATCCTCGGGCTCGACGTCCCCAAGGTCCGGCTCCTCGTGTTCGTCGTCGCGGTCATCTGCATGCTGGTGCTCCAGGCCTTCGTGGCGAGGACGAAGACCGGCCGCTCGATGAGAGCCGTGGCGCAGGACCGGGAGATCGCCAGTCTGATGGGGATCGACGTCGACCGCGTCATCATGATCACGTTCGCGATCGGCGGGATCCTGGCCGGGATCGCCGGCGTCCTGTTCTCGGAGACGTTCGAGCAGGTCCGGTTCGACATGGGGTTCCGGCCGGGGATCGCGGCGTTCACGGCCGCCGTGCTCGGCGGGATCGGCAGCATCGGGGGCGCCGCCCTCGGTGGGTTCCTGCTCGGGCTGCTGCAGGCGCTGGGACCGGCGCTGCTGCTGTCCGGCTTCGGGATCCCGAGCCCGTTCTCGCTCAAGGACGCGTTCACCTTCCTCGTGCTCGTCCTGGTCCTGGTGTTCCGTCCGGGCGGCCTGCTGGGCACCGGGGAGCAGGAGAAGGTGTGATGGCGCGGCTGGTCAAGGCCGGGCTCGCGGCCGGGATGGTCACGATCTTCCTGGCCCTCGTCGGCCTGGTCGAGCGGTTCACGGATCTCGAGCTCGTCGGGCAACCGATCACCTTCTCCAGGGTGTTGCTGGTGCTGCCCCCGTTCGTGGTCGGCTACGTCGTCGGACGGCCCCGGGTCGAGCGTGGCGAGCAGCGGGTCGTGAGTGTGGAGGAGGCGCTCGTCTGGGGCGCCGTCGCGGGCGCGGTCGCCGGAGCGGTGCTGGGCGTCGCGGCGGCGTTCGTGGACGCGTTCGGCGTCGACCGGGTGCGCGCGGTCTTCATCGCCGCGACCGAGGGCCTCCTCGACTTCGTGACGTTCGGGCTGGGACCGGTCCTCGGGGCGATCGTCCTCGCAGCCGTGTCGGCCGCGGCCGGGGCGATCGGCGGCGGGTTGCACGTCGTCCCCACGCGCATCCGCAAGCCGGCGGTGACGGCCGTGAGCGCCGTCCTGCTGATGGGGTTCCTCCAGCGGATCGTGCCCGTGGCGCTGGCCGACCTCGACCTCGAGCGGGATTGGCTCTACGTCCCGTCCGGCGGCCTGACGTGGATCGGCGCCGCCCTCGTCGCCGCGATCGCCGTCGGCGCATCGATCCTCCGCTCCACCCGGGGGGACACGATCCGGAGATGGCTCGAGGCGGGCGGGAGCGGAGCGCGAGGCGGCGGGACCGGCATGGGGCAGCTGGTCGTGCTCGCCCTGGTCGCCGCGGTCCTGCTCGGCGCGCCCCTCGTGCTCGGTGCGACGATCTCGGAGGTCCTGGGCACGGTCGCGGTGTTCATCCTGCTGGGGCTGGGCTTGAACATCGTCGTGGGCTACGCGGGGCTGCTCGACCTCGGCTACGTCGCCTTCTTCGCCTTCGGCGCGTACACCACGGGGATCCTGACCGGCGGGCTCCTGAACAGCTTCAAGGGCATCACCCCGCCCGTGTTGTCGCTCGACCTCAACTTCTACGTCGCGATCCCACTCGTCGCCCTCCTCGCCGCGTTGGTCGGCTTGCTGATCGGTGCCCCGGTCCTCCGCCTGCGGGGCGACTACCTGGCGCTCGTCACCCTCGGGCTCGGCGAGATGGTGACGGTCCTGGTTGCGAGCCCGTGGCTCACGCCGCTCGTCGGCGGTCCCCAAGGCATGCGCGACGTCTCCGACGCGGCGATCGGCACCGTCTCCTTCCGCGACCCGAAGGCCTTCTACTACCTGGCTCTCGCCTTCGTCGCGCTCGCGCTGTTCGTGTCGCGCCGGCTCTACAACTCTCGGATCGGGCGCGCGTGGACCGCCATGCGGGAAGACGAGCAGACCGCAGACGCCATGGGGATCTCGACGACCAGCTTCAAGCTGCTCGCGTTCGCGATGGGCGGTGCGATCGGCTCGATGGGCGGGGCGCTCTTCGCCGTCAAGATCGGCTCGCTCACGCCGGCGAGCTTCGAGGTCCTGGTGTCGATCCAGGTGCTCGGCATCGTGATCCTCGGCGGGCTGGGGAGCCTTCCCGGCGTGGTGACGGGCGCGCTCGTCCTCGTGGGCCTCCCGGGCGTGCTCCGCGAGTTCGAGGAGTACCGGTTGCTGGCCTACGGGGCGGCGCTGGTGGCCGTGATGGTCCTGCGACCGCAGGGCATCGTCCCGAACGTCCGGAGGAGCCGCGAGCTGCAAGAGGAGGAGGTTGCGCAGGACGCCTGGGCGCACGAGAAAGAGGAAGAGGCGGCGGTCGAGGGGGTGGCGACGTGAGCGTCGAAGCCCAGACACCGGTGCTCGAGATCAGAGGCGTCCAGAAGCACTTCGGGGGCCTCTACGCCCTGTCGGGACTCGACATGGAGGTCCGCGAGGGGGAAATCGTCTCGGTGATCGGGCCGAACGGCGCCGGCAAGAGCACGCTGTTCAACGTGGTGACCGGCCTGTACGAGCCCAACGACGGCGACGTGCGCTACGCCGGTGAGAGCATCGTCGGCCTCCGCCCCCACCAGGTCGTGAAGCTCGGGATCGCCCGCACCTTCCAGAGCGTCCGTCTCTTCGCGAACATGACGATCCTGGAGAACGCGATGGTGGGCCAGCATTGTCGCACCGAAGCCGGCCTGTTCGGCTCGATCCTCCGCACGCCGAAGGTCCGGGCCGAGGAGGAACGGATCAGGGAGCGCGCGAAGGAGGCGCTCGCCTTCTTCGGTCAGCGACTCACCGGGTACCGGTTGGAGCAACCGGCGTTCTCGCTGTCGTACGCGAACCGCCGGCGGCTGGAGATGGCTCGCGCGATGGCCACGGACCCGAAGCTGCTCATGCTCGACGAGCCGACGGCCGGGATGAACCCGCGGGAGACGTTGGAGCTCCGCGACCACATCGTCCGGATGCGCGACGAGCTGGGCCTGACGGTCATCGTGATCGAGCACGACATGCGCGTGGTCAAGGGCGTGTCCGACCGCGTGATCGCCTGCGACTACGGCCAGAAGATCGCCGAGGGAACGTACGAGGAGGTCGCGCACGACGAGCGCGTGATCGAGGCCTACCTGGGGACCAAGGCGACCGAGTGACGGGCGACGGCCGAACCCCGGTGCTGGAGCTGCGGAACGTCAGCACGCACTACGGCCTCGTCGCGGTCCTGCGCGACGTCGACATGGAGATCTACCCCGGCGAGATGGTGTGCCTCCTCGGCGGGAACGCCAGCGGCAAGACGACGACGCTGAAGACGATCCTGGGGTACGTGACCCCCTCCGTCGGCCAGGTGCTCCTGGACGGTGAGGTCGTGTCGGGCCTGTCGACGACCGAGGTCGTCCGGCGGGGCGTCTCGATGGTCCCGGAGAACCGCCGGTTGTTCCCGGAGATGACGGTCGAGGAGAACCTCCAGCTCGGCGCCTACCTGCGGAGGGACAAACGGGCCGTCGTCGAGGTCCGCGAGACCGTCCTGGAGACCTTCCCGAGGATCCGGGAGCGTCTCAAGCAGAAGGCCGGCACGCTTTCCGGCGGGGAGCAGCAGATGGTGGCGATGGGACGCGCCCTGATGGCCGACCCCAAGGTGCTCCTGATGGACGAACCGTCGATGGGACTCGCCCCCATCCTCGTCGAGCAGGTCTTCGAGATCATCACGGGGATCCGCGGCCTCGGCAAGACGGTCTTCGTCGTGGAGCAGAACGCGAACATGGCCCTGTCGATCGCAGACCGTGGCTACGTGATCCAGACCGGCCAGGTGGTGCTGGCCGACACCGCCGAGAACCTCCTGCGGAACCCTCTGATGCGCGAGGCGTACCTGGGTGAGCTCTGAGCTCGGCGTGATCGGCGCGGAGGAGCTCCGCGCCCGGCTGCCGATGGTCCAGGCGGTCGCGGCGTTGGAGGCCGCGTTCCGAACGCGGGACGCGAGCGCGGGTCCGCTCCGCACGCAGGTCGATACCTCCGCCGGATCGCTGCTCGTGATGCCCGCGGCGGGCGATCTGGGGGTCGGCGTGAAGCTCGTCGCGCTCACGCCCGGCAACCCCGGCCGGGGATTGCCGTACATCCACGCCGCGTACGTCCTGTTCGATGCGCAGACCCAGGTCCCGGAGGCGGTCGTGGACGGGTCGGCGCTCACGGCGCTCCGGACCGCCGCGGTGTCGGCGCTCGCCACGCGGTACCTGGCGCGGCAGGATGCCGCTCGCCTGGGCATCTTCGGGGCGGGCGTCCAGGCGAGGGCGCATCTCGAGGCGATGTGCTCGGTCCGGCCGGTGACCGGGTTGGTCGTGAGCTCGCGGTCGCGCGATCGCGCCGAGGACCTCGTGGACCAGGGTGCGCGCCTCGGCCTGACCGCGAGCCTGGGGGACGCCGACGAGGCGGCCGGCTGCGACCTCGTGTGCACGTGCACGACGGCGGAGGAACCCCTCTTCGACGGGAGCCTCCTCCGTCCGGGAGCCCACGTGAACGCGGTGGGCGCCTCCCGGCCCGAGACCCGCGAGCTGGACACGGAGACGGTGCGGCGCGCCCGGATCGTCGTCGAGACGCGCGAGGTCGCGATGGCGGAGGCCGGCGAGCTGCTGATCCCGATCGCCGAGGGGTCGATCGAGGCCACGCACGTCGTCGCGGACCTCGCCGAGGTCGTGGGCGGCGTGGAGGTGCGACGCTCCGCCGACGACGTGACGGTCTTCAAGAGCGTCGGGATGGCCTTCGAAGACCTGGTGGTGGCCCGGGCGGTCGTGGACGCGGCCCCGTGATCCACGGTGCGGCGGTGCGGAGGGACTCGCGGGGTGCCGGGAGAGGGGATCGAACCCTCACGGGCCGAAGCCCACGGGTTTTTGAGACCCGCGCGTCTGCCGATTCCGCCATCCCGGCCGGGCCCTCTAGGGTAGCGGCACGGCTGCTCCGGAACGGCGTACGGGGCCTGGTCCTCTCGATCGCCTTCGCCTGCACGGCGGCCCCGCCCACGGGAGGGTCCCCCTCGTCCGCGACGCACACGATCGCCTTCCTGTTCGACGGCTCCTTCGACGACGCCGACGACGTGTCGGGCCCGGCCTTGGCCGGACTCGAGCTGGCGGCGCTCCAGGGTCCGGGGATCGAGGTGGAGCCGGTGAACGTGGGGGTCTCGGGTCAGGAGGCGGCGGCGCTCCTCGCGCAGCTGGGCGACGACCGCGGCGTCGTCGCCGCGGTCGTCGCCCCGTGGACGGTGTCGCCCGAGGGCGCCTCGGGAGCGCTCGCGTCGGCTGGGATCCCTGTGGTGAGCCTGTCGTGGGCGTGGGATCCGCCCGAGCACGGCACGGGCGTCTGGCTGTCCGTGGCGGCCGACGCGGACGAGGAGGCGCGCCTGCTCCTGGCGGCCGGATCCGCTCCACCCGAGGGCGCCGGGCGACCGTGCCTGGCGGGCGAGCCCGACGCCGCCGGCGCGCGGCTCGCGGAGCTCGTGACGATCGACGCCGTGCGCTCCGGCGGATCGTCGATCGCGAACGCGGGGGTCGTGGACCCCGGGCGGCCGGCGACCGCGGAGGCGGTCGCCTCCCGCATCGCCGAGGCGGGATGTGCGACCGTCCTGTGGACCGGTGGGGCGACGGCGGCAGCCCTGCTGGTCGCCTCGCCGAACGGTCCCGGGGAGCTGGTCGGCACCTCCAGGCTCAAGACCGACGACGGCCTCGCGGTGGCCGAGGAGGGCGGGGCGTCGGTCTCCACCGTCTGCGCCTGCGCGGACGTCACCCTCTCGCTGGAGCCCCGATCCCAGCGGTTCGTCCACGACGTCCAGGCGGAGAGCGCGGCGGCGCCCGGTCCGTACGCGCTGGAGGCCTACGACGTCGGCCGGATGCTGATCGGAGCGATGGCCGGGAGCGGTGGGACCCGTGAGGGGCTGGCCGCGGGCCTCGACGGGCTCGAGCGGGCTCGAGGGCTCCGGGGCGCGTACCGCTTCGAGCGGGACGGATCGGCCACTCCCGGGACGACCCCCCGTGGGTGGTGGCGAGCGGCCGGCTCCCGCTGGCTGCCGCTGCCGGTGCCCTCCTCGTGACGTCGCCACCGGCCGGGCAGTGCATTGCCCATGGGCCCGGTCCTGCCTATAGTCCCGCCGAGAGCGCCCGGTGAGGGGCGCGCATCGTCCATCGATCGAGGAGGGATCATGAAGCTCGGGGTGCACCGGGCCGCGCTGCTGCTGGGCGTGCTGGCGCTCGTGGCCGCGGCTTGCGGACAGGAAGCGAAGAAGACAGACGGCGGCACCAAGGCGGGGGGGAACACCGTCTGCGCCTCGTACGACAAGAACGCCGGCGACCTGCTGGCGGACATCTGCACGAAAGGCGAGATACGCGTCTCGACCGACCCCGCCTATCCGCCGCAGTCCGAGCTGAACCCGGAGACCGGCGAGTACGAGGGCTTCGACATCGACGTGGCCACCGAGATCGCCGACCGCCTGGGCGTCGACATCGGCTGGGAGACGCCGAAGTGGGAGGTCCTCACGGCCGGGAGCTGGAACGACCGGTGGGACATGAGCGTCGGCTCCATGACGCCCACGAACGAGCGGCAGGACGTGCTGAACTTCACGCAGCCGTACTCCTTCGTGCCGGCCGTGATCGTCGTCCATCAGGACAACACCACCGTGAACGACCTCTCGACGGACCTCGACGGCAAGAAGATCGGCGTCTGCGCCGACTGCACCTACCAGTTCTACCTGGAGAAGTCCCTGGCGATCAAGGGGTTCGACTTCGACTTCGTGATCGACGACGCGAAGATCCAGACCTACGACACGGACACGACCGCCCTCCAGGATCTCGCCCTGGGCGATGGCGTCCGCCTCGACGCCGTGATGACGTCGGTGACGACCGCCCAGGCGTTCGCCGACGCCGGGAACCCCGTGAAGATCGTGGGGGACCCGCTGTTCGGCGAGCCGCTGGCGGTCGCCTTCGACAAGTCGTCCCAGCTGGACAGCACGAGCCTCGTCGAGCAGGTCGACGAGATCGTGGCCGACTTGCACTCCGACGGGACGCTCTCCGACCTGTCGAAGAAGTGGTACAACGGGATCGACGTGACCCAGGTGTCGGCGTAGCCACGCCGACACGGGAGGTGTCATGACGACCGACCGTTCGGGGGCCGCGGCAGCGCGGCCCCCGCTCGCGCCCGGACCCGGCAGGATGGATCGCCTGGCCCTGCGAAGCGCGAACGTCCCCTTCCGGGCCAAGGTGGGCATCGTGTGGATCGTGATCTTCGCGGTGCTCGGATTCCTGTTCTGGGCGTCGTCTTTCGACAACGAGTGGATCCGGGCGCACATCGACTTCATCGCCGGGGGGCTGATCTGGACGCTTGCCATGGCGGCGATGGGCATCATCCTCGCGGTTCTGTTGGCCCTGCTCGGCGCTCTCGGCAGGCTCTCGCGGAACCCGATCGCCTACGGCGTGAGTGGCTTCTACACGTCGTTCTTCCGGGGCACGCCTCTGCTCGTCCAGCTGTGGCTCTTCTACCTCGCCATGCCTCGCGTCGGGATCAACCTAGTTGCGAGGTTCCCCGGTCTGCCGGACGGGCTCGTCGACATCCTCACCCGCACGCAGTTCCAGGTCGGCGTGCTCGTGCTCGGCCTGAACTACGGAGCCTACATGACCGAGATCTTCAGGGCCGGGATCCAGTCGGTCAGCCACGGGCAGAGCGAGGCCGCGGAGGCGCTCGGGATGACCTACCGGCAGAAGATGCGCCGCGTCGTCCTGCCGCAGGCGTTTCGGGTCGTGATCCCTCCGACGGGCAACGAGTTCATCGCCATGATGAAGGACACCGCCTTGATCTCGGTGCTCGGGCAAACGATCGGCACGATGGAGCTCTTCCGACGCGCGCAGCTGATCGGTAACGCGCAGGTGAGACCCCTGGAGGCACTGATCACGGCGGCCGCTCTCTACTGGGCCCTGACCGCGATCTTCACCTTCTTCCAGGCCCGGCTGGAGCGGCGGGTGAGCAGGGGCTACGTACGGGCGGTCGCCGAAGGACGTCGGCCCCGGGAGCGCCGGAAGGTGGTCGTCACGGGCGCCGCCGGTCAGCAGGCGCACGGCGGTGCAGGCGGCTACGTCTTCGACGCCCCGGACGCGCCGGCCGGCCACCCGCACGCAGGCGGCCTCGACGAACCGCAGGTCGGGGTCCCCAGCTTGCCGCCGGAAGAGCCCGGGGAGGAGCCGTGACGGGCCGGAACGGCGAGGCCGTCGTCCGGATCGAGAACCTCCACAAGTCGTTCGGGCCCCTGGAGGTCCTGAAGGGGATCGACATGGAGGTTGACGAGGGCCAGGTCGTCGTGATCTTCGGCCGGTCGGGCTCCGGCAAGTCGACCCTCCTCCGGTGCATCAATTTCCTCGAGGATCCATCCGAGGGCACGATCGAGGTCGCGGGGCTCCGACTCGACGGGGGGCATCGGACCCGCCACAAGCGGGAGCAGATCAGGCAGCTCCGCACCCACTGCGGCATGGTCTTCCAGCAGTTCAACCTCTTCCCGCACATGACCGCGCTCCAGAACGTGATGGAGGGCCCCGTCACCGTGAAGGGCTTGGAGGAGAGCCATGCGCGGGCCGTCGCGATGGAGGTCCTGAACAAGGTGGGTCTCGCGGACAAGGCGGAGGAGTACCCGATCCGCCTGTCGGGTGGTCAGCAACAGCGGGTCGCGATCGCGCGGGCGCTCGCGATGGAGCCGGACGTGATGCTCTTCGACGAGCCGACGTCGGCGCTCGACCCGGAGCTCATCGGAGAGGTACTGGCCGTGATGACGTCGCTGGCCACGGACATGCACATGACCATGATGGTCGTCACGCACGAGATGGGATTCGCTCGCGAGGTCGCGGATCGGATGGCGTTCTTCCACGAAGGCATGCTCCTCGAGGAGGGGACCCCGGACGAGATCTTCAAGGAGACGCGATACCCGGAGACGAGACGGTTCCTCGACGCGGTTCTGTAGATGCCCGTCCGGGCGCGCCCGGAGCGAGAAGGGGGTGGGTGGAACGTGCAGGACATGACGATCGTGCTGGACAACGTGCCCGGGTCGCTGGCCGCGCTGGGCGAGGCGCTCGGCGGCGCCGGCGTCAACATCGAGGGGGGCTGCGCGATCAGCGACGCCTCGGAGACGGTGGTCCACATCCTCGTCGAGGATCCCGAGAAGGCGCGACGGGCTCTCGGCGCCGCCGGGATCCCGGTCAAGGAGGAGCACCAGGCCATCGCCTTCTACGTCTCGGGCGACGACCGGCCCGGGATCATCGGGCGCTACGCGAGGAGGATGGCCGACGCAGGCGTGAACATCGAGCGCATGTACCTGGCTGCCGGCTCCCGGCTCGCCTTCGTCACCGACGACCACGTCAACGCCCGGGCGGCGATCCGCGGATAGCGGAGGGTCCGCCGAAGCAACGGGCCGCGCCCTCCGATCCGAGGCGCTCGCGCCTTCCCCATACGCGAGCATCCCGTCCCGGTGACGCGGCCCGTCACGCTGGGTCCCCGTCGGACCGCCACCTCGATCGTGCAACCCGTGCATCCGGTGCAACCGGTCGAGGCTCGCGTCCCGTGGAGGACCGTCGCGGACTGTAAACGCGAGGTTGAGGGATGTCAACCGGATGGCCGCCTCTCCGATCACGCTGCGGCGCAAGAAGTACCGCTCATCGGCGCAGGTAGACGTGGTGGAAGAAGAGTGACAGGAACCGGGACGTTCAGGAGCGACCGATCAGCGGGAGACGTCGCTCTGGACCGGCGCCGTCGTGACCGCCGAAGCCTCGTCCAGGGGTCGAGGGTTGGCGAGACGGGAGGAGGGCGTACGTAGGAACAGTCCTCCGACGACGACGAGGGAGCCGAGCCACCCGAGCACGTCCAGCCACGTCCGATCAGGATGATGCCGGTGATCCCGAAGAACGACCGCAGGGTGATCCGGATGCCGCCCCGGTACAGAAGGACACCGAGGACCACGGCCAGACCGAGGCCGAGGATGGCCCCAGAGAGCTGCAGGCCGAGCGATGCGTCCGTCGACCGCGGTGCCGCTGGCGGCGGCGAACAGGAACAGGGCGGTCTCGACGCCCTCTCGCAGCACCGCGAAGAACGCCGGCCCGGCGAGCGCGAGGCCGCCCGCCACGACAACGGATATCGGGGCGCGCCGGGGCGCCCGGAGGCGTCGCACCCCAGGGCTAGGATGGCGCCGTGGCGCGCCCC